>NZ_JBIATN010000062.1:0-23614 GCF_042891825.1 Streptomyces sp. NPDC001852
CGCCTGCGCCACGACCCGCGCACGCAGGCGTACTACGAACGCCGCACGCAGGAGGGCAAGACCCGGCGTGAGATCGTCCGATGCCTCAAGCGATACGCAGCCCGAGAGGTCTTCAACCTGGTCAGACCGGTCCTCCGCACCCCTACGTTATAGGGGCGTCTGTGAGAGAGGGCGAAGCAGTGAAGCCCATCCGGGAACCAGCCCCCGACGGGGCTTCTGCTCGGAGCCCTGGGACGAAGCCCCGCCGGAGCGCTCCGGCGGGGCTTCGCCGTGATCTCGACTGTGCTTGCGCGCATGACCGCGTTCGGCTCCGCACACAGTGCGCGCTCCTGCGATGCTCGCGGGACGCTGGATTTGCGATTGCGCCCATCTGGGAGGGGAGCCGTAAGACGACGCAGCCGCGCCGGGAAGCCGACGGGGCTGTTCCAGCCGCTGGGTCTCACCGGATCACTTCAGCCGGGCACCGGGACAAGGCGCTGGAGTACGGCAAGGGCATCTGGATGCGTTACAGCTGCCGACTCATGCAAGCGGTTCGACGGGATTGCCTCCTGGTTCAGACAGGGCGGCGAGATCATCTACCGTCGGCGCCGGTGCGTCATGCTCGGGCGCTGCTGATACGGGCTCGCCGCAGTGGCGCTCCTGCTCGGTGGAGACTGGCGAGTGCTTGCCGGTAGGAGGCGATCAGTCCGGTTTCCAGATAGTCGACTCCCAAGTCCTGGCAGTAGTGGCGGACGATGGGCCGGGCCCTGCGCAGGTGGGGGCTGGGCATGCTGGGGAACAGGTGGTGTTCGATCTGGTGGTTCAGGCCGCCCAGGGCGAGGTCGGTGAACCAGCTGCCGCGTACGTTGCGTGCGGTGAGGACCTGCCGGCGCAGGAAGTCGGGGCGGTCGTTGCCGGTCAGGGTCGGCATGCCCTTGTGGTTGGGGGCGAAGAGGCAGCCGAGGTAGAGGCCGAACAGGCCCTGGTTGACGGCCAGGAACGCGATCGCCATGCCGGGTGGGAGGACGAGGAACAGTGCGGTCAGGTAGGCGGCGGTGTGCCCGTAGAGCAGCGTGCCGTCCAGGGCGCGGCTCTTCAGGGTGCGGTTGCCCAGTGCTCGCGCGCTGGAGACATGAAGGTTGACCCCTTCGAGCAGGAGCAGGGGAAAGAAGAGGAACGCCTGCCGACGGCCGATGATCCTCGGCAGTCCGGTCGCGGCGCGGGCCTGGTCCTGGGACCACACCAGCAGGTCCGGGGCGATGTCGGGGTCGAGGTCCTCGTGGTTGGGGTTGGCGTGGTGGCGGGTGTGTTTGTCCTGCCACCATCCGTAGCCCATCCCGATCGCGGCCCCGGCGATGCGGCCGGCCGTCTCGCTGGGCCGGCGCCGGCGGAAGACCTGGCGGTGCGCGACGTCGTGGGCGAGCAGAGCCACCTGCCCGAACATCACGGCGAGGAACGCGGCGAGCGCCAGGGTCCACCACCCGGCGCCGATGACGACGAACGCGCTCCAGCCCCCGGCGTAGGCGACGGCCACGACGATGGACCGGACGGTGTAGTAGCCGGGGCGCCAGTTCATCAGGCCGGCCTCGGCGATCTTCTTCGACAGGCGGGCGAAATCACTGCCACCTGCGGGGGGAGGCGGGCGACGGCGCGGGGTATGCGTGGTCATGGTCTGGGAGTGTCCTTCCCGGCTGACGGGCCGCATCCGGTCGTGCGGTGTACGCCGGATGCGATGCGGCGGCCGGGTACCCACATCCCTGCCTTCGGACCGGCACCCGATGCTCGTCGGTCGGAGCTCCGGATGTCGCGGGCTTTGACGTAAGGCCCCCACGGAGGGTGGCTGCTGTCGATGAACCTGCCGCGCTGGCAATCGGGGCGAAGCGGCATGACAGGGGTATAGGACACTAGCCTCGGGCCATGGTGACGCGTACCCGGCTGTATCACGACGGCACTCTGGTCCTGGAGGGCTTTCCCGCCAGTGACGTCTCTGCGCATCTCGCTGATCCGGCGTCGGTCCTGTGGCTGGACCTGCACCGGCCCGGAGCCGCTGAACTCACCATGCTCGGTCAGGAGTTCGGCATCCACGAACTGGCTCTGGAGGATGCCGCTCACCATGGACAGCGGCCGAAACTCGACCGCTATCGCACCCACGAGTTCCTCAGCGCCTACGCCGTGACCGTCAGCCCGGACGGTGCGCAACTGACGTACAGCGAGATCGCCGTATTCCTCACCAGCCAGGCCATGATCACCGTCCGCAAGGACGACGGCCTCGACATCGAGGACGTCGTCGCCCGCTGGGACGAGAGCCCGGACCTGGCCGGCCACGGCGTCGGATTCCTGCTGCACGGTCTGCTCGACCATCTCGTGGACGGACACTTCGCCGCGGTCCAGCAGTTGGACGACAGCGTCGAGGAGCTGGAGGGTCTGCTCTTCGCGGCCGGGCGCCGTGAGATCGAAGCCGTGCAGCGCCGGGTTTTCGCACTGCGTAAGTCGCTCGTCCAGCTGCGCCGCGTCGTGCTCCCGATGCGTGAGGTGGTCAACACCCTCATGCGCCCCGGCCTGCACCTGATCAACGACCCTCTCGCCCCGTACTACCAGGACGTCTACGACCACGTGCTGCGTGCCACCGAGTGGACGGAATCACTGCGGGACATGGTGGCCTCGGTCATGGAGACGAACCTCTCGGTCCAGGCCAACCGCATGAACCTGATCATGAAGAAGGTGACGAGCTGGGCCGCGATCATCGCCGTACCCACCGCGATCACCGGCTACTACGGCCAGAACCTCCCCTATCCCGGTTTCGGCCGCGAGTCGGGATTCATCACCTCCGCCGCCGTCATCGTGCTCCTGTCCGCATTGCTGTATCTGACGTTCAAGCGCAAGGACTGGCTCTGACCGGCATCGGCACCGGCGACCAGGTCCCGAAGGCAGGAAACTGCCTGGTCATCCCGGGCTTTTCGGACCGGTGAGCGGAGTAGTGTGAAGACACCGGGAGTTCTTCGCGCACCGGCTCCGCTGCGGGTGCCGTTCCCGGTGATCGACAGCGCCGGGCCGCACCCACGAGCCCGGGGACAGGTTCGCGCCATGGCCGTGACCATTGACCGTACGACATCGAGCAGAGGTGCGTCGCCGCAGCCGGCCCGGCTGTCCCTGACGCCCGCGCCGGGCGGGCTGGACGGCATGTGGTGGCCTCGCTCCCGTGCCTTCACCCGTGAGCTGCCGTCGTTGACGGCCGCATTGGGTGATCTCTGGGGTCGTATCACGGGTGTCACCGTGCACCCGGCCTACTGGCCCGTCCTGCCGCATTGGGTGTCCTACGCCGGGCGCACCGTGCAGGTGGGCTGGTCCACCGAGGAGCAGGATCCCCACAGACTCACTCTTTTCTCCGCTGACGGCCGCCGGGACGTGCTGGTGATTCCGCCGGAAACCGGTGCAGATGCCGCCGCGCAGTTGATGGTCGGCGACGGCGTCGATGCCTCGGCCCGGGAGCAAGCAGCAGACAGGATCGATGCACGAAACAGGGAAGAAGCCTGGGAGGCCGACGGCGGAGCAGGTCGACCGTCGTCCCTGCCCCGGCCCATCGGCTCGGCAGGGCCTTCGCCCGCCGGTCGGCGGAGGTGAGATCCCATGCTCGTCATCGCCGTGGCCGTGCTGCTCGTCCTGATCGCCGTCGGAGTCGTTCTGATCCACCGGCTCAACGGCCAGCACGCCGAACGGATCGCTGCCTTCCACTACAGCGATGTTCTGCCGGGGATCGGGCGTCGGCCCCGGAGGCACCGTCGGTCGGCGGTGGACGCGACCGTTCCGACGCGCCCCACCGCGACGGCGACCGCGGATGACATCGACTTCGGCCCGACCGTGGGCAGTAGAGGAAGGCGCGTCATGGCGATGTTGCGGGACCGGAAGACGTACCGCGAGAGGATCATGCAGGCTCTGTACCAGGCCGCCGAGGGCAATCGCCTCCTGGGTGTCGATGGGGCGAAGCTCCGCACGGACCTGGGTATCCCTGAGCAGGACATGGCCGCTGCCTGTATGTACCTGGCAGGTGAAGGCTGGGTCGTCGTGGACTGGGAGAGGGGCAACACGCCCGCGATGATCACGCTGACGCACCAGGGGATACGGCAGATGGAGATGGAAGAGGAAGGGCGTGGCTGAGCCGCCGCGTCGGCTTCCTCGGACCGAAGTGAACCCTCGCAAGGATTGCTTACGACGGATTAATCCCTTTGATGTAACCTGGAAAGCGGGTCGGCGCACGCTCACGTGCAATGACCCGGAAGGGCGGCTCCGGCGGGTATACGCCGGAGCCGTTGCCTGTTTCCGCAACCGCGCCTGCGGCGAAGCGCTCGCGGGAGCGTCGTGCGGAGTACCGTGAGGTAGCAGGGTCGTATCGTGGTCGCACGCCGTGCGGTCGCACTGCTCTCTGCGGACGGGCGGACACCATGGCAGGCTCAGACACCCCCGACTTTCCCAGGCTCCTGCCGGACGCCGTGCACCGGTCGGTGAAACCCGGAACGGCCCTGCTGCGACTGGAGACCACCCACGCACGCGAGGGAATCTTGGACGGCGCATGGTGGCCGCGGTCCCGGGACATCGGTGCCGAGCTGCCCTCGCTGATCTCCGCGTTGACCGAGCACCTCGGACCTGTCACCCGGGTCGGTCTGGACGGCAGCGCCTGGGACGAACTGCCGACCCGGGTGATGGTCGACGGCCGGGTCGTGCACATCGACTCCTTCCCGGTCGGTGACGACACCGTCCTCATCACCCGGGGCGACCAGGACCATTTCTCTCTGTTGCTGGTCCCTCCGGACACGTCGCCCGATGCGGCACGCGCCGCGATGGCCAGGGCCGTACGGGCCGACAACGTCACCGAGGCCAGGCAGATCCTCATTGATACGGGCGGCGGCATGCCTCCTGCGCCGGCCTGACACGTCCGTCGCAGATCGACTCCCCTATCGGCCTGGACGCTAGATGCGGGCGTACTTTTCCGTTTGCTGGGCGAAGTCCTGGGCCATGGCGGCGCTGACCGTGGGCTTGGTGTCGCGGATCGTGTCCAGGTAGGCGTCGGTGGTGGGGGTGGTCCGGGTTCCGGTGTCGAAGGTGCGCTCGAACTGGGCCTGGGAGACGGTGCGCGCCGCGTGGGCGATGTCGGCGGGGGTGAACCCCTCGCTGGCGGACGCGAGTACCGCGCTGTCGGCCCGTGCGCCCGCTCGGGCAAGGTAGCTCTCCCACAGCGCGGTCCTGGCGGTGTGGTCGGGAGGGCCGATCGGCAGCACGTAGTCGAAGCGGCCGTGCCGCAGGAACGCGGAGTCGAGCGTGGTCACGTTGTTCGTGGCGCAGACGAGCAGCCGTCCGTCCTGGCTTCGGAACCGGACGATCGCCTTGAGTAGTTCGTTGACGACGCCGACAGCGGTCGCGTCCGCGCCGCCGCGTTCGCCGGCGACCTCCTCGACCTCGTCGATGAAGACGAGGACGTGGTCGAGCCGGGCGATCTCGTCGAAGCGCCGGTTCAGCCCGGTCGCCAGGCCGTACTCGGCGGCCAGACGGGCGGGGAACAGTTCGAGGAAGGGCCATCCCAGGCGGCTGGCGATCGCGTGCGCGAACGTGCTCTTGCCGGTCCCGGGCGGGCCGAACAGCATCACCGCCCGTGGCGGTTCCACTCCGTGCTGTGCGGCCAGTTCGGGATGGGCCAGCGGCAGGACCAGGCGCCGCTCGATGAGCTGCTTCTCCCGTTGCATGCCCGCGACCTTCTGCCACAGTCCCCCTGGCGGCAGCTCCGCTCCGAGCGAGGACAGCGTGCCGACGGACTGTGGGGTCACCAGCCCGCGCTTTTCGAAGAAGACGAGCCCGGGGCGGGCGCCGAAGTCGCAGTTGCGCAGGGCGGTGGCACCGGTCTCGCCCTCGGGCAGGACGGCGTGCACCGCGCGGACGCCGTCGGCGAAGAGCCGTTGCTCAAGGGCGGTGATCAGGGCACTGCCCAGTCCGCGCTGTCGCCAGCCGGGCGCCATGCAGATGCGCAGGATCCATGCCCGGTCGCCCTCCACCCTGCTCACCGCGGCGCCGATCAGCACGTCGTCGGCCGTGGCCACCACGGCCGGGTGGCGGGTCTGGAGGGCGGTGACGGCGTCCGAGAGAGGGAAGAGCGGCGGCTCCTCGGTCGTGCCGCTCTGCATGTCGACACGGATCACCGCTTCGAGATCGTCCTGGGTGTAGTCCCTGACACGCCAACCCGTCATGATCAGCTCCGCGTGTTCGGCCGTACTCCCATCATCAGCCGGTGCCCGGAGGACGCGCGCGACAGGCGACGGTCACGAATCCTCCCTGGTGGCACGGATCGCTCGGGCCGTAGTCGGGTCACGCCGCGGTCCCGGGCGCGTTGTCGGCCGGGCTGAGGGACTCGTCGGCGCGGCCAGTGCCGGCCGGGGGTGCTGCCGCGGCGGGTGCGGCGGCAGCGGTTTCCCGGGCGAGGAAGGAGCCGAGCTCGCCGATCGTGCTCATGAGGGGGGCCGGGAAGACGACGGTGGTGTTCTGGTCGACACCGATCTCCACCAGGCTCTGGAGATTGCGCAGTTGAAGCGCCAGGGGGTGGGCCATCATGGTGTCCGAGGCGTCACCGAGCGCGGCTGCGGCCAGGGACTCGCCCTCCGCGTTGATGATCTTCGCTCGCTTCTCCCGCTCGGCCTCGGCCTGGCGGGCCATGGCGCGCTTCATGGTGTCGGGCAGCTGGATGTCCTTGAGCTCGACCAGCGTGACCTGCACACCCCAGTCGACGGTGGTGACGTCGAGGATCTGGCGGATGTCCAGGTTGATACGGTCCGTCTCCGACAGCGTCTCGTCGAGCGTGTGCCGGCCGACGACCTTCCGCAGGGTGGTCTGGGCGATCTGGTTGATCGCCGCGTTGACGTTCTCCACGGCGACGACCGACTTCACGGCGTCGACGACCCGGAAGTAGGCGACCGCCGACACGTCCACGCTCACGTTGTCCCGGGTGATGATGCCCTGGGACTGGATCGGCATGGTGACGACCCGCAGCGACACCCGGTGCAGGGCGTCGACGAACGGGATGATGAACCGCAGCCCCGGGGAGCGTGTTCCGACGAGTCGGCCGAAGCGGAACAGCACTCCCTTCTCGTACTGCTTGACGACCTTCACGGACAGGGCGAGGGCCAGGACGGCCAGAAGGCCGATCACGACGATGAGAACGATCAGGGCTTGCATGTACTGCTCCTCGAACGAGGACCACGTGGGGCGGAGACTCGCCGGTCGAGACCCCTGCATGTGCCTGCGCCGGCTCGTGAGGCAGGTCCGAAACCCGTGAAGGCACCGGTCGTGGCGGCCGTCTCACATGCCGATGACCAGGCGACTGGCGCGATCCGTCCGTGCCGGAACGGCCGCTGAGGCGGGGCCGTCCTCCTCGTGCTTCCCTGCCTCGTCCGGTTCGAGTGGCCGGTCGGCGGCGGAGACGGCGTGCCGGGTCTCGTCCGCGGCGATGAGAGCGCTTGCGGTCAGCGGTGGGCCGTCGTAGTCGGACGCGGCCGCCATCAGGCGGGCCGCCGACTCCGTCTCGGTCTCGGGCGGGATGACCAGCAGGTCCCAGCGGCCGGTGCCGTAGGAGAGCAGCAGCAGCTTGTGCGGGTCGATCTCCGGGGTGAACCATCCGACCTTGACGACATGACCGCCCACGGGGATCTCGTGCGGGATGACCGGCCAGTACTTCGGGTTGACGGCGATGCGGGTGATGCGGCCCCACAGAGGGTCCAGCACATCGGTCAGTGCGGGCAGCTCGCTCAGCAGGTCCCGGGAGCGGGGCCACCAGGCACCGTCCAGGAGGCCGCGCGACGGGCCGTCGGTCTTCAGCGCGAGACGCGCGGCCGGGGCTGCGACGGGCTCGTGGTGTGGCAGGAGTTGGTGCAAGGTCGCCGACATGATGCGGACCCGTCTCCGGGCCGCCTTGGCGGCGCCCCGGGTTTCGTCTCTCGCCGAGAACGACCCGGCGTGGAAGCCGGTGTGCGAAATGCCCTCGGTGGTGTCCACCGTACTCCGCACGCGCCGGGGCGGTTGTGGAGACGCCGCCGCATTCCGTGAAACGGCTGTCGATACCGGCGGCAGTGGGCCGAGGGCGCCGGGGCCCTTCGTATGCCGGCTCCCGGACCGGTCTCACGCACGACGGCCCGCATGCCCCGGCCCAGCACTCCCCTGGCTGTGTGACGTGTGTTGTTCCGTTCAGCCCGTCACTCCCCGCCAGTCCGCCGGGCCTCGGCGAGGAGTATCCTGGTGATTACCGAGAGCATCTCGTACACCGGCTTCCACGCCGGGTCGTTCTCGGCGATTCATGGCAACCGGGCCGGCCGTGACCGGCCCGGGGTTGGGTCCGCGTCATGACCGCGACCATTCCGTTCACACCCGCAGTCGGAGACCGGGCCCCTTCTTCGTCACCGCTCCGACTCACGCTGGCGCGGGCCGGCGCCCCTCCGGCCCTGATCGACGGTGCCTGGTGGCCCCGTTCGCGCAACCTGACGGAGCAGCTCCCGGCGCTCGTCGAATGTCTCGACCCGCTGTGGGGGCGGATCACCCGGATAGCGGTGAGCCGCACGTTGTGGCCGGTCATCCCGGGTGAAGTGCCCGCGCACGGCCACATGGTGCGCGTCGGCTGGTCCAACGCCGGGCAGGACCCGCACAAGCTGTTGCTGCTGTCCCACACCTTCGGCCGCTGGGACCTGCTGGTGATCCCACCGGAGACAGCCCCGGCCACCGCAGCCCGGCTCATGGCCACGGCCACCGACCCGTCGCGGAGCCTCACGGCGACCGGCCTGATCCATGAGGCCGAACGTTTCCGGGCCGCGGCAGAGGCAGCGGCCGACTCGGACTCGCTCCGGGAGGCGGTCTGGGACTCCGAAGGCGGACACGACGCCCCCCACCCCGCCTCACGCACTCCTGACGGACCGGTCACCCGTCACGTGCCCACCGCGGCAGCAGGAGTGTGAGAGATCGGCGGTGGGGGAAAGGCTGCGTGCCGTCGGCCTTTCCCTGGGGGTGGGAGGCCGGCTCACTCCGGGAGGGCGAGGTCGTCGGTGGCGCTCCCGCGCCATTCGATCAGCAGGAGCGTCGCATCGTCCGTCGTGATCCCGCCCCGCGCCCGTTGCAGCGTGTGGGAGAGGGAGCGCGCCACCGTCCGGATCTGTTGGGCCGTGGGCTCAAGGCGGTTCACCCACCCGATGAGCTGCTCCTCACTGAATTCCTCACCGCCGACATCGCGCTCCTCTATTAGTCCGTCGGTGAAGCACAGGATCCGGTCGCCGGGGATGAGAGCCACTTCACTGATCCGGGGCTCGTGACCGCCGAAGCCGACGGGCAGCGTCGTCGGGCCCTGCAGCCGTCGTACGACACGGTGTCCACGGATCAACAGAGGAGCGGGATGTCCGGCGTTGACCCACTGAAGCCTGCCGGTGGCCGTGTTGAGCCGCATCATCTGAGCGGTCACGAAGTGGTCGGGGCCGAACTGCTCGGCGACGGCCCGGTCCATGAACGCGTAGATCCCCGACAGGCCGACGCTGATGCGCCGGGCATGCCGGTAGGCTCCGATGACCACCGTGGCCATCGTGGCGGCATCCAGTCCGTGGCCCATCGCGTCGACCATGGCCACATGCAGGACATCGCCGTTGAGGGCGTAGTCGAAGCTGTCGCCGGCCACGTCGTAGGCAGGTTCCAGCATCCCGGCCAGCTCGACCCGGGGCGTGGACATCGCCAGCGGTGGCAGCAGCGACCACTGGATCTCCGCCGCCACACTCATCGGTTCTCTGCGGCGCAGCCGGAAGAACAGATCGGTGTAACCGTGCTTGGTCACCAGCATGTCGGCCACGAGCGAGGCGAGCCTGCGCAGCAGCCGGCGCTCGTCGTCCTGGAGACGGTCCAGGGTGACGGCCATGACGCCCACCTGGTCGCCACCGTCCAGCAGGGGCAGATAGACCCGTACACCGCCGGCCTGCGGCACCTCGACGGGACGCGCCTCCTGGAAGGCACGACCGGCATCGGAGCCGTCGATCGGCTGCGGTTCCCCGGCTGCCAGCCCGTCGCCCGGCAGGGGGACGAGCCACACCTGGCCGTAGTCCTGCAGGAAGAGCGAGGTCTCGCGGCCGTCGAGCATGCCGATCTGCCGTGCGACGAGCGGACCGAGCTCGTGCGGCGGCAACTCGTGCCCCTGGTCCAGCAGGACTCCCAGAAACTCCTCCCCGAAGCGCTCCGACCGGGTGGAGCCTTCCACGGGTCCTTGCCGCTCACCGCCCGTCATCGCCGTGGCCCCGGGGGACGTTCTGGCGGATCCTCACGAAGGTGCTGTGCATACGAACTCCCGACGGAGACTCACCGGCCGACGCGGTGGGAACTCCCGCCCGGACCGTGGGGGCCGATCCACCGACTCCCCAACGAGTCGGCCGTGCGCTCGTGCGGCGAGGACCGGCACAACGGCCACCGGGCGCCCCGCGTCCGAGCCGCGGCGGCTGACCGGCACCGACGGCGGCCTCAGGCGGATCGACCTCTCCGCCGCTGTCATCCGCCGCCGCGAACGTGGGTGGGTCCGCGACGTCTGCCGGCCTGCCCGCAGCCTGGATCACTGCCCTGCAGGCAACGATCCCGACTACCAGTAGTGGCGTCGGCCGGCGACGGCGTGTCCCATCGCGCCGAGGATCCACAGGATGGCTCCGACGACCAGCAGGATGATCCCGATGGTCCACAGGATGGACAGGCCGGTGAGGAAGCCGACGACGAGCAGAATGACGCCCAGGACGATCATGATCTCTCCTTCGGGGAGTGGTGCCGGCGCGCCCGCGAACTGCTGTGGGCCGCAAGGGCGTCGGCGGGAACGGCGATATCTCTCCTCCTTACTCCACGCGGTGTGGTCCGTGGCGGCTGACCTGTAGCCGGACCTCGGTAGGAGGGTCAGGGAGGCCGGTGGACCGGCGAGCCGTGCTGAGCGGGCCTTCGCAGAGGGCGCCGAGAGTGGCGCCGGGCGTGCCCTCGGGGGTGAGGGTGAGGTCGATGCGGGTGCGGTGGCGGGCCGGTCGGCCGGTGATGTGTACGGCCGCATGGCCTACCCCTGGCAGGGCACCGGCTTCGTTCGCGATCGCTTCGCTGAGTGCGTGGTCGCGCAGTTCGACGCCTTCCTGCGGGGGTGTGCCGCCGACGGGCAGGGAGCCGGGGCGGCGTCGGCTCAGCTGGGCGAGCAGCCACCACAGGGCGAGCAGGGCGACGAGTGCGAGGGCGGCGATGACCGCGGGCCACCACCAGCCCTGGCTGCTCCAGCGTGCCCGGTCGGCGGAGCCGAGCAGGACGTCGGCCGAGGTGGTCAGGGGCCAGCCGGCGGGTGGGGCCAGATCGTGCCGCCGGTAGAGGTCGAGCCCGGCGAAGAGGATGAGCAGTCCGCCGCCGAGGAGGACCAGCCCGGCGAGGGCCAGCAGGGTGCGGTTGAGAGCGGATCGCGGCGTCATGGCGGGCTCCGGTGCTGCGGGTCTTGTGTCAGCGGGTGCGTCGCCGCGTCCGTACGGCGATGCGGAGAGGACGGGCGAGGGCGAGCCGGTCGCGCTCCTCGTCGAGGACGGCGGTGAGGTCGTCCTTCACCTGTCGGGGCTCGCGGAAGCGGACGTCCGCGCGGGCTTTGATGCGGTGGCGGCCCACCAGGACGTGCGCCGCGCCGACTCCGGGGACCCGCATGGCGGCGTCGCGCAGCAGGACGGCGGCTCCGTCGCGGTCCACGAAGGCCCGCAAGCGCGGGCAGCCGGCGGGTGAGCGCAGGGGCAGCCAACGGCGTTGACCGGGGGTGAGGGCCAGGACGATCAGCCAGACGCCGACGGCGGCGGCCACGGCGGCCCCCGTCAGCAGCCACACGTCGTCCACCGGGCGGGTCGCCAGTTCGTCGGCCAGGTGCCGTCGCCAGGCCGCGGCCGGACGTCCCGCCCGTACGGCGATAACGTCGACGAGCGTCGCGACCGCGGCAACGAGGATCACCGCGGCGACCAGCGCCGCCGTGATGCGGCGCGCGGACCACTTGCGACGGGTTCGGTGCCCTCCTTCGCGCTCACCGGCTGTGAGGTCCGAGGTGGACACGTCGCGTTCGGGAGGGTCGGGCTCCTTCGTCAGTGGCACCGCGGCACGGTGCGTGGACGACGCGGAGCCGCGGCCCGGGGGACGTGGACCGGATGTCATCGCGATCGCCCTTCCTGCACGGCGTGCCCGGTGACCCGGGCCGCCCGGCCGCTCACCGGACCCGCCCCCGGCTCGAGTCGGCGGCGGTCACCAGCCGCCGGACGGTGAGGAGGACCTCTCCCACCCGCAGCCCGGTCAGCTGGGCGACCCGTTCGGCGACGTCTCGCTGGATCCGCTCGCAGACACGGGGGATGTCGGTGGGGTAGGGCAGGTCCATGGTCAGATGCAGGCGCACCGATCCGGTACGGACGGCGGCGGAGGCGCGGGGTGCCGCAGGTCCGCCCCGATCGGGCGGTACGGCGGCGCGCCGCGACTGCGCCGCGCGCGCGGCCTGCGCGGCGATACGGGCGACCACCCTGTCCGGGATGACGGTGGCGCCCCGCTCGGCCGGGGGCGGCAGCCCGGCGGTCGGCGCCGGCGGGCCCGACCCCTCGCCGGGGGAACCGGGCCGGGTCTTCACCGCTGCCTCCGTGTCCGGAGGTCCAGGTCGCCCTGTACGACGAGGCCGACGATCAGCCCCGCCGCGCCCAGGACCAGGACCAGCAAAAACGCCCAGAAGCCGCCGAAGTAGCCGGCGAAGCCGAGGGCCATGCCGGCCGCGAGTCCCGTCGTTGCTGTGTTCATCTCGCACTCACCCGTCTCGCGAGCGTCCCTCTCGCCGTGATCATCCGCTCGGGCCCGAGAACACGGCGGTGGTCCCGGCAGCGGTCATCTCACGCGGCCCTCGTCCGGTTCGGTCTGCTGCTCCTCGTCGTCGGGCAGGTGGACGTCGTCGACGGCGATGTTCACCTCCACGACCTCCAGGCCCGTCATCCGCTCCACGGCGCTGATGACATTGACGCGTACGCCGCCCGCGACGTCGACGATGGAGACGCCGTACTCGACGACGACGTCCAGGTCCACCGCGGCCTGCCGTTCCCCGACCTCGACCTTGACGCCGCGGGTGACCGCTCCGCCTCCGCCTGCGCCGGGGACGCGTTCCCGCATGGCTCCGAAGGCGCGGGCCATGCCCGCGCCCAGGCTGTGGATGCCCGGTACCTCGCGGGCGGCCATGCCCGCGATCTTGGCCACCACACCGTCCGCGATGGTGGTCCTGCCCCGTGTCTCGGCCGGAGCCCCGGCCCCGGTGCGGCCCTTGAGCGCGCTCACGCCCGCTTCGGGCCGGCTGCCCCCGCCGACGCTGGTGATGTTGTCCGTCATGGCGGTCGCCTCGATCGGTCGGCCGGACACCGGAATGGTGCCCGTCGAACGTTGGACATACCGGGCGGCACAATCCTCACGCGTCTGGCATGTGATGTGCGTCACAACTCGTATCGGGGGTACACGCTCGTTCCGAGCCTGCGTGGGAGCGTCATGATCGAACGCACTGCTTCCCCACGACCTGGGTGCGACCTGCCCGACCGCCTGCTGGCGGTACGGGCGGCCGAGGGGGACGAGGACTCCTTCGCCGTTCTCGTCCAGCGGCACAGCCGCTCCCTCCTGACCCTGGCCCGCTGCATGCTGGGCAACCCCCAGGACGCCGAAGAGGCCGTTCAGGACGCCTTCATCAGCGCCTGGCGCCACCTGCCGGAATACCGCCACAGGGCGGAGTTCCGCACCTGGATGTACCGGATCACCGTCAACCGCTGCCAGACCATGTGCCGCCGCCGACCGCCGCCCCTCCCCCTGGACGCCGTCGCCGAACCCGCGGCGGGCGACGCGTGGAGCCAGCCCGCCCGGACCGCCGAGCAGGACGCGGCCACGGCCGCCCTGTCCCGCGCACTCGCCGAGCTGGACGCCGGACAGCGGGTCTGCTGGATCCTGAGGGAGGTGCAGGGCTTGCCCTACAAGGAGATCGCGCACGTGACGCGTACCGGCGAGCAGACGGTACGCGGCAGACTGTTCAGGGCACGCCGATCCCTGCAGGAGGCGATGGGCCCATGGCGCTAGACGACCCGCACACGCGGCCTCCCGAACCGCCCGGAGCCGGCGGGCCCCGCAACGGCTCGGCCGCCGCCGACATGCCCCCGATCGCAGGCGATGAGGTACTGCCCTGCGGCCGCCTGCTCAGCCGGGTCTGGGAACAGGCGCGGGACGCACCACCGGCCGCGGACCCGCACCCGGTGTCCTGTCCATACTGCCGAGAGGCGGTTGAGGGACTGGCCACGGTGAACGCGGCCGCCCGGGCGCTGCGCGACGAGGACCCTCCGGGCCTGCACGCACTCGCCGACCGGGTCATGGACGTCGTCAGGGCAGAGGTCCGGTTCGGGCGGCTGCTGCCCCTGGCCGACCCCGACCGGGACCTGCGGATCGCCGAGAGCGCCGCGGCCAAGGTACTGAGGCGGGCCGCGGACACGGTCCCCGGTGCCAGGGCCGCGACCTGCCGGCTCGTACCCGAGGGCAACGGCACCGACGTGCGGGTGACCATGACCCTGGCCGCCGCCCTCGACCGCCCGCTGCCCGACCGGGTCCACCAGGTACGCCGATCGGTCCTCCACTCGGCCGGACAGGACCTGGGGCTCACGGTGACAGCCGTCGACATCACCGTGGCCGACGTACTGGAACCGGGACCGACCTTTGGTCCCCGCCTCCCGACGGGCGGTGGCGCATGATGACCGCCACCGGCACCACCGCGCTCCTCGGCGTCGCGGCCGAGGCAGCCCTCGCGGTTCCTGGCGTGGCCGCCCTGCAACCCCGCCTCGCCCGGCGCCTCGCGGCAGCCGCCGCGCCCACCCGGGCGGACACCACGCCGCCGGAGGCCGGCATACGCGCCGACCGGGCGCCGGACGGTTCGGGATGGCACATCGAGGTGCGCTGCGTCCTGACGGAGGATCGGCGGGCGCTGGACATCGCCCGAAACGTCCACGACCGGGTGACAGACGCCCTCATCACCCACCTCGTCACCCACGCTGCCGCGGAGCCGGTCACCGTCGCGGTCACGGTGACCGGTATTGCCGCCTGGCGCGACGCGGCATGAGCGGCGGCGCGGGCACGGGCCCCGCGAACCGTCGTTCGGCAAGCAGCAGGTCGCCGACCGTGGGAGCACGCTGCTTCCGTCCGGAAGTCCTACATGGGCGGTCGCGGCTCAAGCCTCGATGCCGCCGACGATCCAGCCCTCGTGCGCGGTGACCGGCTGTGAGTTACGGGTACGCGGGGAGGCGGCCGACCACGCGGGGAGGCGGCCGACCACGGCAGCGGGAGAGATGAGGGTCGCATGCGTACTGTCCTCGGCAGCCGCCCGCCTCCCGCCATGCGCGACGGCCCACTGCGGGGCCGGGTCGCTGTGGTCACGGGGGCGGCGCGCGGCGTCGGCGAGGCACTGGTGCGGCGCCTGTCCGCGGAGGGCATGCGGATCGCTCTGCTCGGTCGTGAGGAGGAGACGCTGTCCCAGGTGGCGGCGTCACTGGCCGTCATGACCGTCTGCATCGAGGCGGACGTGACCGATCAGGCCGCCCTCGACAGGGCTGCGCGGCAGGTCGAGGAGCGGCTCGGACCGGCCGGCGTCGTCGTGGCCAACGCCGGCATCGCCGTCGGCGGCCCCTTCACCCGCACCGAGGCCGAGCTGTGGCGACGCGTCGTCGACGTCAACCTGGTCGGGGCGGCGAACACCGCCAGGGCCTTCCTTCCCCAACTCACGCGGACCGGAGGTTACTTCCTCCAGATCGCCTCGACCGCCGCGTTCGGCTCCGCTCCGATGATGAGCGCGTACTGCGCGTCCAAGGCAGGCGCGGAGTCCTTCGCCCTGGCGCTGCGCGGTGAGGTCGCCCCCGAGGGGGTCGCCGTCGGCATCGCCTACCTGCACTGGACCGGCACCGACATGATCGCCGGAATGGACGAGCACCCGGTGCTGAGAGTCCTCCGCCGACACCAGCCGCCCTTCGCTCGGCGGGTCCACAGTCCCGCACAGGTGGCCGACTGGCTCGCCACCGGCATCACACACCGTGCCCGGAGCATCTACGCGCCCCCGTGGCTACGCTGGTGCCAGCCCTTGCGGCCGCTCTTCCCGTTCGTGGTCGGCCGCATCGCCCGACGCGAACTGCGGGAGGGATCGACCGACGAACTCGGGGCCGAGGCCAACGTGCTCGGGGCGGGCGGCCGTGCCGACTGGATGTCGGTCAGGCCCGAGACCTGACCCACGACGGGGGCCGGAGGCGTCCAGAGGGTGTCCGACAGGCCGTGCGACGTCCGCGCATGCTGCGATCGTAGAGCGAGAGCCGGCCGGACCGGCCGATCAGAACGCTCGGTAACACGCCGGAAGCAGGAGACTCGGCCCCGGGGAGACCGTAAGGACATGCCCGGGCCCCTGCCGTATACGGACGCGGTGCACTGCCCGGGGAGTGGTTTCCCAGGGCGGAAGCGGCCGTAGAGCCCCCAGGCGGGTAGGTGGTCGCCATGGACGAGGATGACGCGGACGCGGCGCTGCGAGCGGCGCTCGACCAGCTGGCGTTCGCCACCCGGAGCGCGGCGGCGCTGTCGAGCACGCTGGACGCGGTCGAGGGGCTCAGGCGGGTGTGCCGCGTGCTGGTGCCGGGACTGGCCGACTGGTCCGCGGCCGACCTGATGGACGAGGACGGCGCCGTCGAGCGGGTCTGTGTCTCGCACCGTGACCCCAATGCCGCCCTGACCGGCCTGACGGGACCGTTGCCGCCGGTGCCGGAGACGGCGACAGGCCCGCTGTCCCGGGTGCTTCGCGGCGCCGGCCCGCTGCTGTTGTCGGCCGGGCGGCTGCCGACCGCGCAGGAGGCGTCCGATCCGCTGCACACGGCAACCATGCAACCGTTCGCGCGACTCGGGGGAGACTCCGTGATCGTGGCACCCTTGCGGGCACGCGGGAGAGTGCTCGGTGCGCTGACCCTGGTCCGGGGCGAGGGACACCCGCCGTGGGCCGAGGCTGACCTGGAACTGGTCGAGGACATGACCCACCGCATCGCGCTGGCCCTCGACAACGCCAGGCTCTACGCCGAGACCCAGGCCGTCGCCGAGCGCCTCCAGCGCTCCCTGCTGCCGGACCTGCCCGTCGTACCGGGTCTGCGCATCACCGCCCGCTACTCCCCGGCGCTCGCCACCGCGCAGATCGGCGGTGACTGGTACGACAGCTTCGTCCTGCCGGAAAGCGGTGACACCACTTTGATCATCGGCGACGTCACCGGCCACGATCTGCATGCCGCCGTGACCATGAGCCAGATCCGGAACATGCTGCGTGGCATCGCCTGCGACCGTCGGGAGCCGCCCGGCATGATCCTGCGCCGCCTGGACGTCGCAGTCGACGCCCTCTACGGCCACCGCACCGCCACCTGTGTGTACGCGCTGCTCAAGGGCCAGGAAGGAGGGCCGTACCAGCTGGAATGGGCGAGTGCCGGACATCCGCCACCCCTGCTGGTCACCGCGGACGGCGGCACCACCTACCTCTGGAAAGCACACGGCCTCCTGCTGGGCGTCGACCCGCGCGCCGAACGGCCCAGTGCCTGCCTGCCCCTGCCCGAGGGCAGCACCCTGCTGTTGTACACGGACGGCTTGATCGAACGGCGCGGCGAATCCATGGATCACGGCATGACCCGGCTCCGGCAGCGCGCTGCCGCCCTGGTCGGCCAGGACCTCGACGAGCTGAGCGACGAGCTGATGAACGGACTCGTGGCAGGTGCCCACGACGACATCGCCCTGCTCGCCCTGCGACTGCCACGGCCGGGAGACGGCGTCTCGCCCTGAGGCCAGGCAGTGCAGGCCGTACGCGATGATCCTGCGACCGTGACACCTAGGTGCGCGCGCCGGCAAGGAGACACCGCAAGAGCCCGGATCATGTACGGGGGCCTGCCGAGCAGCGAGGAGGGCGAGGCGGCCACCCGTGGGCCAGGAGATCGACACTCACGTCAGCAGCCATCCGAGTCCGTCCGGCCAGGCGTCTTGCGGACGCGGTCAACCGCATCGCCGGGCCGGATGAGCGGACCGGCGGCTGGTTTCCCCACCGCGCCCGGGCCGCCGCTCCCCGGCTTCCGGGGCTCCGCCTGTCCGGCAGCACAAGCCCGACGGCTCCGCAGGGCGCGGTCCTCGGCGCGGGGCTGCGCCGCGTACTGGAGATCACCGAGACCGCCATGGGCCATGTGCGGCTCGCCGATGTTCCCGGCACGTGATCCTGCACGCCGGCAGCCGCGCTTGTCACAGCATCCCGCTGCTCGACGAGCGTGGTGCCTTGCTGGGAGTGATCTCGACGCATCACGCCCGGCCCATCGCCGGATTCACCCGCAGCCAGCTCGCGGCCCTGCGCGAAACCGCCGACGTGGTGGGCAGCTGGCTGGCATGACACCGACGCACCGTCATCCCGGGCGCCCTGGAGGATCTCCAGCGCACAGGTCCCAGGCGTACTGAGCGGCTGTTCGGCCCGCGCCGGCCTGCCGCCCGGTGCCGGTACGCGGCCTCGGCGGGCACCGGCCGCGTACATACGGCGTCTCGCTCAGCGCATGACGCAGACGAGAACGGACCGGCTACGACGTTGTCCCGAGCGGCGTTCCGGTTTGGCCCCGGCGCTTCGTAGCGTGCGTGATCAGCGACCGCCGGAAAGTCTGGCGTGCGACGTTTTGGTCAGATGGGTGCGGGGACACGTTGAGCGGAGGTCGCGTCGCGTGCGGGTTCGGAAGTGAGCTGGCATTCAACTCGTCCGCCCGCCCTGCCGTCCGGCTCAGAACGCGGGCGGCAGAGCTGTGCTGCGTTCAGATGGACCGTGCGGTGGCCAGTGCCTTGTCCAGGGAGGTGCGGATCTCGTCGGGCAGCTGTTCGCCGTGTACCCAGTCCACGATCAGTTCGCAGACCTGCCGCAGTTTCGTATTGGTGTGCTGTGAGACCTCTCGTAGCACTTGGAAGCCCTGCACGGGACGCAGGCCACCGAGGGCGATGACCACACCGATCGCTTGGTCCACCACGGTGTGGGAGACGACGGCCTCCTGCAGCTGACTGATTTCCGTCTGCAACTCGCTGATCTTGTTCAGGAGCGGTGTCCGTGGCGGAACCAAGTCCCCCTCGAGCCGCATCGGGGTGCCGTTCAGAGAGTCTTCCATCATGATCACATCCCAGACCTCGGGTTTCCCGTCCGGGCCGCCGGTGCCGTACGGAATTGCGAGGACGACAGTTCGACTATTACCCCAGGTTGCCGTTCTCGTGCATCCCGTTCCACGGCGCGCACCGGCCGGTGGAGCGGAGCTCACTCGGGGTTCCACTCGGCCATGACGGTGGGACCTGCCCGTCGGACGATCAGTACCGCTCGGATCGCGGGATGTGCCGTCCATGGTCGCGGGTGGCTGCCGGCGCGCCTGATCCGGGCGGAGGACTGTTCGACCATCAGATACCGGGGCAGGATCACGAGGCCGGGTGTCGTCCTGGCTCGGCTGACCGTCTTCAGAGTCGGTTCGAGGGTCTCCGGTGGGGGCGCGGACGGCCGTGCGTTCGGAGTGCATCAACCGCAGCCGGAAGAAGACGTCTTGATCGCGGCGTCCCAGAGCATCCCCTCCTCCCGGGGCCCTGCGCACGACCGGTCGCGGCTTCGATTGAGCGCCTGTCGCACATCGCGGCAGGCATTCGGGTGTGGGTGGGGGACTCGGGAGGGGGACCCGGAGGTGGGCCGCGTTCAGCAGCGTATCCATGGGGCTGTCGCTCGACTCAGGCTCCTCCGGTTCAGCCAACGAGCCGGGGGAGCCGCTGACGGGACCGCAGTGGTGGCGCCCCACGATGGCGCCCATGGCCCCGCCGTTGGTGTGGCGGGTGGTGACGGCGAGTTCCACGCACGACCCTGTGCCATCGCGACCCGGGAGGTGCCCTCGTCCCGCGGGAGCGCTGCCCGCTGCTGTGGGCACTGGCCGAGAGGCGTTCGGCACGCGGGGACGATGACAGATGCCTGCGTGGTGACGGACGGCTGGTCCCGATCTCCTCGTCGGCCACACCTGGCGGACGACGTCTCCGGCGTCTGCGTGGCCTGGTCGTGCTGATTGTCGAGACCGCGGCGGACCGCCATGCCGGTAGGGAACGCGCGGAACGTGCGGGGCAGTCAGAACGGATGGAACAGGCGGAACGAGCCGCTCGTGCGAGCGCTCTGGAGAGTCTCGCCGAGCGGTTGACACTCGTCGCGGAGATCACCGAGGTGCTCGGTCAGACCCTGGAGGTGGACGACGCCCTCGCCCGGTTGAGCCGCGGCCTTGCTCCCCGCCTCGCCGACTGGGCCGCGGTGGACCTGCGGGTCGGATCCCGTCAGGTGCACCGAGTTGCCGTGACCGGCCCGGAGAGCCGTGAAGCCTGGCAGGAGGACTGGCGCGGTCATCTGCCCCCGGTCGGGGAGGCGACCCACTCGCCCCTGGTCCAGGTACTGAACGGAGGCGCTCCCGTCCTTGAGAAGCGGGTGGACCTGGACGCACCGCCCGACTCCCCGCTGGCCACCGTGCACAGCGCCTTCCTGGGAGCGGCCGGTGCGGCATCCGTCTTCTGCTCGCCGACCACGGCGCCGCGCTCGGCGTCGCCGAGGCTCGCGAGCGGCTGGAACTGCTGCGGGTCATCGGTATCGAGGAATTCCCCGCGGAACGGGCCCGACGGCACGGTGAAGCGGCCGGCCATGGGACCCGGCTCGGTATTCGGCGGTCAGGTCGGCGGAGTGGCCGCCCCTGAACTGCGGGATTGCGGGCCGGCTGCGTTGCAGGTCCACGTCAGCCGGGACCGGTGGCCGCCAACGTACCGGCCGCGTGGTCGGCAGCGGGCGCGACGCTCGCTGAAACTCCCCACTCCGTTGAACGCCGGACCAAGTGGGGCGACAAGTAGCCCTGGCCGTTTTCAGGGCTCTGTCCGCAGTTTCGTGAATCCCCAGGTCAGCGGGAACGACGGGCACAGCGCCCACGGCGCGGTGAGGTTCTGTTCGGCAAAGAGGCGTTCCAGAGCAGCCCTGCGGCGCCCGCGTACGGCCACCTGGTCGTGTCGGTGCCCGCCAGGCGCAACAAGTCGAAGGCGACGAAGTGGGCGGGCCACTGCTCGGCGAGCCGGGCAGCGCCGGCACCGCGCCGCTGGAGGCGACCCTGGAGTCGCTCGAAGGCGAGCCTGCTGGATTTCCCGTACGACCAGCTCGCCGTCCAGGGCCGTCGCGTCGGGCAGCTGGACCGCGCCCGGAACGGACCTAGGGGAAGGAGGGTGCGAGGTTCCTGCCCCTGCGAGAGCGCAACACCAAACGCCCGGCATCCAGAGAGAGCAGCGCTCGCCAGCGATCGTTCTCCAGACTCTGGTGTGTCTCATAAGACAGGGGCCCGTCGAGCCGCTTTTGTACAGAGCAGCCGTGGCGGCCGCGTCCGCGGGCGAATGCCGGAGCGTGACTGTTCACGGATTGACGCTCCCTGCGGTGATTACCAAGCTGGTGGGGGGCTGTGGAAGGGACTGCGGTCGTGAGTGGTGGACAGAGTGGGCTCACCCGATTGCTGACGGCAGCGGAGACAGCGGCGCCGGCGGACGCCGTCGACGTGATCGCGGAGGACCTGCTGCGGCGTTTCGAGGCCACGAAGGTCTCTTTCCTCATCGTGGACCTGACGGGGAAGGCGGTGGCTCGGCTGTCCACCGCCCCCACTCGGGGTGTGCGGCAGGCCGAGCGGATTCCTCTGTTCGGCAGCGTCTACGAGGAGGTGATCCGTACCCAGCGCCTGTATCAGGACGCGACCGGCGAGGGGCAGCGGGTGATCGTGCCCGTCACCAACCGGGGGGATACGATCGGGCTGCTGGAACTGCTCCTGCCGACCGGCCCTGGCGAGGGCGTGCTCGATGCAGTCGGGGAAGCCGCCCACATCCTGGCCTACATCGTGATCGCCAACGGCCGCTTCACCGATCTCTACACCTGGGGCAAACGCTCCAAGCCCCCCACCCTGGCAGCTGAAATCCAGTACCAGCTGCTGCCCCTGTCGCTGTCGTGCGAGGCCGCACAGTTCACCCTGTGCGGGAACCTGGAGCCCTCCGAGGACCTCAGCGGCGACACCTTCGACTACACCGTGGACCGCGACACCTTGCACGTGTCGGTGACCGATCCCATGGGCCACGACATGGATTCCGCCCTGGCCGCCACGGTCCTGGTGGGCGCCCTGCGCGGTGCCCGCCGGGCGGGCACCGGCCTGGCCGAACAGGCCCACCGGGCAGACCAGGCACTGATCGAACACGGCCACGGTCATGCCACCGGGCAGCTCCTGCGCATCAATCTCCATACCGGGCGGGCCCGGCTCGTCAACGCCGGTCATCCCTGGCCGCTGCGCATGCGCGGCGGGGCTGTGGAGACGATCACCTGCGAGGTGGACCATCCCTTCGGGCTGTCTGAGCTGACTCCCCACCCGTACCGTGTGCAGGACCTCGACCTGCGGCCCGGTGACCGTCTGCTCATGTTCACCGACGGCATGCTCGAACGTCACGGAGAGAAGGTCGACCTGCCCGCCCTGCTGGCGCGCACCCGGAATTTGCACCCGAGGGAGACCGCGCTGGCGCTGACGTCCGCGGTCCGGGACGCCGCCGACGGCCGGCTCGAAGACGATGCCACCGCCGTCTGCCTGGACTGGCACGGCCCCCAGGAGACCCAGCGGCACGTCAGCACCGGCGCAGACACCCGGCAAGCCTCAGCCGCACGCACGAAGGACCAGTCGTGACCTAGGTGAACGGTGCCAACGCGAATGAGACATCACGAGGTGTCTGGAGAACCGTCCCACTTCTCCTCGGCGGCCCACCCATCGGGCGGCGCCGGGTCGGAGACGGGGGCCGCGAGCATCGGGTCCGGCAGCGCCCACATGCGCCATGCCTTCCACGCGGGCGCCCCTTCGTGCGGTGCTGCTGGTTCCCCGTTACTCGAGTAGGCCGAGTTCCGTATCCGGTCCGCAGTGGATGCACGGCGCCACGTTCTGCCGCAGGGCATCCAGCGCCTGTTCCCGACTGACCGGCCGACACCGGCCGCTCTTGGCCGCCGCCCAGCACTCGCCGGTGCTCTTGCCGAGTTGCTAGGCCGTCTCTTTGGCAGCCCGCTCCATGACTTGCGGACAACCGTGCACCAGAATGAGGGCTCGAAGCCGTTCGTGCGATGGCTGATGGAGGGCGACCAGTAAGGCGGGTCACAGGCTGTCCGTCATTGCCGGTCGCGAGTGGGCGGGGAGTCAACTCATTCTCAGCCTGCTCCGGCCAGGTTGGGCATTGGTTCGGGCGAAGCCATCCGGCTGTGGTCGGTAGGTGCCGATACGCCGGGATCGATGGGACGGTTGCGCGATGCCGTCCCGGACGGGGGTCTGACTCTTGAGATCTTTGACCGAAGTGTCCAGTCACAGGCTTGTCGACCGTCGTTGCGGGCTGGCTTCTGCTGTCACCGAGCCACAGGGCGTGTCCCAATAGGGGCCTTGCCGAGTTTCAGGCGCCATCACGGTTCAGACCGCCCCAAGCAGGCCGGTGCCATCGCCCAGTACGTCAGCATGTGGGAGGCACA
>NZ_JBIATN010000063.1:0-23451 GCF_042891825.1 Streptomyces sp. NPDC001852
AGGCCCTGCCTGCATGCGCCGCTTCTGCCGCGATCACCCGATCAGGACCCCTGTTCGACCAGACAAGCCCGTTGATTGGTAAGCGGAAGCCTTCTAACACACTGAGCTGAGTTGCCGGTAGGTGATCAGGCAGCAGGCGAGTTTGAGGAACGCCTCGTGGATGTCAGCCCGTCGTTCCCATCGGATCCGTACACGTCGGAAGCCGTGCAACCACGCGAAGCTCCGCTCGATCACCCAGCGGTAGGTGCCCAGCCCTGTGCCGTGGCGTGCACCGCGGCGGGCGATCGCGGGCACGATGCCTCGTTCGCGGACGCGGTCGCGGTAGACGTCGTGGTCGTAGCCGCGGTCGGCGAACAGCGAGTCGAACTTTCGGCGGGGGCGGCCGACCCGGCCGCGGACCGGCGGAATCGCGTCGAGCAGAGGCAGCAGCTGAGTGACGTCGTTCCGGTTGCCGCCGGTCAGCAGGACCGCGAGCGGGGTGTCGTGCTCGTCGGTAATCAGATGGTGTTTCGAGCCTGCCCGGCCTCTGTCGACCGGTGACGGGCCCGTGTGCCGCCCCCGTTTCAGGGCCCTGATGTGGGAGGAGTCGACGACACATCGAGACCAGTCCAACTTCGAAGCCGCGTTGAGTTCAGCGAGCAAGACCTCGTGCAGCCTC
Organism: Streptomyces sp. NPDC001852; assembly: GCF_042891825.1. NCBI lineage: Bacteria > Bacillati > Actinomycetota > Actinomycetes > Kitasatosporales > Streptomycetaceae > Streptomyces > Streptomyces sp. NPDC001852. Next base: position 659 of record NZ_JBIATN010000063.1, read on the forward strand.
TGCCAGACTCCAGCCTCGTTCCAGTCCCTCAGCCGCCGCCAGCAGGTCATGCCCGAACCGAAGCCCAGCTCCTTCGGCAGGTACTCCCACTGGATGCCGGTGTGCAGCACATACAGAATGCCGCACAGTACCTCCCGGTCCGGCAGAGGTTTGCGGCCCGGATACCGGAACCGCCGCTCCCTCCTCGGCAACAGCGGTTCGATCCGCTCCCACAGTTCATCCGACACGACCCGTGGCGACGCCCCCATGACCTGGACAACCGGTGAACGTCGCCATGGGACACGACGATCGGTTCGGATAGCATCGGCCTCCTCTTCACGCTACCCGACCAGGCGGGGCTTGTCCTTCCGGCGACGCTGCGGCCCAGCCGAGGAGCTGACTCCGAGGCGGGCCCAGGCTTTCGGGCTCTCCGAACGCTCCGCTCTCGGTGGGCGCTGGACTTCGTCGGGCCAGATTGCCGTCGCAATGTCGTGGTCGACCGCCCGGATGATGTCCATCTCGGTTGCCTCCCGCATCAGGTGCCGCACACACCGCAGTTCTGCTGTGTTGTTCGGGCAGTCCGTCGACGCAGATGTCCTGGTCACGTGATCCTGTGTTTCCCACACGCTCTCCGGACACTGAGGTCTTTCAGCGCGGCCACTGATCGGGTGACGGCGTAGGTATCCGCAACGGACAAGGCTCCCGTGCCGTTGAGGGAGGTGTTCGACGTCTCAACTCGCTGGCGCAGGAGCCTTGTTGGTTCTCTATCCTGCCGCACTCGACCTGCCTCATGCCCTGAGGCCTGTCCCGCTATTCGCGTCCACACCCTTCGTGTGGTTCAGCGACACTGTCCGAGCGGCCGGCTGGCCAGATCGGGCACCAGGAATTCGGTTGGGCCCGCCCGCGGACGATGCGTACCCTGTCGGACCATGTGCTACCACGCGTTCAACGGCGCCTTCCGGCACTACGTGTGCATCGCGTGCCGGCTCTCCTTCAAAGGCAGCACATGGCCAATCCGGAAGCGCATCTGTCCTGGCTGTCGTGAACAGCTCGTCTTCGCCGGCTACGACTTCGCCGCGCCCCGGCGACGCGACGCGAAGGCATGGTCCGTCGTTGCGACCGTGCTCGCGGAGGGGCTGACCTACGATCACCGCCCTGGCTGCGGTTGCTCGCGGCTCCCCTCCTTCCGACCCAGGACCCGAGCTCAGGTGCGTGTCCGGCGCCGCGCAGCCGAGCGGCTGGGCCTTCCTCTGTCGGTGACCCTCGTTCGCCGCGACGCCTTCACCTCGGAGAGCCGGGACGAGCAACCGCCCTCTCCGTCCGCCGCGAAGCGTGATACGACCTGAGCGTTGCGTCGACGCGGCATGCCGCGCTGGCCATGTGAGCGGTCAGGGCCCGGTCCGCCCTGAGAAGATCCCGCTGTGGCTAGCGTCATCACGGCAGCGGAACCGTCCTGGATACCCCCGTTCACTGGGCTGCGCTCGCTGACTTCCGAAAGCTGGTCACGCTGTTGCGCCGAGAAGGCGCCGATCGGACTCGCCGAGGGCATCCCTGGTCACTGCCGCTGGAAGATCGGGTGCTCCTGGTCGCCGCGTACTGGCGGACCAACCTGACGTTGCGGCAGCTCGCCCCGCTGTTCGGCATCTCCAAGTCGTCTGCCGACCGGATCATCGACCACACCGGGCCGCTACTGGCGCTCAAGCAGCGGCAGCGCTTCCACGCCGGCACCGTGCTCATCGTCGACGGCACGCTGGTGCCTACTCGCGATCACAGCATCGCCGAGCGGTCCAAGAACCACAGGTACTCGACCAACCACCAAGTGGTCGTCGACGCTGACACACGGCTGGTCGTCGTGGACGGCTGGTCGTCGTGGTCGGACGGCCAGTGCCGGGCAACCAAAACGACTGCAAGGCGTGGGCAGAATCGGGTGCGAGGGCAGCCGTCGGCAGGACCACGACCATCGCCGACGGCGGCTACCAGGGCACCGACCTGGTGGTCCCGCATCGCCGGCCTGCGGGCGGCGAACTGTGCGGATGGAAGCAGGAGCACAACCGCTCCCACAAGCAAGTCAGGGCCCGCGTCGAGCACGTCTTCGCCCGCATGAAGGCTTGGAAGGTCCTTCGCGACTGCCGACTCAAGGGCGACGGAGTCCACTACGCGATCCTGGGGATCGCCCACCTGCACAACCTTCGCCAGGCCCGCTGATCGGACGGCCGCCCGGCTATCACGAGCACACAAGATCAATTGCGGGACAGCCCTTGGTCGAGTGGGTCACCATGCTGATCGTCACCCGCGAGGGTGACCGCCGCTGCAAGCTCCCACCGCACCAGCGTGCTCTGGTCGGTCTGGTGTACCTGCGCCAGCACATCACTCTCGCGCAGCTTGCGGCCGGCTTCGGAATCTCGATCGGCACCGCCCACGCCTACACGGCCGCGGTGATCGGTCTGCTCGTCGATCGCGCGCCCGGCCTCCTGCGCGCGTTGCGCGAAGCCGACCCGGACTACGTCCTGTTGGACGGCACCCTTGCCGAGTGCGACCGGGTCGGCGACAGCCGCGCAGACTACTCCCACAAGCACCGCCGGCACGGAGTGAACATGCAGGTGGTGACCGACCCGGCGGGGCGGCTGCTGTGGATCTCGCCTGCACTACCCGGCCGCGCTCACGACCTGACGGCGGCCCGCACCCACCGGATCATCCGGATCTGTGAGCGCCAAGGCGTCCCGATCCTCGCCGACAGGGCCTACATGGGCGCCGGCCCGTGGGTGACAACATCCCTCAGACGCCCGCCGGGCCGAGAACTCACACCGACCCAGCAAACCATCAACCGTGCGCTGTCCGCGGCGCGGGCACCGGTCGAGCGCGGCGTGGCACGACTGAAGTCCTGGCGCATCTTCCGCAGATCAAGGTGCAGCCCGAACCGAATGACGTCAATCGCCGCGGCCGTCCTCACCCTGGAGCGGCAGCGCTGAAAGACCTCACTGAGCATGGACAGACAGCGCCGTGTCCCGTTGGGCATCAGGCCCTCCCGTTCTGGGGAGGGCGTGTGGGGCCGGCTGACGGCGCCCCACCGGGGTTGCCGGGCCGCCCCTTGCTTTGCGGTCGCTTGATTATGGCAGGCGACGGTCCTGGTGGCCTGAGTGCTGGGTGGGTCCGGGCGGCCGAAGTGGGATGGTCGGTCAGGAACGGGTGGATGCGGGTTGGGGGCTGGGTCCGGGGATGGATGGTTCAACCGGTGTGTCCGCGCGGCGAGGCGTGCGGATCACGAGGGCCGCGAGCAGCCCGGCGATTGCGGTGATGCCGGCCGCGACGGCCATGGCCACGTTGTAGCCGGAGGTCAGGGCCTGTGGCAGGGCGTCGTGGGTGAGCGAGGCGGTCACGGTGCCGGCGGTGCCGGAGATGACGGCCAGTCCGAGTGCGCCGCCCGCCTGCTGTGAGGTGGCGATCAGGCCAGAGGTGACACCGGCGAAGCGCTGAGGGGTGCCGGCGGTGGCGGCGGCGTACATGGGGGCGAAGCTCATGCCGTAGCCCAGCGGCATCACCAGCAGTCCTGGCAGCACGTGGACGGCGTAACTGCCGTGGACGGGAAGGAAGCTGACCCACAGCATGCCGATGATGACGAGGACGGGCCCCATGATCAGGAAGCGGCGGAAGCCGAAGCGGCGGACCAGGCCCGCCATCCGGGTGGAGACCAGGCCCAGGATGACAGGGAAGGGCAGGAATGCCAGCCCTGTGCGGATGGCGCTGTAGTGCTCGATGTCCTGCATGTACAGGGTGAGCAGGAAGAACATGCCCAGGTTGCCGGCGAAGACCGTTGCCATCATGCCGTTGGCGCCCGAGACGTTGCGGATCGTGAAGATCCCGAGGTCCACCAGTGGATCGGCGGCACGGCGCTCGTTGAAAACGAAGGCGGCGAGCAGGATCACACAGGCCGCGAAACAGATGAGGGTGAGCGGGTTGGCCCAGCCCCACTCGGGCGCCTGGCTGAAGGCGAAGACGCCCGCCATTAGCCCGGCGGTGGCCAGTACCGCGCCGGGAGCATCCGGAAGGCCCCTGCGGTCCCGGCTTCCGGGTCGGTGGTCGGGGACGAGGCGGGGTACGAGCGCGAGGACGATCACCCCGACAGGGACGTTGATGAAGAAGTTCCAGCGCCAGCCGTACTGGGTGAGTACGCCGCCCAGGAGGAGGCCGACGGCTGCTCCGCCGGTGGCGACCATGGACCAGAAGCCCAGTGCACGGGAGCGCTCGTGCCCTTCAGGGAACTGGGTCAGGACCGTGGACAAGGCAGCGGGGGACATCACGGCGGCGGCCAGGCCCTGCAGTCCGCGCAGCACGATGAGCAGCGGCACAGAGGAGTTCACTCCGATCAGGAGCGAGACCACGGTGAAGCCCGCCATCCCCATGAGCAGCGTGCGGCGCCGGTCGAGCAGGTCGGCCAGTCGCCCGCCCAGCAGCAGGAAGCCGCCGAATGCCAGGACGTAGGCGGTGACGACCCACTGGATGGTGCTGTCACCGAAGTCCAGATCGCGCTTGATGACCGGCAGGGCGACATTGATGATCGCGGTGTCCAGCACCACCATGAACTGCGCGGTCGCCACCAGGGCGAACACCTTCCAGGGCCCGGTCGGGCGCCCGACCCGGTCCGCTTTTGTTATGCGCATGACAGTATCCTTGAACGGCTTCCGGCAGCGGGGCGCGGAAGCGGGTGGTCGGGAATCAGGCAGGGCGGTCGAGAGCCTGCCGATGGAGGGGTTCGCAGCGGCCGGACCGGGTCCCGGACGCCAAAGGTCAGCTCAACTGCTCACCGAGAAGTTGACCTTGGGCCTCCAGGCGTTCGGCCTCGGCGTCGTCACCGGCCTGGACGGCACGCCAGTAGCCGACCCGGTTGTCGATGTAGTGCTTGCGGGCGGCCAGGCGCCGCATCTCCTCCTCCAGCGCCTCGCCGTGGGCAGCGAGCATCCCGATCTTCATGGCGACGGTCTCGGGCGCGTGCCCGCGCGCCGCCATCAGCGCACGCATCTCCTCGATCGCCAGCCCCGCAGCCCGCAGGTGCGCCAGCGATTCGATGCGGGCCAGGTCGGTACGGGTGTAGGCGCGATGGCCGCTGGAGGCGTCCCGGGCGATGGGGTCGATCAAGCCGATCTTCTCGTAGTACCGCAGCGTCCAGCCGCTCAGCCCGGTGATCCGGGAGACCTCCTGAACGCTCAGGACCCTGTCCGTCGCGGACTCCTCGGTGTGCCGCCCTCGGAGTGCTCGTGCCTCGTTCATGATTCGAGTATCGATAACTTGGAGCGCTCCAAGTCAAGCGCGGAGCACCACGAGGTTGGCAGAGCAGGGATCACATCTGTCGACGGACCCCGTCCCGGTGTGCTCGGCGCCCAGTGACATCGCTCTCCGTGGCAGCGCAGGAAACCGGAGGAACGCCTTCACGGTGTCGAGGGCCGAAGCAGGGTCACGTAGAGGTCTGTCATCCTTGCGGTGCACCATCCGGAATATCCCTGTTGTTCACGCGGTTGACACCTCGAACAACGTGGATCGCGGATCCAGGAAACGCAGACGGCACTTCATGCCCGCAGCCGTCCACTCTGGCAGAACGGAAAATGCCCGGTCGGGTGGCTGATGCGGCTCGTGCACGACAGGCCGTGATCCCCGGCACCATGCATGGGAGCAAGACGTGAGCGCTGCGACCACCGCGAAGGCGAACAGGACCCTGCAGGCCTGGTGGCGGGCAGCACCGCGCCCGCTCTGGGTGGTCACCCCGCTGCTCCTGATCATCTGCATTCCGGTGGCCGACGCGTTCCTTCCGCCTGACATCCACCTCGCCCATCTGCTGGTCGTCGCCACCGCGGTGACCGCCATCGGCACCGGCCCGCGGCCCACGGCACTGATCGGTGCTCTCTCCGTGCTCGCGTTGATCGCCGCCGGGGCGGAGCGCCGGGTCCTGAGCACCGAGAACGTGCTGGTGGAACTAGGCTCCCTCACCGCGCTCTGCATGCTCCTGGTTGCCTTCACCCATCTGCGGGACCGGTACCAGCGGGAACTCGTCCGGGCGCGGACCGTCTCCGACACGGCCCAGCGGGTCGTCCTGCGCCCGCTCCCGGAACAGGCCGGAGCAGTGTCGCTCGCAGCGGAGTATCACAGCGCCGATGCCGACACCTACGTCGGCGGCGACCTCTACGCCGCGGCCCGTACCTCCCACTCCACCCGGCTGATCATCGGAGACGTCCGCGGCAAGGGCTTCGCCTCGATCAGCGACACGGCGATCGTGCTGGGCGCCTTCCGTGCCGCGGCCCACCGTCAGCTCCCGCTGACGGAACTGGTCGCCTACGTGGAGGATGCGGTCTCCTGGGGCCTCGCGGAGTTCTCGGAATCCGACCCCGACGCCGCCGAACGCTTCGTGACCGCCGTGGTGCTCGACATCCCGGACGACGAACCCGTGGTCCACATGATCAGCTGCGGGCATCCGCCGCCCCTGCTGCTGCGCCATGCGGCCGAGACCCCCACGGCTCTCCATGTGTCCCAACCCGCCCCACCACTCGGCCTCGGCGCCATCTCGCAGACCGAGTACACGGCGGCGACCTTCCCCTTCCAGGACGGGGACAGGATCCTGCTCTACACCGACGGTGTCACCGAGACGCGCGACAGCGAGGGGACCTTCTACCCGCTCGCCGAACGCGTACAGAGGTGGGCCGAACGCGCCCCAGGGCCGCTCCTGCGGGAGATCACCGCCGACGTTCGGGCGTACGCGGGCGGGCTGCTCAACGACGACTTGGCCATGATGGTCGTACAGCGGGACCGGGTACCGGCGCCCGCCTGACGGGAGTCGAGAAGCTCCGCTCAGCCGGCCGGAGCGTCGTCAGTACAGACCGTCGGTCACGATCGGTGGCTGCCGCACCCGCGGCCGGCCGCGCGAGGGGGGCCTTGACGATCGCTGCCCCTGTTCATGCCGTTCGGCACCGGCGCCCATGGTCGTCCGTGACATCGCCGGCCTGCACGCCGCGCACGACGGCACCGGCAGCTACCTCCAGGACATGCAGGCGTCGGGGGCGTCCCGGACGCCGGTGACCTCGGGCCCGGGCTGACCCACGAGATCCGCGGTCTGCGGGCCTGGCTTCCCCTGCACCTGCACGGGGTGGACGCCTTCCGCGGGGCTCTGGACGAGAATCTCGACCTGGCCGAACGCGTCCGCGACACGCTGTCCGGCGTCGCGGAGCGTCTTCGAGGGTGGCGACGTCGGTGTGCTTACTGCCCTCAACATGGGTGGGCCAGGCCGGAAACCTTCGCCCGCACGGCTGCACTTCCGAATGCCGCAAACCAGTTCGCCTGGCAGTGGTGCCACCATCACCGGGACGCGGCCGCGACGACCTAAGCGGGTCGAAACATCCAGAGATATCCCTTAGGGTGCTGAACAGTTCACCGCGCTGCTGAACTATATGCTGAACTCTTTTCTGCGCTGCTGAACTCTTTTGTGCTGTTCAACACCGTGTCGGACGATGAAAAAGAGTTCAGTGCCCGAGGCTATGACCTGGGTAGTGAAGTCTTTTCTGCGCAGCCGAGACCGAGTAAGTGCGCACTAATCTGTTCAGTGCGCAGACCCTGTTGCGCGTCTCCCCGGCCACCCTGGCCGACCAAGCCCGTGGGGGACAAACCACCCGGAAGACACGAGCGCTGATCGCATGGTCAGTGGTGGACGCTGATGGCTGTCAGGTACAGGGCGCAGGCTCTGCCGGTGGCGCTGCCGCCGACCAGGCGGGCAGTCGCGGTGTGGGTGCCGACGCGCCAGGCGGTGAAGGCGGCGGCGCTACCGATGTGCAGGGCCGCCGACAATTCCTGCTCTTGTACGTCGCCCCGGGAGTGGACTCGTACAAGGCCACAGCATCGGCCTTGAACTCGTCCGAGTAGTCCTTCATCGCCATCGGCGGTCTTGCGCTTGTTCCTCGACGCCTTCGTGCCCCACTCCCTATAGATCAGCGTGGTAAGAGGCCGAGGGCTGGCGCCGCTATTACTGTCGAACCGAGAAGGCCGTGCAGGCGTGGACTGGATGCAGAGAGGCGCCGGATGAAGGCGATTGTGGTGACGGATCAGGCTGCGGGAACGGCCGGTATGACGCTGGCGGAGCGGCCCGAGCCGCAGGCAGCGTTGAACGATGTCGTCGTTGAGGTTCATGCGTCGGGATTCACTCCGGGTGAGCTGACGTGGCCCTCGACCTGGACCGATCGCTTCGGCCGCGACCGGACCCCGTCGATTCCCGGGCAAGAGCTGGCCGGAGTGGTCACCGCTCTCGGCTATGGCACGACGGGGCTGTCGGTGGGACAGCGGGTGTTCGGCCTCGCGGACGGGCATAGGGGCGGCACCCTGGCGGAGTATGTGGCGATCGAGGCGCGTAACCTCGCGCCGCTGCCGGCCGACGTCGACTTCACAGTGGGCGCGAGTCTGGCGATGCCGGGCCTGACCGCATGGCAGGGGCTGTTCGAGCACGGCCGCCTTCAGGCGGGGCAGAGCGTCCTCGTGCATGGCGCGGCCGGCGCAGTCGGGGCGGTGGTTACGCAGCTCGCACGAGAGGCCGGCGCCTACGTCATCGGCACCGGACGTACCGCGGATCGAAAGACGGCGCTCGACTTCGGCGCGCGGGAGTTCGTCGACCTCGAGAACGACGCCCTGGAAGACGTCGGCGGAGTCAATCTGGTGTTCGATGTCATCGGCGGAGACATCGGGAACCGGTCCGCAGGCGTGATCCATGCCGGAGGAACGTTGGTGTCCATCGCCGGCCCGCCTGAGGTGCGTCCAGCGGACGGCCTGGCCATCGATTTCGTTGTCGTGCCCGATCGTGCCCAACTGGGTGAGCTCGTCCAGCGGGTGCGGGACGGACGGCTGCGGACGAACATCGGCAACGTCTCGACCCTCGATGACGCTGTTGCGGCCTTCAATCCGACCGAGCGGATCACCGGGAAGACGATCATCAGCGTTCGTCCGTGAGCGACACGCGCCCATCGATGCACGCCGCCGACCGGCGCTGTCCAGATCGGCCGGCTGCGTTTTCCGGTGACAGCGGCCGATACCGGAGCTCGTGGCAGATCTTTGCGACCCGATCGGCCAGTGCCTGACCGATGCTGCGGACTGAGGATTACATGCCCGGTGGCGCGGCCGACGCGCCACCGCGCGACACAAGCGGCACAAGACGTGTCGAGAAATCCGAAAAATGACGGCCTGGAACATACACCCGGCCGGAACGCTGGATTCAGGTGCCGTCTGCATCGCGATACGCATGCGCGTTACATCCCACGCTGTCCGGGCGAGCCGGTCGAGGCACCGTCCTGGAGCGCGTCGAGGTTGATGATCGCATCGCTCCACCACTGCAGCGCACGGAATGATTCCGACACAGCGGCAGCCTCCCTACAGGTAGCCTGCTGGCGGCTGGTGTCCTGCTTTGCGCCCTGTCGCATGCCGCTGCTGGTGGACGCGACCTGCTCTGCGGCACATACGGACGAACTTCTTCAGATGGATACACCGTCGGCTCTTTTGACCCTGGACGGTGTCATCCGCTCCCTCAACGCTGCGATAGCCACTCAACTGGGCAGGCCGTGGGCACAGTGCGTGGGTCACGGCTTCGTTGATCTCCTCCCCGAGGACCAGCGCATGTCGGCTGAGGGCCTGCTGACACACGGGGCCACGACGAAGAGGCTGCGATGCGTGTGCGGGAGTTTCCGGGCACGAGCACCGCATGTGTGGTCTGCCTCGTCGAGGCGCGAGCGGTGACGGATTCCTCGAGCGGCGAGCGGCTTGTGTGGGTGCATTCGTTGGACGCGGGACACGACCTCGGCGGTCTGTTGATCCCATTCCAGCTTGCGGCGAAGGCTGCCGACCTCGGCCTCTGCATGTGTTCCCCCGATGAGCACCAGGTGGAGTGGCTGGGTGGCGCACCCGCCCTGGCCGCGCTCTTCCCGCAGGCGTCGGTGCCCCGGTCCGAGATGATCAGGCGAGTGCACCCTGATGACCGGAAGGACGTGCAGCGGCTTGTGCGCCCGGCCGCCGCCCAGTCGCCGTGGATCAGGTCGCGATTCCTCACCGAGCACGATGGGAGGCGTGTTCTCGCAGGCCAGGTCCGTCGGATCCAGTTGGGATACGGCCGACCCGAACGGGCGTTCGCGGTGATCCGCGACGACACCCAGTCCGAGGCACGCCGCCAAGAGACGCTGGCCGAGGCGAACGCGGAGCGGGAGCGCGCCGACGGGATGACCGCGTTCTCCTCCGCCCTGTTCAGCGCCGCCACCGAGCAGGAACTGCAGCAGGTTGTCCTGGCCCGGCTCGCTGCGGCCGTCGGAGGTTCCTGCGCCCTCTTGGCACTCGTCGACGATGGTCGATTGCGGGTCTACTCGGATTTTCGATGGGCCGTCTCAGACCGTCGCCAGCTAGCGAACCTGCAGTACGTCGACTTCGGGAGACCTCACGAAGGTCTGCACGTAGTCGATGGCTGCCTGCAACGCGTCCTTCAGCGGGGTGATGTCCCGAGCGACCTGAGCGAGGAGGCTGCCGCCTTGGAATGCGGAGAGAAGCAGATTGGCCAGCTGCGTCGGATCCGCGTCAGTGCTGATGCGGCCGAGTTGCTGCATGTGCTGGAGCCCGTCGCGGAAGATGTCCCGCCACTGATCGAACGCCCTCGCGAGCTCATCGTGAACGTCGAGGTCAGTCTTGATGATCTCGCTCGCGAGGGAGCCAAGGCTGCAGCCTTCCTGGTAGGCGCGCTCGTAGCCGACGTAGAAATCCGCCCACTCCCGAAATGCGTCGAGATCATTGAAGGAGGCGAATCGCTCGCTGCGATGGAATGCGAGGACGCGATCGGCCTGCCAGGCGATGACTGCCAGGACGAGACTCTCCTTGGTCGGGAAGTAGTGGTTGAGCTGTGACCCACTGACGCCGGCTGCGCGACGGAGCTGCTCGTTGTTCGTCGCGTGGACACCCTTCGTGTAGATGAGTTCCGCGGCATGCTCCAGGATCCGGGTACGCGTCGCCTGGCCCTTGTCCGTGAGCTTGCGCGGCACCCGAGCTCGTGTCGTGGCTTCCATACGTCGCACGATACCGCAGAGTGGGCTTGACAGCCCAGTCCTGGGCGATGTTAGCTCTGAGAAGTGGGCTGCCAAGCCCAAAAAGTGTTCGGCCCGACCTGGGCTCGGCGACTGCTCGCACGCCTACCGGAGGTTGATTTGCTATGGCACGACTGAACGTTCCCTCTTCCGACGATGTCCCCGCGGGAGCGCAAGGCATCCTCGACAACATTGGCGCACAGCTCGGCTTCGTCCCGAACATGTTCAAGACCATCGCGTCGAACCCGACCGTTCTTGACGCCGTCGTGACGCTGCAGAGCACCATGAGTCGCGTTCTGGACGCGAAGACGCGGCACACCATCGCGCTCGCGGTCTCGGAGGCCAACGGTTGCGGTTACTGCCTGGCGATTCACACGTACGTATCGTCCGAACTCAGCGGAATGTCGAGCGACGACATCGACCTGGCTCGCGCCGGGAGCTCCGTCGACCCCAAGCGCGCCGCAGCCGCTCGCTTCGCTCAACGGGTGGTCGAGAGCCGCGGGCGAGTCAGCGACGCAGACCTCGCGGCTGTGCGCGGCGCGGGCTACAGCGACCCGCAGATCTTGGCGATCGTCACGGTCGCAGTGCAGGTCCTGCTGACCAATTTTCTCAACAACGTCAACCAGACCGACATCGACATCCCCTCCGCCAGCTCGGTCGGTACGCCCAGCTGAGCATCGAAACCCAAGAATGAAGATATGGCGGCCGGCCTGTACCTACCGTCGGCCGGAGCGACTGAAAGGGAAAACCATGAAGGCAAGCGGAGTGTCCGGACCCGATGCGGACGTCGTCCTCCTGGAGGTGCCTGAGCCGTCGGCTCCTGGTGCTGGTCAGCTTCTGCTGGAGGTGGAGGCGGCCGGTGTCGGTCCGTGGGATCGGTTGCTGAACGGTGCGGGCTGGGATGTGGGGCTGCGTCCGCCGGCGGCGCTGGGTGTAGAGGGCGTGGGCCGGGTTGTGGCTGTGGGTCCTGATGTCGAGCGTTTCGCTGTGGGTGACCGGGTGCTTGCGCATGAGGCGCCGTTGCCCGGTGGCAGTGGCTTCTGGGCTGAGCGGGTGCTGATCACTGCGGCCAGTGCTGCGATCTGCCCGGCGGGGCTGGATCCGGTGCAGGCGGGGGCGCTGCCGGTTGCCGGGCTCACGGCGTACCAGTCGCTGGAGGCGCTGGGGCTCAGCCAGGGGCAACGGCTTCTGATCACCAATGGTGGTGGGGCGACCGGTGTGCTGGCGTTGCAGATTGCTGCTGCTCGGGGGATCGAGGTGACGGTGACGGCGTCCGCTTCGGCTGCTGAGCGCCTGCGTGGTCTGGGTGCGTTGGCGGTCGTCGACTACCACGACTCGGATTGGGCGGGTCGGGTTCGTGGTGGTTTCGATGGCGCGCTGATCGCTGCTGCTGGTACGGCGCAGGCCGCGCTGTCGCTGGTACGAGACGATGGGCGTCTGGTGTCGCTGACCTCGGACGCGCCAGAGGGAGAGCGTGGTATCACCAGCACGGACCTCTACGTCCGGCCTGATGCCGCTCAGCTAGCCCATCTGGCGGAGGCGGTCGTGGAAGGGAAGCTGAAGCAGCACGTGGAAGCGCTCCCGTTGAATGAGGGGCCGGCCGCTTTCGCCCGGGTGTCCGCCGGGCAGGCCGGCGGCAAGAAGATCGTGCTCACCTGAGCACATCCACGACGGGGTGTCTCCCGGTCCTGACGCCGCCTCATGGCACCCGCCGGACACGGGACGGCCGCGTGCGCGGCCGTACCCACCAGGCGCGGCGCACATCAGGCGGTCGGCCCGGGGGCGTCCAACGCGATCGGGAAGCCCGCGCGACAGCGCAGAGCGAGCGCCGGGGCATCGGCCGGACCAGGCCATCGGCCTGTTGTGGCACTCGAAAGAGGCTGCGTCGTGACGGCGAGGTCGGAGCACGCAGACGTGTTAGGAAAGGTTGGCGAGCGATGGGAATGATCACTGAGGACATGCGGCAGATCGTCACCAGCGCCAAGCTGGCGTTCGTTGCGACGGTCTGCGAGGACGGCTCTCCGAACCTCTCCCCGAAGGGGTCCGTACGCGTCTACGACGACGATCACCTGGTATTCATGAACATGGCCTCGCCCAATACGGTGGAGAACCTGCGGCACAATCCGCGGGTTGAGGTCAACGTGATCGACTTCCTGCTCCGGCGGGGGTACCGCTTCAAGGGAACAGCCGAGATCCGCGGGGAAGGCGACCCGGTGTACGACTGGTCCCGCCAGTGGGTGCTGAACACCCACGGCGATCCCATCCATCCGTGCCACGAGGCCGTACTGATCAGGGTGGACCGGGTGCTGCGGGTGGACTCTCCCGCGTACACGTTCGGCCACGCGAACGAGGATGACCTGAAGCATGAGTGGGCCGCCAACTACGGCGTGGCATACCTTTGATGCGACATCGGGCCATCTGTCCCGGAGGGCCGGCCGCAGACCGTGGTCTGCGCCGGCCGGCCGCCGAAGTACGAGCGTCCGCTGAAGGGCTCGGCGGTGGACGCGGTCAGGGTGCAGATCCGCAAGCTTTTGCGGGAGACGCCGACGATGCCGGCGACGGTGATTGTGGAGCGGATCGGCTGGCAGCGGGGCAGACGATCCTCAAGGAACGTGTTGTGGGTGAGCTCGGACCGGCGTGTTCGCCGGTGGTCCCGGTGTCCCGGACGACGTATCGGCCGGGCGAGCCGGCCCAGGTCCCGGTCGGGGAACGGCTGGCGATTGCCAGCGCGGAGTACAACAATTGCACCTGCTGTCCCTCCGCCCACACCTGCATAGGGGCATACGGCGCCGGGGGATTTGAGTGTGCCCGCCACGCGGAGTCCGCCGACCAGCACGCCGCCGCAGTTCCGGACCTGTCCGAGGCCATTGCCCGCTGCCACATCGGTGAGACGCAGCTCAGGGCTGCCCGGGCCGTGGGCATCACCGACGCCGAGATCGCCGAGGTCGCGGGCAATCCGGTGTTGAACATCCTTACGAACTACTTCAACGTCCTCGCCGATACCGACATCGAATGGCCGGTCGTCACCCCGCACACCGACGCCTGACCCACGCGCCCTGGCCCGGTAGGGGAGCCCCCGGCCAGGCCCGACCCACCAGGCCCGACGGGCAGCACCGCCGCCTCGACCGTCGTCAGGCCCTCCCAGGAATGCGAGAAAGAACATGAGCGAATCGCACGAAGCCCAGACAGGAGTGCCTTACGACGTGGTCGTGCTGGGCGCAGGCCCGGCCGGTGCGAACGTCGCCGACCGCGCCCGTGCCGCCGGCCTCTCCGTAGCGGTCGTGGAACGGGAACTGGTCGGCGGTGACTGCGCGTACTGGGCGTGCGTGCCCAGTAAGGCGCTGCTGCGGCCGGTCATCGCGCTCGCCGACGCGCGGCGCGTGGACGGTGCCCGGCAGGTTGTCACCGGTCGGGTCGACACCGATGGCGTCTTCGCCCGTCGCAACCGCTCTGTCTCCGATTGGGACGACACCAGACAGGCTTTGTTCCTCAAGTCCATCGGAGCCGACCTCTTCCGTGGCCACGGCCGTCTCGACGGGCCGCGACGCGTCAGCGTCACCCGTGACGACGGCGCCCGGCAGACCCTCACGGCTCGGCACGCGGTGGCCATCGCCACCGGCAGCCGACCGGCGTTGCCCGACATCCCGGGCATCGCCGAGGCGCGTCCCTGGACGAGCCGGCAGGGCACCGAATCCAGCACCGTGCCCACTCGCCTCGCCATCATCGGCGGCGGCGGAGTCGGCATCGAGATGGCCACCCTCTGGCAGGGCCTCGGCTCCCAGGTCACCCTGCTCGCCCGGCGCCGCCTGATCCCCCGCATGGAACCCTTCGCCGGCGAACTGGTCGCTCAGGGATTGAGCGAGGCGGGCGCGGATGTGCGGATCGGCGTCCAGGTGACCGCCGTGCGCCGCCCGGACCCGCAGGGGCCGGTCACCCTCACCCTCGACGACGGCGGCGAGCTGGAGGCCGACGAGGTCTTGTGCGCCACCGGCCGCACGCCCGCCACGGACGACATCGGCCTGGACACGGTCGGCCTCACCCCCGGCTCCTGGCTCGATGTGGACACCACCTGCCTGGTACAGGGCGCCGACGGCGAGTGGCTGTACGCCCTCGGCGACGTCAACCACCGCGCCCTGCTCACCCATCAGGGCAAATACCAAGCCCGGACCGCAGGCGACGCCATCGGCGCCCGTGCCGCCGGCCGCCCGCTCGACGACACGCCCTGGGGCGACCACGCCACCACCGCCGACCAGCACGCCGTACCCCAGGTCTTCTTCAGCGACCCCGAGGCGGCCGCGGTAGGGCTGAGCGCCGAGCAGGCGGAGCGCGCCGGGTACCGCGTCAAGACCGTCGACCTTGACTTCAACGCTGCCCAGGGCGCCAACCTCTACGCCGACGGCTACCAGGGCCACGCCCGGCTGGTCGTCGACCTTGACCGGGAAGTGCTCCTCGGAGTGACCTTCGTCGGCCCCGGCGTCAGCGAGCTCCTGCACTCGGCGACTATCGCGGTCGCCGGCGAGATCCCGCTCAAGCGGCTCAGGCACGCGATCGCTCCCTTCCCCACGGTCAGCGAGATCTGGCTGTTCCTCCTCGCCGCCTACCAGCGCGATCAGGAGACGACGTAGACCACCGCCACCTGACACCCCGCCTGCCCACTCCGGCCCCCCGCCGCGGCCGCACGCACGGCACTGACCCCACCCGGCAACGCGACCTACTGATTTTCCCAATGAGCAGTGCGCATCGTGAAGTTGCTGGTCGCGGGTCTGGTGTGCGCGGGGTTCGCGATACTCGGGCTGGTCGCGGGCGGCTGTGGCCGAGGCATGGGCGAGGAAGGTCGAGCGGCTTGCCGGGGCCCGTTCCTGGACCGTGACCGAGCAGCGTGGTCTCCACCACCGCCTCGCGCGCCTTGGCAGCCGACCAGCACCTCGAGCCGCTGGTCACGTGCCTGACCGCCCCGTACGGTCGGCGCTTCGATCTGCGGGACGCCGACCATGCGGCCGACTACCCGGGCTCAGGCCGCCTCAACCCGCCGACCGTCGTGCTTCGTCACTGGGGAAGCGTGGCCGATAGCTGCGGGAGACCTCGTGCACCTTGCGGAGGCCAAGGAACCCGAGGACGACCGCGGTCAGGATGGCGATGGCGGAGGCGACCAGGTTCCGCAGGGTGTCCCCGGCGCCGGCGGCCTCGCAGACGACCGCGGCCAATACGCCGGTGACGACGGAGTTGATGACGCAGACGACCACAGGTGAGCCGGACAGCCAGTGCGTCACCCCGAGCCGGCGGCGGAAGCTGTAGGTCGTCCAGATCCCTGGCGGGTCGTCGTGGTGGCTCGCGATGAAGTACGGCTCAAGCTCCGGTGCGAGCTCGACGTATGCGTGCCGCAGCCGGTTCATGCCGATGATCAGCCAGGTGTCCTCGATGTCCGCCTCGATCAGGCGGAAGTACGTCCCGAACCCGACGAGCAGGACAACTGGCAGCACCAGCAACGCGAACGTCGTGAATCCGGACCCGAACCGGGTCGCGTTGGCCACCAGCGAGAGCGCCACCACCGCGGCCGACAGCACCGTCAGATACGTCCCGGTGCGGCTGAAGATCTCCTGCCACGTCATGTTCCGCGTCGCCAGCAAACTCCAGTGCTCGGTCGCCAGAAATTGCGCATGCGGCGTCCCGGCATCAACACCCTTGAGCTCTCTCATCCCCCGAGTGTGACCTCAGTCGTCGAAGAGTTTGAAAGGGCCCGCCGGTGCTGTCAGCAGTGAGTGCGACGAAGAGCTTGCCACGGGGGAGGTCATCGGTTGAGATGCGCGGGCCGGATACGGCCGGGAAGCACGCCCATCCCGCGACCACAACCGGCACGTTCGCCGGGTATGGCCTCTCGGTCGTCATGCGGCGGAGCAGGGGGTCACGGCAGTTGCAAGGTACGGATCGACATCAGCGTGAGCTGTAGCCCGCGGGGTCGGTCGACGAGCAGCGCCTCGCACTCCGAGCACGCTGGGCAGCGCACCACCATGCCGGGACAGCGCAGGTAGACCCGGGTCTCGGCGACGCGGTGCCGATCGCCGCACGCGGCGCACTCCAGGACGATGGTGCTTGCCTCCCGGCCCAGGACCAGCGACAACGCTCCGGCGACGGCGTTGCCGTCCACGTGGCCGTCCTCTGGATGCACCGAGAGGGGGTCTTCCTCTGCGTTCACGTCGGGGCTCCTATCCGAACCTCTCTGTCCTCAACAGATCAGTGTCCGCGCCGGCGTCGGTCAGTGCGCGGGCAGTGTCCTCCACGAATGTGGTCGGGCCGCACACGTAAACCCGCAGCCGCGGCTCGCGAACGCCACCGGAACCAAGCAGCGCACTCAGCTGATCGGCTCTCAGTCGGCCGTACTCGAATCCCGGCGCCCGTTCCCGGGTGAGCCGAACGGTGGTCTCCGGCCCGCTGGGACTGCTCAGCTCGTCGCCGAAGATGACCCGATCGGCCGTACGCGCGGAGTACACCAGTCGCACGGGGGTGCCGTGAGCGCGGGCGGCACGCCAGATCGCGCGCATCGGCGCGATGCCGGAGCCGCCGGCCACCAGGAGCAGCGGTGCGTCGTCGTCGGGCTCCCACACGAAGTAGCCCCCTACCGGTCCCCTGACCTCCAGGACATCACCGTCAGTGGCGATGTCGACCAGGTACGGGGACACCTCGCCGTCGTCCACGCGTTCCACGGTGATCTGCGGCGCCTCGTGGGGCGCGGAGGACAGTGAGTAGCTGCGGGTGGCCTGGTACCCGTCCTCGGCGGTGAGCCGGACGTCGATGTGCTGGCCGGCCACATGGCCCGGCCAGTCGGCGACGGTGAACCGGATGCTGCGCGCGGAGGCGGTTTCACGGGTTGTACCGGCGACGGTGACGGTTCGCCAGCCTTGGACAGGTCGCAGTCGCGGTGGCATGGCTGATCGGTCAGCTCCCGTAGTAACGCTGCTCAAGGAACGGGTCACCGCGGTGGTGGTAGCCAGCGGTTTCCCAGAATCCCAGCTCGTCTTCGGGCATCACACGGATCCCGCGCAGCCACTTGGCGGACTTCCACAGATACAGGTGCGGCACCAGCAGCCGGACCGGCCCGCCGTGCTCGGCGGGGATGGGACCGCCCTCGTAGCCCACCGCAACGATCGCGTCGCGGTCCACCAGATCCTCGACCAGGAGATTCGTGGTGTAGCCGCCGTAGGAGGACACCAGCGCGTAGGGCTCGTCGGCCACCCCCGCGTCCTCCAGCAGGGCCGCCACCGGAACACCCTGCCAGGTCGTCCTCAGCTTGGACCAGTGCGTGACACAATGGATATCAGTCGTCAGGTCCACTACGCCCAGACCGCGAAGCGATTCCCATGCGTAGGTCCTCTCCGTGGTCCCGTCGGTGACCACCAGCTCCCACGCCCGGTTCGGTACATGCTGGGTCGGCCCCGCCGTGAGCACGGGGAAGTCGTCGGTGACGTACTGGCCCGGAGGGACCGCGCCTTCCGCGCGTCGAGGACGGCCTGTGAATCCCCGCGTAACCATGAGCCACACACCACCCTTCGTATTGGAAGGGTAACCGGATGTGACTATTCGCGCCCGACGTGGTTGGCGCCCGGTCACTGCCGTGTGCGGCGATCACCCGGTCCGGGGCGCTGAACACGATGCCCGCGCCGCCGTTGATCCCGACGAGCTCGGCGCGCATGTCGGCGGGCTGAACACCCTGGTAGGTGACCCTGCCGATGGCCGCGAACCGCGAGGCAACGCGTCGTGGCTGAGGCGGTCGGCTCCGCCCGCTCGGTACCGTGCACCACGAGGGACGGCGGGTCAGTCGTCACCCCAGCCGCGGAACGTCCCTGCCCAGCGGAGACTCGCCCTGATCAAGCACGGCCGGCATCCACAACGCTTGTGACCTGCCACACATGACCCCGCATGCCCGCATATGTCCGTTTTAATTGATAGAACCATCAGAACCGAGGATATGATCCCTTAGAGACGGAGCAGCACATGGCATTCACGTTCCGCGACCCTGCGTGTACGGCTCCAGGTTGCGTGCAGGAGCCACACCTGATGCATCACCGAGCCAGGCCGTCACTCGTTCACTCGCGCACCTGCCCGCAACCACGATCCGTGATGACAGTCGCCTTGCTGCTCATTCTGGTGATCACACTCATCGATCTTCAGGTGCCCGGCGCAGTTCATCTCGGCGACTTGCTGATCACGGTGCCTGTACTCACTTCCTGGTACGCGAGCTCCCGGGTGACCTCACTTGTCGCCATCGTGACCGTGTCGGCTTTGATGGCCATCTTCCTGGTCCGCCAATCGGTGAACCCGCCACAGGCGGCTGCCCTCCTTGCGACCTCGGTGGCCGTCGTGATCGCCCGGTACCTGACGGAACACGGACAGCGAAAGCTGGTCCAGTTGCGCGCAGTCGCCGAGGCCGCGCAACGCGCCATACTGCCTCCCCTCCCCCACCGACTCGGCCCCCTTCGCCTGGCCTCGACGTACCTGGCGGCAGAGGATGAAGCACGCATCGGCGGAGATCTCTACGCCGCCGTGCGCACGCCCACGGGGACACGGTTGATCATCGGCGATGTTCGAGGTAAGGGCCTGGCGGCGGTCGGCATCGCTGCCCACACCATCAGCACGTTCCGCGACGCCGCCCGCCGGCTGACCACGCTGCCGGAACTCGCCGCCTACCTGGATTCAAGTGTCCGCAGCAACGCATCCGAAGCAGTGAGCCCCGAACAGACCGAAGAGGCGTTCGTCACCGCCACTCTCGTCGAAATCACCGACGCCGAGCCCCTCGTGCGGAGCGTCACCTGCGGACACCCCCCACCGCTACTCCTACGAGCGCACGACGTCGTGACCCTGGAACCCGGCCAACCCGCGCCCCCGCTGGGACTGGGCGCATTGACGCAAACCACCTACCACCTCGACACCTTCGCCCTACGCGCCAAAGACACCCTCCTCCTCTACACCGACGGTGCCATCGAAGCCCGCAATACCGACGGCGAGTTCTACCCGCTCGCCAAACGACTCACCCACCACAACCACCGCCATCCCAAGGCACTCCTCAACCACCTCCGCGGCGACCTTCTCAACCACGTCGGCGGCCGACTCGACGACGACGCCGCCTTGATCGCCATCGAATATCAACCCGCTGACGGCATAGCGCCATCGGCTGACCAATCGACCTGTGATGAGTGCGGCGTCTCGATGTCCTTCGATATGCGGTCACGCAGCACTGCTGACCTGGAGGAACGACGGGTCCCAGGCCGGCCCCGTGTCGGTCGGCTCATGCCGCCACCTCCCTCCCTGTATGGGCAGTCATGTGCATGCTCTAGATTGCTCGCACCAACAGTGCAGTTCAGGGGGGCACGTGAAGAGAGTGCGGCTTGGCGTCGTGACGGCGTTGGTGCTGCTCGCGGCAAATCTGGTGGTGGCCGGGTCCGCGGCAGCCGTGGAGGATGACACCGGCACGGTGCTCCCCATGGCCGGCTTCGACAGCTTGATAGTCGATACAGTGCATGATCGGCTCTTTCTCAGCGGTGGCAGCACCGACAACAAAATCCTCGTCACGGACCTGTCCGGTACTGCGATCGGCGAGATCGCAGACGAGCCGAGTGCAACCACCCTGGCGCTGTCGCCGGACAGCAGCACTCTGTATGCGCTGCTGCCGGGCCAGGGCGCGATCTCAGCCATCGACACGACAACGCTCTCGGAAGTCGCCCGCTACGACACTGGCGGGCAGGCCGGAACTGCAGACCGTCCCGTCCCTACCTCGCTCGCATTCAGCGCGGGGAGAATCTGGTTCACCTATACGCAAGGTGACAGCGGTGGGCTCGGCTCTCTCGATCCCGCAGATCCGGCCGCGCCGGCCGCCCGCACAGAACTGGGTCAGGGATACACCGTGCAGTCGAGCCCGAAAGCGCCGGGCACCCTGGCGGCGTCCTTCAAGGTGGCCGGTCAGCCGGAGCTCGACGTCCTCGATGTCACCACTGGCACGCCCCGGATCACGGCGCATGCCCCCGGCGTCTGGTCATCCCGCCTCGTGATCACGCCCGACGGCCAGGGGGTGGCCACCGACGTCAACGGCGTCCTGCGACTCACCGACCTCTCGAGAGATACCGATTACAGCTCCTTCCCCCGGGGTTGGTCGTTGGATGGCTTCGCATTCGCTCCAGACGGGACCATGGCCGTGGAGGGCTGGGACGGCACGGGTAGTTTGGTTCACGAGAGTGTCGTGACCGAACAGCCCCAAGGCACGCAGAGGCTGCGGACCTACGATTTCCCGGACTTCCAGTCCACCGGAATCACGGTGCAGGACATTGCATGGACTCCCGACGGTTCCCGGCTGTTGTCGGTAATCGACACCATGGGCACACTGCGGCTGCACGAGCTACTGCGGCCGCGAGCAGCCCAAACCTCGATGGGCATTACATACCCCAACTTGATCCTCAACACGGGAACCGCCCTCCCCGAGAGCGGCGGCGTGAGCAGCGCACTCCCCTTCTCGGCCGGCGCCGTGATCCACATCAGCCGCGCGGACGCGGCACATCCCAGCGGTGTCGTGCTTCCCGACGCACCCCTCACATCCGACGGCCGCTTCACCTTCCGGGACACGCCGCCCGGTACAGGGACGTACACCTATCACGTGCGATATTCCGGCGACGCTGACCACCTGCCGTCGGACACCACCGCGACGATACGCGTGGCCAAGGTGCTCAGCATTGGCACCGACGCCGGCAGCTACACCTACGGCGCCACCGCGAAGGTCACTGCGCACCTGAGCGTGGGCTTCACGGGTGGCAAGGTCTCCCTTTATGCTCAGCCTGCTGGCGCCACCAAGCAGTTGCTGAAATCGGGCACCGTCGATTCTTCCGGCAACCTCGCCGTGAGCTACAAGGCCACCAGAGCCACGACGTTCACCGCGGTGTTTGCCAGCAGCTTCAACTACTTCGCCACCACCGTCACCAAATCTGTGGGCGTCCACGCATCGGTTCATGGTTCGCTGAGCGGCTACTACACGACCGCGCTTTACGGGAGCACGTCGTATCCGGTCTACCACCACACCGCGAAGCAGAAGTACACGGTGAGCGTCGCCCCCGCCAAGCCGGGAGCATGCCTGCGGCTGCTCGTGCAGCACTACTACTCCAGATCCTGGCACACCTCGAAGGACCTGAGCTGCGTTCGCCTGAGTGCGACCAGCAGCTTGACCTACTCGTTCTCCTACACCGGGCCGGTCGGCGACCGGTTCCGTGTCAGGGCGGAGTCCAATCCGCAGGACACCGATACAGCCAACTTGCCCACGTGGAGCAGCTGGGGATACTTCATGATTCGCACCTAGTGCCCGCCCCTACCCGTACGCCCGCTCTTGCAGCTCCGGCACCGCAGCGATGCGGTGCCGGAGCTGCCGTCTATTGCAGGAGCAATTGTCATTCCTGAAGGGGCGGAGTGTGTCAAGCGGGGTATTTCCGATGGTTGTCGGTGGTTCTGGGCAGCGTTGACCGGCTCGCCGTCGGTCGGATGGTGACGGCGGGTGGGATGGGGCTGCTCGTCGGACATGCGGTTATGGGGGTCGTTGTTCTCCAGCCCTTGATGGGGTGACGGCAGGACCGTGCTCGGCTGCCGGTCATTCCTTCGCGGCGCCGGGCCACATGGAGCGATGCGACGTGCGACAGGCGGGGTCAATCAAAACCGCGACCACGCCGTGCAGGGGGTCAGACAAATTACCCGACGACGCGCCTGCCG
>NZ_JBIATN010000064.1:0-22161 GCF_042891825.1 Streptomyces sp. NPDC001852
TCAGCCCCACGTCACGAGCCCGGGAAGACCGTGAAACGAATCGAAACCCTCACCGAACATGTGCGCCTGAAACAGCAGCGAGGTTAATGATCAAGGTAAGAACACGCCCCACGTCAGGACAGCGCGCGGGATGCGGGGGATGAGCACCGAGGGGTCGTCGCCGGGGTGCAGGTGCAAGTTCCGCCAGCCGTGGACATGGGCCATGTACGCGGCTGCGCCATCGATGACGTCGGCCCACCGCTGGTGTCCAAGGACCAGGAAGCCGGCCGAGTAGAGGTCATCGTCGGCGGCGCCGTCGATCCCGGCAACATACAGGCCCCGGTGGACGATGAACCCGTCGTCGGCCGCGCCGTCGGCGCAGGGCCCAGAGCTGTTCGACCGGGCGCATGCTGCCGTCGTCGCCCTCGCTGGTCTCAATCTCGTACAGAGCCTTCGTCACCACGGGGCGCTCACGTCTTCGAGAAGGGCCGCCAGGAGCTCGCGGGCGTCGGTCTCGTGCGGGTCGCTGTAGGAGGCGTGGTCACTGACGTGGAACACCGTGTCCTTCGCGGTGACCCGTGTACCCGGGCATGACTGTGGCCGCCCTGCCCTCCAGCAGGGTGTTGAGGCGTTCCGCGTCACGGGAGGCGAGCCAGGTCTGGGTGTACGGGCCCATGCGAAGCAGGATGCGGCCGGAGTTGTCCGTGCGGCGGGCTTCGACGTGGACGGCGTAGTGCGCGGGCTTCATGCCGACGTCGTCGGAGATGTCGAGGCCCGCCGCGGTGTGGGTGAGCGGAGTGAGGGCCGGGTGCCACACTCCGAGGATCCTGTCCGTCTCGCAGCGCAGCCAGCCCTTGCCGGTGTAGCCGAGTTGGGGGCCGTGGAAGTAGGCGGAGGCGTGCGGGGTGTCGGGGTGGACCAAGGAGACGGCGATCAGGTCGGAGCCGTGGTCGTCGCCCGGGCGGGGGCGGGCCCTTTCCACGAACGGTCCGACACGTACAGCGATGTCCTGGTAGAGGCCGGGCGTCCAGGTCTCCATGTCGCGCAGTGCGGCGAGCAGCGCGCGGAACTGGTCGACGGCGGCCTGGTCCTCGGGGCTCAGAGCGCCGGGCGCGTGGCCGCAGCGGCGGAAGAGACGCTTCATCGGGTGGGCTCCTGGTCGGGGGTGGTGTGGGCGGGGCTGGCGGCAGGCGTTTTCAGTACGCGCGGGAGGTGGATGTGGAGGTGCTGGACTTCGACCTGGCGGCCGCGGTCGCGGAGTGCTCGGGCCAGGAGTTCGGTGAGTCCGCTTGCGCTTTTCCGGACTAAGCGGCAGTCGATAACCTCAACGCTCTGCTACTGCCATGACCGCGTGCGCGGGGGGTGCCTCTATGTCTTTCGTCAAGCGAGGCGTGGGGTTCTGGGGGGCGTAGAAGGTGCCGTCGCGGAGCATCGCGAACAGCACGTTGATCCGTTGTCGGGCCAGACGGAGCAGTGCCTGGGTGTGGGTCTTTCCTCTGGCCCGGCATTTGTCGTAGTAGGTGCGGGAGGCGGGATCGTGCAGGGCGGCGAATGCGGACAGGAACATCGCGCGTTTGAGTTGCCGGTTGCCGCCGCGGGGTGCGTGTTCGCCGTAGATCGAGGTTCCGGAGGACTTGGTCGTGGGGGCGAGGCCGGCGTAAGAGGCCAGGTGGGCGGCGGTGGGAAAGCTGGTGCCGTCGCCGACGGTGACCAGCAGTGTGGCGGCGGTCCTGACGCCGACGCCGGGCAGCGACGTCAGGACCTTGGAAAGAGGGTGATCCTCCAGCAGGGCCTCGATCTGGGCTTCGAGTGCTCGTCGCTGTTCGTGGACGGCGCCGAGAGAGCGGGCCAGCGACGGGATGACGATGTCGAGGGTGCCGGTGCCGGGAACGACGACGGTCTGTTCGTCGAGGGCGTCGAAGACGTCGTCGATCAGCCGCGCTGCCATGCGCGGGGCCTTGGGCCGTATGACCTCGACGAGTTTGCGGCGTCCGGCCTTTCGCAGGGCGGCGGGGGATCCGTAGCGTTCCAGCAGCCAGGTGACGGCCTGGTGGTCGAGCCGGGGGCCGAGGACGCGTTCCAGGCTGGGGTGGAACTGGGTGAGCAGGCCGCGGATCCGGTTGCTGGTGCGGGTGGCCTCGGCCGCGAGGTCGCAGGAGCCGTACAGCCTGGCACACGACCGGCTCGGAGGCCTGTCCGTGGGAGCACTCGAAGGTTCCCAGTGCGTGGTCGACGAGCTTGACGGTCGCTACCTCAGGCTTGTCCCGCGCCTGGGCCAGGCCGAAGACGTCACCATGCATCAAGATCCTGCAGGCCGACGTACGATGCCCTCCCGAGAAAATTCGCGAGGGCATCGTCTCAGTAGCTATGAGATTTCGCCCAGCCATTCCCAGTTGCCGGGCCGCGACTGCAGGATCCTGAAGCCTTGTTCGAGGACGTCGGTCAGGCTGGATGATTCAGCACGAATGAATCCCTGCTCGCCCAGTCCTGGACCTGACATCACCAAAGTCCAGGGCTCACCGCCTTGCGTCATCCTTTCATCGTCCACCTTGAGAATCACTGTGACGCCTGAGCGGCCCAGTCTCTCCATGAGCTGCTCAATATTCATTCGTACGCTCCTATCAAAAGCCTCTCAAGGCTGCTGAGATTTCATCGATGTCATGCAGTTGTCCCTTGCCGACCCTGTCGATGACGCTTCGAAGATCGGCGGAAGTCGGTCCACTCGTGACGTTGTTGAGACGCATCAGCTCTTCGACGACAGCTTGCGCAGTGCGTTTGTTTCCGTTGTTGAACATGTGCCCGCCCGCAATGTCGCGAATCACGACGGCCAACTTATCCCAGAGGCTGTTGTAGCGGCTGGCGTTCAGCATGGTGTTCGCCGGCGAGCCACTGAGCAGGGCTTCGCCGCCAAAACCACGGTTGATATCGGTGATTTCCTCAGGAGTCACCGGTGACTTGAATCCCCCCGTCAGTGGGCAGTCGGAATTGTGTACCAGGACTGGCGTGGCGCCGGCCAGCACATAGTAGGTGTGGAGTTCGTCGACGGTGAGGTTGTAGGTGCGGGTGTGCTGGTCGAAGGCGTGGTTGGCCTGGACGCGGACGGTGGCGCCGTTGGTGCTGAGGAGGGTGGTGCCGGGGGTGAGGTCGTGCGCCTTGACCCAGTGGCGTGTTGAGGGGCTCCAGAAGGGGTGTTCGTAGGTGGCGGTGAGTTTCCGGGGGCCCTTCGGCGTGGTGATGGTGAGTTCGTCGAAGTGTTTGTCGCCGTCGGTGATGATGAGACGGCTGACCTTGCGGGGGCTGGTGCGGCCGGTGAGCGGGTCAGTGGCCAGGACGGAGTCGCCCGGGTGGACGCTCTCGATTTTCTTGGTTCGGCCGTTGGCCATCAGGACTTCGGTGCCGGCCGGGAAGCACTGCGTGCACACCTTTATGTAGCGGGAGTATCGCAGGTCCTGCAATGCTTCCATTCCTCGCTCGAGGAGCTTGAACTTCGAGCTGAGGAGGATGTCTGAGCCGAGTTGGAGGCAGGCGACGGCGTCGCCGCCCTTGCAGTCCTCGAACTGTCCGATGCCGAGGACGTCTTTCGCGAAGTCCCACGCCTGCTGCATTGCAGCGCTGGCGGCCGGGGCCTGCGAAAGGATCTCGCAGAAGGTCTCGTTGTGCTGGCACCAGCGCGCCGGGTGCTCGACGGCGTCGCAGCCGAGCATGCCGCAGCGGTAGCGTGCTTCGGCCTGGGCTCCGGTGTCCTTCTCGGCGGCCTTGCGTTCGGCTTCCTTCTTCTCCACGGCCGCCTGGAAGGCGTCCTTGAAGGCCTGGTCGGCGGCCTTGGAGTCCTTGCCGGCCGCGATTTCGGAGGCGCGGGCCTGTGCTCCGGCGCTGTAGGCGGCGGTGGCGGATGCCTGGGCCCACTCGGCAGAGTCGGCGGCGTCGAGGGCGGAGGTGGCCGCGTCGCTCGCGGCCTGGTCGGCGGAGGCGGCGGCCTTGGCGGCGGTGTGGGCGGAGGCGGCTGCCTGGTCGGCGGAGGCCTGTGCGTCCTTGGCGGACTGGGCCGCCTGGTCGGCGTAGCCCTTGGCCTGCTTGGCCGATGCGTCGGCCTTCTTCGCCCAGTCGGCCGCCTGGTCCTTGGCCCTGGCCGCGGTGGCGGCGGCCCTGTGGGCGTCGGCGGCGTTCTGCTGGGCGGTGGCCGCGACACCGGCGGCGTCCGCGATCAGCTGGGCGATCTGCGCGGTGTGGGTGGCGCCGAGGAAGTCCTGGCGCTGCGCCTTGTACTGCCCGACCCGGATGAACTGGTCCAGCAGGTCGTCGGGGCCCTCCAGCGCGATGCGGGCCGCCGATTTCACGACGGGGCCGTTGGCGCTGTTCTTGGGGTTGGCGAGCTGGGCTGCGCGGACCCGTTCGTCCTGGGTGCGTGCCTGGTACTGGCCGGTGGTGAGGAACTGCCGGTATTTCTGCGGGTCGTTCGAGTCCAGTGCGGCCCGGCCGGTCTGCTGCACCACCGGTCCGCCGGCGTCGATGATCTGGGCGATGTTCACCCGGAAGTCCTGCGCCCCGGCCTCGTACTGCCCGGTGGCCAGGAACGCCGAGACCTGCTCGTCGCTGCCCTTGAGTGCTTCCTCGGCCGCGCTGCGCACCGCGGCCAGGGAGCTTTCCTGGGCGAGGGTCTGCACGCGGTAGCGGTCGTCCTGGTGGGCGGCCTGGTCACGGCGGGTGGTGAGGTAGTCGACGACGTCCTGATCGGTGCCCGTGAGAGCCACCTCGGCGGCGCCCCGGCTCCAGGACCCGCCGGTCTGCATCGTCGCCAGCGCGACCTTGCGGCCCGCCGGAGCGATCGCCTTGGGGTCGGCTCCGGGCTGGGCGGCCTGCACGGCCAGGTTCTTGGCCTGGTCGTCGGTGTCCTTGACCTGCTGGGCCGCCGCGGCATCGGCGGCTGTCTGCTGGTCCTGCTGGGCCTTGAGGTCCTTGGCCTGCGCGATACCGGCGTTGGTCCGCTCGGTCAGTTCCTCCGTCTCGATCTTGACGGCGGTGGCGTGGGTCTTCTGGGCCTTGGCGACGGCCGCGGTGGCGGCGTCGGCCGCGTCCTGGGCGGCCTTGGCGTGCGCCGCGGACTGGGCTGCGGCGGTGGCTGCCTGACCGGCGTGGGCGGCCGCGTCATCGGCGTCCTTGGCGGCGTTGTCCGCATGCGTGGCCGCCGCGTTGGCCGCGGCCTCCGCGTCGCTCGCCGCGCCGGCCGACTCCGCCGCCAGGGACGCGGCCGCGTTGGCGGCGCGGTTGGCCTCCTGCGCGTGGCGGTGGGCCGCGGCGGCTTCGGCACCGGCCTCGGAGGAGTGAACGCCCGCCTGGGTGGCGTAGTTGTTGGCCTGGTCCGCGGCATCGGCGGCGGCGTCGGCGTTGGTGCCGGCATCGGCGGCGGCCTTCGCGGCATTGCCCGCATCGGCCGCCGCGTTGCCGGCCTGCTTGGCGGCGTCCGCCGCCAGCCGCGCACCCTTGGCCGCGGTACGGGCGTCATCGGCCGCCTTGCGCGCCGCGGACGCCTTGCCCGCGTCATTGGCCGCGTCCGCAGCCGCACTCTGCGCACGCGATGCGGCCTGCGCGGCCCCCACCGCCGCCGAAGCGGCCCGCTCGGCGGCGCTCGCCGCGAGCCGCGCACTGTTGTTGGCGGCGGCCGCGGCGTCGATCGCCTCCTGCGCGGCCTCCGCGGCCTGCTTGGCGGCAGAGGCCGCCCGGCCGGCCGCCGAGGCGGCGTGCAGGGAGTCGTTCTTGGCGGCCTGGGTCTCGGCCGCCGCCTTCTGCGCGGCCTCCTTGGCGAGCTTCGCCGCCGTCACGGCGCGGGCGGAGGCGTCCTTGGCCGCCTTGGTCTGGGCTGCCGCCTTGGCGCCGGCCTTCGTGGCCTGGTCCGCGAGCTGGGCGACGGTGGCGTGTTCCTGGTCACGGGCGCGCGCCACGTACTGGCCGACTTCCAGGAACTCGTGGATGTCGTCCGCCGAGCCGTTCAACGCGATCCGGCCCGCGGCCGCCACATTGGAGCCGCCGGTGCTGATGATCTGCGCGACCTCGACCCGCTCGTCCTGCGCCCGCCGGTCGAACTGGCCGGTCGACAGGAACGCCTTGATGTCGTCCGGCGTGCCGTTCAGCGCGGCCTGGCCGGCCTTCTTCACCTCCGGGCCGCCCGCATCGATGATCTGCGCGACCTTGACCCGCTGGTCCTGGAAGTACGGGTCCTGCCAGCCGTCGTCCAGGAAGTCTTCTAGTTCGTCTTGTTTTCCGTCCAGAGCCTTGCGGGCGGCGTCCTGCAGATTCAGCCCGCCCACGCTGGCGAGCTGGGCCACGGCAACGCGCTCGTCCTGGAACGTGGCGTCCTTCGCCGTGTCGAGGAAGTGCCGTACGTCGTCGTCGCTGCCGGTCAGACCGACTTCCCCGGCGGCCCGCACCTCGGGGCCGCCCGACGACCACAGGGCGAGCACCCGAGCGCGGTCGGGTATTTCGTCGGTATTCGTGCTGCCGCCACCAGCGGGGGCACCATCGGCCAGCGCTCGCGTGGGGACACTACCGAGTAGGCCGGCGGCAAGAGCGATGGGCAGCAAAATCAGACAAAGCAGGCGTGCCGCATACCAAGTCGTTCTCACCGCGGCACTCGCGGGCTTCAATTTTTTCAACTGTCTCTCTCATCGTTTGCAATTAAATGAAGTCGGCAGTCATGCATCGCATCCTCGAAACAGTCGGTCTCTCTGCCATTGACGCGGGACAACATGACGCCGCTGGTGCACGTACTGGGAATGGCCCGGTGCATCCGCACCGCCGTGCCATCAGACACGGCGGCGGGAGCCGTTTATCGGCTGACGCAAAGCCAGATTCCGTACCAGGGTGGTCAGTTGGCGGGTGCGAGCTGGATCTCGTCGTGGAGGCCTTGGGCGTCGACGCCGGTGAAGTAGCTGACGTGGCCGTCGTTCCAGCGGACGAGGATGTCGTTGGCGGTGGTGTTGCTGGTGAAGGCGCCGACGGTGACGGCGGCCGCGTTGGTCCAGTACGACTTCTCGGGCCGGATCCTGATCTCGCCGGGCAGAGCCTTGCCGGTCATGCCGGGGTAGAGGGTGGTCTCGCCGTCGATCCAGCGCACCAGCAGGTCATCGGTGTCCTTGCCGGTGAAGGAACCGGTGGCGAGTTTCTCGGCGAAGGGCCAGGTGTTGTTCTTGGCGACGGTCTGGGTCTGCTTCTTCAGCCCGTTGGCCGCCAGGTCGCTGAAGACGGAGACATGGCCGTCCTTCCAGGCCACCAGCAGGTCGTCGCGTCGGCCGCCCGGGGTGAAGCGGCCGGCGGTCAGCTGCTGGGCGTCGTCTCGCCACTCGGCGGTCTTGGGCGGGGCGAGCTGCTTCTCGCCGTGGAAGCCCTTGGCATCGACCGTGGGGTAGAGAGTCATCTCACCGTCACTCCACCGCACCACGACCCCGTCGGTGGAGCCGCCCGTGTTGGCACTGGACACGTTGACGGCATGCGTCCAGATGCTCTTCTCGGGCTGCAGCTGGTGGTCCGCGGCGAAGGGGCGGGCGGGGTCGTCGCCGTAGCCGCCCTGGTAGAGGGTGACCTCGCCCGTGTCCCAGACGACGATCAGGTCCATGCGGCGGGTACCGTTCGCGGAATCCCCCGCGTAGTAGCCGGCCGTGATCTGCACGGCGTGCTTCCACGGCGCGGCCGCGAAGACGGGGGCATAGGCGACCTGCTGGATCCAGGAGGCCAGGTCGTCGACCCGGGCGGCCACCGCCCCCGTACGGGTCTCCGCCGGGTCGGTGCCCAGGCAACCGCCCTGCCAGGACAGGCTGCTGACACCCACGACCGCTCCGCCGGTGCTCAGGACCGGACCGCCGGTGTCGCCCTTGCAGATCGCGGCGCCGTCGGACTTGCCGGCCAGATCGAGGCTGGTGGCGGCGGTGTTCTGGACGGTGAAGGCGGCGGCGTGGACCTGGTCGGGCACCCACTCGGTCTGGGTACGCCCGAACCCGGCGGCCTGGACCTCGTCCCCGGCACCAGGCGCGGCCGCCGCCACCGGGACGGGGGTGATACCGGTGACGGGTTTGGCCAGTTGGGCCATCACCACGTCCCGGTCCGTGCGCGGCACCAGGTTCACCACCTGCTGGGCGCTGCCATGGAGGGTGGCGGTCGTCTTGAGCTTGGGCGCGCCGGGGGCGAGGGCGCCGGGGGTGTCGGTGAAGCAGCTCGCGGCGCTCAGCAGCCACTGCGCGGCGACGAGGGTGGCCGAACAGCCGTGCTGGCCGCCGACATCCAGGCGTGCGGTGGCGGCTGTGACCGTGTCAGAAGCGGTCGGGCCGGACACGGCGGTGGCGGGCGCGGCGGTCAGAGCGGCGGCGGCCAGCGAGGTGGCGGCGATCAGACCGCCGGTCCACGCGGCGCGCGGACGAAAGCCAGACATGAAAATGTTCCTTGCTGTCGTACGAGAGCGATGAGAGAGGGCAGGCGGGCGGGTGGACCGGGTCAGCCGGTGACCCGCAGTTCCAGCAGCACGCTCGGTGCGCCACCGGCCGCGCCCTCGCCCACGCTCTGGTAGCCGTTCTTGTCCACGCTCACCGTCTTCGCCGGCGCCGAGGGATCCGCCTGCGGCCGCAGGTCCGCGCTGATGGGGTGGTCGGCGGTCTCCAGGGCGAACACCCGCGGGAGTTCGAGGGAGAGGTAACCGCTCTTGGCGTTCGCC
The DNA here is from genome assembly GCF_042891825.1 of Streptomyces sp. NPDC001852. Taxonomy (NCBI): domain Bacteria; kingdom Bacillati; phylum Actinomycetota; class Actinomycetes; order Kitasatosporales; family Streptomycetaceae; genus Streptomyces; species Streptomyces sp. NPDC001852. Next base: position 8,678 of record NZ_JBIATN010000064.1, read on the forward strand.
TTGAAGCAGTACGCGCCCTGCGGGTTGCCGCTCTGTCCCTGCACGGTCAGGACCTTGATCTGCTGAGCGGAGTCGTCGCACGTGGCGAGGGTGATGTGCCCGTCGCCCCTGATCAGTTTGATGCCCTGAGCCTTCTGGATCTGATCCGCGTTCGGATACGCGTAGTCCTCCACCGCCGACGGCGGCGTGGCCCCGGCAGTTCCCCCTGTCGGCTGCGGGTCGGCGGACGCGAGCATCGGCGCGCCCGCCAGCGCCAGAAAGACAGCAACCCCCGCGACCGGGAACATCCTGCGCATACGAGGAGTCACCCGAATTCCTTTCCAGGCACGGGTGACGGCATGACGAAACAACATCTGCAGCCCCCCGCGCACACAGACGTAAAACAAAAATAAGTGGTCGGGCGTGACGCTAATGCGGCGGTGGAAAGGAAGGCAACGTGACAATCTTCACGGGTCGTTCACGGAACCTCGACAAGTAAGTCGCAGTTACGCGCGTAGGTGAACTGAGCCCCCGCGACGGCGTCACCTGCCAGAGCGCCGACGTCTCCGTCGACACTTCCGGCTACTCCCTCGACGTCGGCCAGGCCGCCACCGTGACCGCCACGATCTCGTGCACCGCGCGCCTGTCGGACATCGGCCTGCCTGGCCTGCCCGGATCCAAGACCCTCACGGCATCGTTCACGAGTCCGATTGATACCTACCGGGGGCGGCAGTGATCCACGGCGTACGGAACCTGCTGGCCCGCTGCCGCGCCGAAGCGGTCACTCGCGGCGACCGCGGGTCTACCTCTCCAACTGGGGTGTTGCGACAACCACTAGAACTTGGGTGCCTCGGGGGCTTCTCGACACGGGAAGCGCCGGTGCCCTTGCCCTCCGGCCACGCGCCTATCTCGACGTCGATCCGGCCGGCGGGCTCACTGTGGGTGTGCAGCTTCAGCAGCGCTCGGTAGGACGCAACCCAGCGACTGGGAAGCGGCTCCCGGGTCTTCAAGCGCTGCAGATCCGCTGGACAAAGCCGCAGGTTAATGAAGTGTATGTCCCGGATACAGGGACTGAAGCGACTGAAGTTCAGGGTATACGGGACTTCAGTCGCTTCAGTCGCTGAAGGCGAGGGATGTACGTTGCGGCGACAGCGCGCGGCGGGTGAGGGAACGCAGACGTCGCTGGGCGGCCCCATTAGCACGCCTCGATGCCTCAACACGCGCTGGCTCGCCGTCCCGTTCTACTGAGGTTGCCTCCCTCTGACGACGTCACCAATTCAAGTTCAGTAGCGGGTAGAACGCGGTGATGAGCGAGCATCCAGCCCTGGCCATGGCAGTCATCGTCGAGGAGGGCCGCCTCCTCTTGATCCGCCGCAGCGTCGTCGAAGAAGACCTCGTATGGGCACTGCCCGGCGGGACTGTCGAGCCTGGCGAAGCGGCGGAGCAGACCGCCGTGCGCGAGGCCCTGGAAGAAACCGGGCTGACCGTTGAGGCCGTCGAGGACTTCGGAGAGCGCGTCCACCCCGATACCGGCCGACGTATCACCTATGTGGCATGCATGGCCGTCGCGGGCGCCGCACACTCAGCCTCGCCCCGCGAGGTCGCCACCATCGCCTGGGCAGAACCCGGCGAGATCCGGCAGTACGTGCCGCGCGGCCTATACCCGCCCGTGCCGGAGTACCTCGACCGCCGACAGCCGACCGTCCGCTGTCCGGTCAGGACGGCCGTGCAGGGCTTTACTTCATGTTGGGGTGACGGCAGTAATTGCGCGCAATAAGCCGCTCGGCGTCTGCATGCGCAATCCCGTGCAATCCTGCGGTGCGCCCGCGCGATCCAAAGCAATCTGGACCTTCGACCCGCCAGAACGGAGAGCACCCATGACGCTCAGGTTCATCGGCACCACCAGCGATGACGGCGACTGCCCGACCCTGTACGAGATCCCGGAGACCGACGAAATCCTCGTACAGGGAGACCGCGAGACCGACCCCGGCCATCTCGCCCACCTGCGGGATGTGAAGCCCTCCGAGACGTTCGTTCGCGTCCCCCGCAGCCTACTGACACGGTACGCGCCGAGGACCGCAGCCCCCGAGCTCCAGCCGTTCGCATCCATCTCCCACCTGTTCCGCGAGTTCCGGCACACCGCCTGGCGGCTGGAGACCCGCGGCGGCTACGCCTCCGACCGCAACAGCCCCAAGTGGCAGCGATGGCTGAACGGCGAGGACATCGCGAGCGAGCCGGCCAACACGTGGCGGGAGAACGTCGCCGAGCAGATTGCTGCCGGGAAGCGGTTCGAACGGGTGCGGATCGTCGACGAACCGCCCACACAAGGACAGGAATTCCTGCTCGCCAGCGCGCCCGGCAACGTGGCGGCCGGCGAGGACATCCGCAACCTGAGCCGCGGTGAGGCCGAGCGGCTGGGGCTGCCGGACTACGACTTCTGGCTGTTCGACTCGAAGATCCTCGCCCGGTTCGCGTTCGACGAGGACGACACCACCCTCGGCGTGTACGTCACCGAGGACCCCGCCGAGGTGCTCGCCGCCTGCCAGGCCCGTGACGCCGCCTGGCATCACGCCGTGCCTACTGCCGATTACGCCAAGCGGGTACGTTCCACGGTGTGAGCACCGACTTTCAGACTGCACGGGAGGCCCTCGGCGCGCGGCTGCGTGAACTGCGCGCTGAGGCCGGTCTGGAAGGCAAAGACCTTGCCGCGAAGACCGGTTGGCAGCCCTCGAAGGTCTCCCGCATGCAGAACGGCAAGCAGACCCCGACCCGCGAGGATCTGACCGCGTGGGCGCACGCCATCGAGCGTCCTGACGTCGAGGCCGAGCTGCACGGCCTGCTCGCCGGGCTGGAGATGAAGCAGCGGCACCGTTCCTGGCGCCGCCAGCTGGCCGGCGGCCACCGCGGACGGCAGGAGATCGCGGTACGGCAGACCGAGAACACCAAAGCGATCCGGGGCCTTGAGATCTCTCGCATCCCGGGCATGTTCCAGACACCGGAGTACGCCCGGGTCATCTTCGACAGTAACGCCGAGTTCCGTGGCATCCCGCCGACCACCGATGCGGCCGTCGAGACGCGGATGCGCCGCCAAGAGGCCCTGTACGACCCCGGGAAGACGTTCCGGTTCCTGGTGTGCGAGGCGGCCCTGTACCACAGGCCATGCCCTGTCGACGTGATGGCCGAGCAGCTGGACCGCCTGTACAACCTCGTCGGGCAAAAGCGCATCGAACTCGGCATCATCCCGTTCGGCGCACAGCTGCGGCGCACCGCCCCACACGCCTTCTGGATCTACGACCGCCGCCTCGTCATCGTCGAGACAATCAGCGAGGAACTCTGGCTCACCGGTGACGAGGACATCCAACTGTACGAGCGGGCCTGGGACTGGCTCGCGGAATCCGCCGAGTACGGGCCACCGGCACGCCGCCTCATCGGCCGCGCACGGGCATCGCTCGACCTCACATAAGCAATCCCAGCAACTGCCCCACCTACCCGCGCAATCACGCGCAATCGGCGCGCAGGCCTGCAATCGCCCTGGCTAGCGTCCTGGTCATGGCCCATCCGATGCGCTTCGCCGCACTGTACGAGGCCGGGGATACGTGGCTCGCCGACTGCAGCGAACACCCGGCTCTCGTCCGCGCAGCATGGGACGAGGAATGCCTCGCCCCTATCGCCTCCGGCGCTCCCTGGCTCGTCGCCGAGTCCAGCCTCACCCGGGGGTGGCCGGCGGCCTCGAGGATCCGGAACTCGCCCCACGGTCCCGTCCTCGCCGACCCCGACGCCAACAAGATGTTCTGGCTCGTCGAGCCGGGTGCTGCTGAGGAACTCGCCGATGTCCGCGAGCTGACCGTGCATCGCGCGGGCTGGTCGCTGTCTTGCCCCCCGTCGGGCCGGGAGGTGGACGGCAGGTTCTGGCTCTGGCGTCCCGACGGGACAGGCCACCTCAACGACTTCGCGCTCATCGCCGCCGCGTTCGGCCCCGGCGGCTACCGCCCCGAAGCGGAGGCCCGCGCATGACGACCGTCGAGACCCGCGCTCTGGTCGACATCCCTGACGATCTGCTGCCGCGCATCCTGTTGCCGCCGCTGGAAGTCCTGCCGGACGCCAGGGCTCGCGGCGCCGAGTGTGTGTGGGGTGGCGAACCGCTGTCGACCGCGACGGCCGTCGACCTCGGCGAGCGCGAGACCGACTCAGGGCACTGGTTCCCTCGCGCCTGCCGGCCCTGCACCCGTCGTGTCGTCCTGGCCGCTCGCAACGATCATTCCGGCCGGTGCGAGCAGTGCACGGATGACGCCACGATCTGTGAGACCCGCCGCGCCCTGCACGTTCTTGTCCTGGAGCTCCGCCGATGATCTGCGCACGCTGCACCGAGGAGATCGGCCGCGACGAGCCGACCGAGGAAATCCAGAACCACGGGGCGAGCGCTGCCGGCGGCTCAGTCGTCGTACACGCGCGGCTCTGTCCACGCACTCCCCAGCAGACGGCGTCGCCGCGCCGTTGATGCTCCTGCCCCTGGCGCACGCCGATCGTGTCGGAGGGGGGGAAGGACTCCAGCGGGCTCCGACGGCGCATCGGGAGCAAAGGCTCCCGCTGGAGATGTGGTCGTCCCCGCCCCCGTCGGGGACGACCACACCGGATCACCAGGTACATCGGCCCCGGCTGGAGGAGTGTTCTCCGGCCGGGGCTCCGTCATGTCGGGCTGTCGTCGCCGCCATCCCGGGTGTGCCGCCGACGTGCCGACAGCCCGCAAACTTGCTGGACAATGCCGCCCAACCGCAAAGCAGTACTACGCACGCGGTGCGCATCCGGGACTGCGTGCAGAGAGCCTGCCCCGGATGAGCCCGCGCGCCCAGGGTGTGCTTCGCGCGCTGCGGCACCGCGCCTTACGCGACCGCTGCAGGGGCGTCACCATCACGAATTGGCCTACCAGCACGAGGCGCAGCGGCAAAGACCACGGTGGGTCACGGCACGCGGCCCGCTTCGCGGGACGGAAAGGAGACTTTGATGAACCGTCGACTCGCCTCCCGCAGGCACATCGCCGCTGTACTGACCGCCCTCGCGTTCGGCATCACCGGGCTGGTCACCTCGGCGCCCGCCCACGCCGACATCCTCTGCCCCGGCCAGGTCGAGATCGCCTCGACCGCCGGGGACTTCTGCGTCACCCCACTCCCCGCCCCCGGCGTCACCGTCAGCGCATCGGGAACCACCACCGTCACCAACAACACACTCCTCCCGGTGACGGTGACCAACGACACCGGTGCAACCGCCACCGTCAACCCCGGCGGTCACACTGCACTCACAACCCAAACAAACGAAGAGATCATCGCGGAGATCAAATGGTGACCTCGGAGTCGGGTGCACCTTGCAGTAACCCGGCCGGTGACAGCGGACGAGGCTGATCAGGTACGTCGAGGCGGGCCCGCAGCGGCCTGGGCACCATCGCGGCAGCAGCCTGAGCCTCCGCTGTCGTTCAGTTGCCCGTCCATCGACGCTGAGCCGAATGGCAAGCAGAATCACCACCGCGTTTATCCGCCTTGCCCAGTCGGCGATTCCCTCGGCGGTGGCGCCCCGCACGCCGCTCACTCCCGCACGTAAGGGCGCCACCTGCGTGGGGGAGCATGTGCCCAGTTGTCGCTCGTTCGTGAGGGGTCGTAATGGCATCCATCCGCCGCGCCGTTCCGCCGGTGCTGCTCTCCTTGTTGCTGCTGGCGGGCTGTTCATCCGGTTCGCATTCCGGGTCGGACACCTCAGGAAGCAGTGAAGATCCCGGTGGGTGCGGGGCCGCAGAGGACGTACACGGTGCAGCAACAGCCGCCCGCGGGCAGCTGTCACTACCGGCACGAGAAGGGTGAGCCCCTCGAGGACCTGGCATGCACACCGGGCGCGACCTCGCCGGCCGTGACGCAGGCGAACTTGGCCACGACGATCTGCCGGAAAGGCGGCTACACCAAGAACATCCGGCCGCCGGAGGCGATCACCCGGAAGGAGAAGGCAGCGAACGCCGCCTCGTACGGCTACAAGGGCAGCCTCAGCGACGCCGAGTGTGATCATCTTCTTTCGCTTCAGCTCGGCGGCGACCCGAACGACGCCCGCAATCTCTGGGTGGAGCCGGCCGATCCGGGCCCTAAGCCGGACGGCGGCATCAACAACAAAAAGGACCCGGTGGAGACCAAGCTGCATACCGCCGTCTGCGCCGGCAAGGTGACCCTCCAGGCCGCACAGCAGGCCATCGTCACCGACTGGACCACCGCACTCAGTCGGCTCGGTATCAGCTGATCTCGCCAGGCGGAAAGGCTCGTCGATCGTCTGAGCCGCTCGTGTGGTAGCGCCCGGGCGGCCCAAATCCGCTCCTGAGGCGGGGTATGTATGTCATCGTGGGGCCGTCCGGCCCGTAGCTTTCCCCCGTAGCGGCGGGCCGGACGTATGCCAGCACTCAGTACCCGCGGTCCCACTCCCGGAGGGCGAATTCGGTGGCGGTGTCCCGGCCGCAGGCGTGGATGCGCAGCCGGTAATCGCCTGGGCCGTCGAAGGACAGCACCCGCAGCTCCTCGTCCAGGTCATCCATCAGGCCACGCACCGATTCCAGACGGTCCTCGGCGTCCCAGGTGCAGTGCCAGGTGTCCGGTTTGCGAAACAGGCGCCTCTTCCGGCGCAGTACGACCCTGCCCGCTGCGTTGTATTCATAGCGAACACCGTCCGCGCCGATCAGCCGCGTGCCGTCGTAATTCCGCTCGCCGCGGCTCTCCCCGTTCCCGGCCCGGTCGGGCCACCAGGCGCAGGCCCGGTTCCCGGCGGCGTCGTAGGTGTACTGCTCGGCCCAGTCACCAGCGGTGACGCCGCGAGGGCGCCCTGCGGAATCGAGGTCGAACTGCCAATCATGCCCGGAAGGCTGGTCCATGACGTGGGTCAGGAATCCGTCGGCGCGGTAGGTGTAGGCCCGGCCCCGGAGCGTTCCGCGGGGCGTGGCCACCGACCGACTAGAAATGCGGCCGATCGTGTCCCACTGAGAGGCAAGCGTCACCGGGGCCTGCGCCGGTCCCCAAGTGCGCTGCGTCTCCCGGCCCAGTACATCGCGGGCGAAGCCCAGTGTGTGGCCGGCGCACTCCACGCGCCCCGCCAGGCCACCCCGGTGCGGAACTTCCACACGATCCGGTTGAGTCGAACACGCGCATTGCGCCGCCGTTGCGGACAGGCGAGTGCTCACCCAGCATCAGGCGCAATCTCGCGCAATCCCCGAATGTGCGCGCGATTCGCAGCATTCTGAACGCCCGACCAGCCGGAACGGAGAGCACCCATGACGCTCAGGTTCATCGGCACCACATCAGAGCATGGCAACTGCCCGACCTTGTACGAGGTCGTGGAGACAGGCGACCTCGTCGTGCAGGGTGACCGCCTCACCGCTTCCGAGCACCTCGCCCAGCTGCGGGACGTGAAGGACTCGGAGACGTTCGTCGTCGTCCCCCGCGAGCTGCTCGCCCGCTTCGCACCCCGGGACGCCGAGCAGGCCGACGAGACGCAGACGAAGGAGTAGACGGAGTGCCGGACCTGATCCCGTTCGACGAAATCACCCACCTGTTCACGGATTTCGAGCACACCGCCTGGCGGCTGGAGACCCAGCGCGGCTACGCAACCGACCGCGTAAGCCCGAACTGGGCCCGCTTCCAGAACGGCGAAACCTTCGACTACGACCCTGCCAGCCCCTGGCACGCCGGCGTGCGCAAGCAGACGGAGGAAGGGAAGCGGCTCGGGCGTGTGCGCCTCGTCGACGACCCGCCCACCGAAGGACAGCGCTTCTTGCTGGCCTCCGGGCTCGGCAACGTCGCCGCAGGCGAGGACATCCGCAACCTGTGGCGTGCGGACGCTGTACGACTCGGACTGCCCGACTTCGACTTCTGGCTGTTCGACTCCCGCACGGTCGTGAAGTTCGTGATCGACGAGAACGATGTGACGGTCGGCGTCTACGTCCTCGAGGACGCCGAGACCGTCGTCCGCGCCTGCCAGGCCCAGGATGCTGCCTTGCACTTCGCTGTCCCTACCAGGGAGTTCCAGGCGCAGGTAGCGTCTGCTAGGTGAGCACGGATTATCAGTCTGGCCGTGAGGCCCTCGGTGGGCGGCTGCGTGAGCTGCGCACCGAGGCCGGCCTGCAGGGAGAGAGACCATCCCCGCGTCCGCGGGGAGCGCTGACCACGGCCCCACACCCACACCCGTACCGGCCCGGACCAGGGACCATCCCCGCGTCCGCGGGGAGCACACTCACTGACCTGCATTTCTACCGCGTCGCCAAGCCTTTTCTCACGACTTTCATCGAATCCGGCATATCAGACAAAGCTCCTTGCGTCCTGTCCTCATGCGCGGGCACCGGACGGCGGGCACTCCCGCACGAGTGGGGAGCACGCGGCCGGGCCAGCGCCCGCTGACAGAGTGAGGCACCACTCTTACGGGCGGAGGGTACCTGCCGCCTTGGCGCAAGGCCCCTGCCGAGTGAGTCAGTTGAGGTGGTTGGCTACGAGAGCGGCGAACTCGTCGGGGGTGGCGAGACGGATGCCGAGGGTTTCTGCCTTGGTGCGTTTGGATCCGGCTCCTTCTCCGGCGACGACGAGGCTGGTTTTCTTGGAGACGCTGGAGGAGGAGCGGCCGCCGGCGCGTTCGATGAGCTCGTTCATCTGGTTACGGCTGAGAGCCTCGAGCGGGCCGGTCATTGTGCCGGTGACCACGACCGTCATCCCGGTCAGCGGTCCGCCCTGCGCGTCGTCGGTCTGCGAGCCGCTCTCGGCTGCATCGCTGGCGGGAACGGGAGGGGTGGCGCCCGGCTCGGTCATGTTGACCCCGGCGGCGGCGAGTTTGTCGATGAGCGGGGCAAGTTCGGCGAGTTCTGCGACGATCGAGGGGGCCTTTTCGGTGCCGATGCCTTCGACCTGTTGCATGGTTTCCGCGTCTGCAGCGCGGATGGCGTCCATGGTGGCGAAGTGCCGGGCGATGCGGCGAGACATGGATCTGCCGGTGCCGCGGACGCCGAGGGCGCACAGCACCCGCGACAGCGGTTGGGCCTTGGCTGCGCTGATTGCGGCAAGAAGGTTGTCGGTGCTTGTCTCGCCCATGCGTTCCAAGGCCAAGAGCTGGTCGCGGGTGAGGGTGAACAGGTCGGCGAGGTCGGTGACGAGGCCGGTTTCCACGAGCTGGATGACGCGGGTGGCGCCGAGGCCTTCTATGTCGAGCTGGTCGCGGCCGGCCGCGTAGGAGAGGGAGGCGACGAGGTGGCAGTTGCGGCCGTTGGCGCAGCGCCAGCGCTGTTCGCTGGTGTCGATGCTGGCACCGCAGCGCGGACATATCTCCGGGAAGATGATGGGCTGTTCGTCGCCGGTGCGCAGGTGGGCGACGGGGGCTTCGATGCGGGGGATGACGTCTCCGGCCCGGCGGACCATGACGTGGTCGCCCAGGCGGAGGTCGCGGCGGGTGATATCGGCCGGGTTGTGGAGGGTGGCGTAGGTGATGGTGGAGCCGTCGATCTCGACGGGTTCCAGGACGGCGCGCGGGGCGATGATGCCGGTGCGGCCCACGTTCCACTCCACGTCCAGCAGCCGGGTGATCTTCTCGACGGCGGGCAGCTTGTAGGCGATCGCCCATCGCGGGGCCCGCGTCCCGGCTCCGGCGGCCTGTTGGTCGGCGGCCAGGTCGGCCTTGATCACGATTCCGTCGATTCCGAATGGCAGCTCCGCCCGTACGGCAGCTATCTCCTTCACCCGGGCCAGGACCTCCTCGACGGTCTCGGAGGTGATGCCGGGCACGGCCGTGGTCGCGGTGGTGTTCACTCCCAACGCAGCGGCCTGCGCCATCAGGTCACTGTGCGCACGCTCGCCGAGCTGCTTCGCCAGGGTCGTATCGGTGTCGGGCAGGGCCAGCAGGCCGTAGCCGAAGAACGTCATCGGTACCGTGTAGGCGCGTTCCTTGGCGCGCAGGGTGCCTGCCGCGGCATTGCGCGGGTTGGCGAACGGCTGCCCGCCGTGGGCTGTACGAACCTCGTTGGCCTGCTCGAACTGGGCGGTGGTCATCAGCACCTCGCCGCGGACCTCCACTGTGACCGGCTCGGTCAGCTCGCGTGGCAGGCCCTCGATGGTGCCAATCGAGTGCGAGACGTCCTCACCGGCCGTGCCGTCGCCGCGCGTGATCAACTTGGTGAGGCGGCCGCGGGTGTATCGAGCAGCAATCGCCAGACCGTCGAGCTTGGGCTCGACACTGAAGCGTTCTACCTGATGGCCGATGCGCCGGGCCAGCGACGCGGTCCAAGCGGTGAACTCCTCGGGCGAGAAGACGTTGTCCAGACTCAGCATGGCCACCGTGTGCGGCACATCCCCCTCCACGGCGCCGCCGGCAACCTTCCCGGTCGGCGAGTCGGGCAGCACCTGATCGGGGTGCGCCGCTTCCCATGCCGCGATGCCCCGCACGAGCCGGTCGTAGGTCTCGTCATCCAGCGCCGAGGTGCCGCTCGCGTAGTAGGCAGCCGAAGCGTTCACGGCGTCCTCGACGGCCTGCGCGTAGGCGGCTTCATCCACGATCACTGCTGCAGGTGTTGTCATGCCCGCCATCCTGCCCGCCGCCACTGACAACGCCGTTCAATCCTGCCCCTTCGGGACCTGGTGCACGTCGGTTCGGTGCACCAGGTGCGACCGCCGGACCCGCGCAGCGTGTTGCCGTGCACCGGGCACACCCCCCAGTGGACGTCGCACAGCTTCGAGTCGCGGGCGACGCGCGTACGGGCGAGGTCGCTCGCGGTCTCGCCGAGCGCCTCGGCGGCCTGCGCCACCCGAGCGGCGTCGTATGAACTGCCCGGCGCGCTGTGGCCTCTGCACCCACGTGCCTAGAAGTGCTCGCCGCGGCGCGGGTTCACGTCGACCCCGATGCCGGGTACCCACAGGCTTCCGTCGTCACCTGCGCTGATGTCCCAGGCGGTCACCTCGTCGGGGCACGTGGTGCCACGGGCCCGCAGATCGGTGATTGCCACGCGCGCGAGTGCGGCGGCCGCCGTGGGGTCCGTCTCGGGCAGGATGGTGCGCCACCACTGGTGCTCGTCGACGTCCTGCCAGCCCCGTGCGCGCATCTCGGCCGCACGCTCGGGGGTTTGATCGTGGTCGCGGTCCTCGATGGCGAGGTGGAACTCGGCGCCGGTGTCCGACGGGTTGTAGGACACGATCATGGTGCGTCCCCAGTCCCGTGCCGCCCAGAGCTTGAAGCCGACCCAGTCGCCGGGGGCCTGCACGGGCATGTGCTCCGCCCAGGAGGCGAGCATCCCGGCCAGCCGCTGCTCAGCCGACGCCCAGTCGAAGGCTGCCGCGTGCCCGTTGAAGGTCCACCCGTGGTTGTGGCCCGGGCCCTGCCGGTCCAGCTGCCACGTGTAGGGCAGGCGGCCCGCGTCGAAGTTCCAGAACTCGTCGCGGGCGAAGGTGGCCGCCGGGTGGGCGGACAGGCTCGCTTCGCTGTGGGTGCCGGACAGCAGCAGCGTCCGCTCTGGGGTGTTCCAGCGCACGCTGGGGCCGTGGGTGGTGCCGCCCAGGAGTGTGGGCTGGCCGATGCGCGTCACGATGGCCTCGTACACCGGCCGCAGGGCCTCGCGGCGCTGCACCAGGCTGCTTCCCCCTGCGTGCGTCAGGATCGTGAGTGGCCGGTCCAGCTCGGCGTCTTCGTGGGTGAGGAGGCGTTCTGCGATATCGGCCGCATTCTCGTGGACGGTCCCCGTGGAGTGTGTCATGACGATCATCCTGGCAGCCGCCTCCGACATTCCCTCCGACGCATTCGCCGCCGGTTCCGACCCCCGCCTCCGAACCTCTCCCGACGACATTGCCCCCGAGAGAACGGCACGCCGCGCGGTGACGGTCGCCGTCGCGTTCGGCCGTGCGACGCGCGCCGCTGACCCTGCTGTGCATGAAGTCGACTCGCGGCTGTACGCCTGCTTACTCCGACGCAACCCTTGGATTTGCTCCTTGGCTTCAATTCAAGGGTTGATACCTTGGGTTCATGCCAAGCAGTGAGAAGCCTCGCCTCATCCCGACCGGCAAGTGCTGGTGCGGCTGTGGGAAGGACGTCGGCCTGGGCAAGTTCTTCGCCGCCGGCCACGACAAGATCGCCGAAGCAGCGCTCATGGCCCTCAAGTACGACGGGTCCGTCGCTCAACTGCTCCACGCCCACGGCTTCGGCTCGCACCATTCCGTCCGCCATGCCGCCGTCACCGATCCGGACTGCTCATGGGAGAAGTGCGCCGACTGCAACTACAGCGGCGCCCCTGCCAGCATCGCCAACCACCGCAAGAAAGATCATCCCGACCGGCATGTCCTCGCCCAGGCGATTCGCGCCCTCGGCGGCACCTGGGATCCGCAGCGTGCCATCAAGGCTCTGGGCGACCACGGTCACACGTGGGAAGACCAACGGGCAGCGGAGAAACGGGTCCGGCAGATCCTGCGCGACCTGTGCGTGGACGGGCTCATCGTCAAAACCGACCCTCAACGGGCTGTCTACGACCTCGTTCAGGAGTAGAGCCGGGGACCCGACGGTACCCAACCGACACATGCCTGGCGCTACCAGGTCTCATCGCCCTTGGCCGCTTTCCCCGTGATTCCCCGCTGTTCCCCGCTCTATCTGGTGCGCTTGTGGTGTGGCGGTCGCGTCCTCGCCTGGTGTCGCCGACTCGTCGGCTTCGCCGTACAGGTTGGCGCGTAGGCGCTCCTTGGCCTTTTCTAGCCGTGGGCCGTAGTCGGGCATGAAGATCTCGCTCAGCGTCTTGTCCAGCGTTCCTGAGATCGCGTAGATCGGTGACCAGACGGTTCGGTCGTGCACGATCCCCTCGAGGTCGTCGGATCGGAACATGACTTGGTAGAGCCAGTCCGACAGCACGAACGCTTGATCGCGCGTGAGCCGGATGGTGATCGCTTCCTCGTCCACGCCCTCAACCTAGCGGCCTCGAATCGAGATGACTTCTTAGGAGTTCGAGCAGGAGCCCTCTGCAGGTGCCTCACCGTAGAAGGGCACGGGCATGTCTGGCTGCTCTGGACCGCTGGTGTTCCTCGACGTTGATGTCAGCCGTGGATGTCACCCGCGTCCGTTGAGGGCGTCCGCTAGGGCTTGGGCTTGGCTTGGTGCGATGCCGAGGGCGAGCGGTATGCGGCGGGGGCTGTAGGACGACGAGCACACGGCGATCGGGCTGTCAGTAGTCACGGTCCAGCGCGGTTCGCTGTCAGGCTCCTGCTCGCCGACCAGCACTGTTGCCAACTCGTTAGCTGCGTCAAGATCTATGCCACAGTGGGCCAGCGCTTGCGCCACCATGGAGCAGGCTTCGGGCGGCATGTCGGCATCGCCGAGCATCGGAAGCAGGAGCAGAAGGCGCTGTGAGCCATCGGTCAGACCTTCGCTGCTGGCTTGTGTGGCCTCAGACGCCATCCGCTTTCCGAACGTGATCATTTGGTTCGGGCTGGGTGGGCATGAACTCCGCCTGGCGGCGGGAGAGATGGGCGTGTTTCGTC
>NZ_JBIATN010000065.1:0-19851 GCF_042891825.1 Streptomyces sp. NPDC001852
CAAACACCGGGCCAGGCACCACGACGTCGGCAAGACGCTCAAACGCGCCGAGTCAATCAAGGAACACCAAGCCCGCCGAGGATAAACGCCAAGCTGAGATCGCCGAAACGCGGCCCGGCCTGTCGGTGGCGTTGGTTGCCCGGGGCGAGCTGGGCGCCTCCCTCTCCGTCGGAGCCCGCAGCCACCTGCGTCAGGCTTGCGATCGGCTGGGCATCACCGTCCTGGAGCACACCGAGGTCGAAGCCGTCGAGGCGGCGCGGGTGCTGTGTGCCGACGGCACCGCCCTGGCGTCCGACGCAACCGTGTGGACGGCGGGGTTCGCGGTCAGCCCCATCGCCGCCGCTGGCGGGCTGGAGATCGCCGAGAACGGTCGGATCGTCGTCGATCGCACCATGCGGTCCCTCTCGCACCCGAACGTCTACGCCGCCGGCGACAGCGCCTACGCCGTCGGCGACAACGGCCGCCCGCTGCCGATGTCCTGTGCTTCGGCCGGCTACACCGGCATGCAGGCCACGGCCGCGATCGTGGGACGCCTGACCGGCCGCAAGATCCCGAACGCCAAGCTGGAGTACCTGGGCAACCACATCAGCCTCGGGCGGCGGGACGGGATCCTGCAGATGGTCGACGGCGAAGGGCAGGCAAAGCCAAAGTACGTGGGCGGCTGGAAGGCCGCGCGGATCAAGGCGGCCATCCTCAAGATGTCGCTGTGGACCACCTCGCACCCGACCTTCGGCCTGCCCAAGCGCAAGCACCGCCTGGCCGCTGCGCCGCACGCGTCCGCCGGCAAGGCGCCTCGCGTAGCCGCCTAGGGTGATCCGAGTGGACAACACCACGACCGATCGCTTCGGCACCAGCCGGTTCGAGGCCAGCCGGAACCGGCTGGCCTCGCTGGCGTACCGGCTGCTGGGCTCCGCCGTCGATGCCGAGGACGCCGTGCAGGACGCGTTCCTGCACTGGCAAGCCGCCGACCGGCAGCGGATCAAGGTGCCGGAAGCCTGGCTGACCAAGGTCGTCACCAACCTCTGCCTGGACCGGCTCCGCTCGGCGCAGGCCCGCCGCGAACGCACCGCGGGTGCCTGGCTGCCCGAACCGCTCCTCGACGGCGACCCGATGCTCGGCCCGGCCGACACCTTCGAGCAGCGTGAATCGGTCTCCCTCGCCGTACTGACGCTCATGGAACGCCTGTCACCCGTCGAGCGGGCTGTCTACGTCCTGCGCGAAGCGTTCTCCCACAGTCACGCCGAGATCGGCGAGATCCTCGACCTCACCGAGTCCGCAAGCCAGCAGCACCTCCACCGGGCCCGACGCCGCATCACCGGTGCGCGCCGCGGCGGCGAAGAGGAAGTCGATCCGGCATCCGCCCGCAGGATCGTCGAGGAGTTCCTCGCGGCCGCCTCCTCGGGCCGCACCGAACGGCTGGTCGCGCTGCTCACCGACGACGCCACCGCGATCTCCGACGGCGCCGGCCTGACCGAGAAGCTGCTGCAGTTCGACACCGCACAGCGCATCGCCGCCGTCGCCGGGGCCGGCTTCAAACCCACCCCCGCGAAACGGCGACTCGCCGGCGGCACGCCTGCCGTCCACTACGCGCTCGTCAACGGCGCCCCCGCCATCCTCTTCGTGATCGGCGACCAGGTCATCGGCGCCGTGACGTTCGACATCGCAGGAGGCAAGATCGCAACGGTGCGCGGCATCGCAGCCCCCGCCCGCCTCGTCCGACTCACCGAAGACTGGAGGCAGCACGAACCGGACACGCCGCTCATCACCCAGTGGTGAGCCCCTCGCCGACCGCCATCCGGCGCAGCGCCCGCGTTCACGGCCAGAAGCTCGTTGAACGGCTGCTACCTCGCCCTGGCGGGTGGGGAGATTCCCAATGCAGATGTCAAGCAGCAGCTGCGAGTGGAGGCAGGGCTGAGTAGCAGCGGTTGTCGCGAAGCAGAGCCCACAGAACGTTGACCCTGCGGCGAGCGAGGGCCAGGACGGCCTGGGTGTGGCGCTTGCCCTCGGCGCGCTTGCGTTCGTAGAACCTCCGCGACTCCGGACAGCTGCGAATGCTGGTGAGGGCTGACTGATAGAAGACACGCTTCCCACAACGCCACGCCGGCCCAGGTGCGGCTCGCCTGGACCCTCCACCGCGGTCCGCACGTGCTGGCCATTCCCGGGACCACGAACCCCGCGCACCTCGCGGAGAACATCGCCGCCGGAAGCCTGCGCCTGAGAGAAGACGAATTGGCTCTCCTTGGCAAGCCGGACGAGGGTACTGTTTTGAATTGGCTCTGGCCGCAGTTCCGTGAATCCCCAGGTCAGCGGCAGGAACGCGGGATCGTTTCGGCAGCGTACTTCCTGCCGTGGCGAGCAAGACGGTTGAGGATGTGCTGTTTCCCGGGATCGATGTGCGGGTGGAGGGGGTGAGCGACTCCTCCGGCATCCTGGTGGTGGAGGCAGTGTCGACGGCCCGCCCAGCCCGGTGCCCGAACTGCCGCAAGCAGGCCCGCCGCGTACACAGCACATATCAACGCACCCTGGACGAGCGGCCGTTGGGCTCACGCCGGGTCATAGTCCGGCTGCGGGTGCATCGGTACTTCCGCGACCGGAAGAGCTGTTCCCGCACGACGTTCGTCGAGCAGGTGCCGGGTCTGTCCACGCGCTACCGCCGCTCCAGCACCGGGCTGACGGGCTGGCTCCGGTCGATCGCGATCGAGCTCGGCGGACGTCCAGCCGCACGGCTGTGCCGCCGACTGCGGCTGACCGCGGGCCGGACCCGGCTGCTCAGACTGCTGACGGCACCGGAGGTGCCGGACCGTGCCCCGCGGGTGCTGGGGGTGGACGAGTTCGCCTTCCGCAAGGGCTGCACCTACGGCACCGTGCTGGTCGACGTCGAGGTCGGCCGGGTCGTGGACGTACTGCCCGACCGCACCTCCGAGACGTTCGCGGCCTGGCTCACCGAGCATCCCGGAGCCGAGATCATCTGCTGCGACCAGGCCACCGCCTACACCAAGGCAGTCAAGGAAGCCGCCCCCAATGCCCTCGAAGTCGCTGATCGCTGGCACCTGCTGCAGAACCTGTCCGCCGCGGTGGAGAAGACCTGTCACCAGCACCTCGACTGCCTGCGCAAACGTGCCGAGGAAGAGCCAGTGACTGAGGTGCCGGAGCCGCCCCCGATGCTGTTACGGCCCGCGGAACTGCCCCGCACCCAGATCATCGAACGCACCCGCCACCGCTACGAGGACATCCACCGCCTGCTGGAGAATCGCTGGACGATCAGCGCCATCGCCCGCCATCTGAACCTCGACCGCAAGACCGTGCGCCGCTTCCGAGACACCGCCCTCGACGAGCTACTGGCCTCCGCCCGCGAACGCCGCCCAAACGGCGTCCTGGAACCCTTCAAGGCATACCTCAAAGCCCGGTTCACCGAAGCTCACGGCCAAGTCAGCGGCACACGCCTGTTCCTGGAGATCCAGGCCCGCGGCTACCGCGGCAGCCGCCAAGTCGTCCGCAAACACCTCGCCGCCCTCCGCGCAGGCACCGCCGAACCGGTCCGAGTCGACATCCCCAGCCCCCGCAAGATCACCTCGTGGATCATGCGGCCCCGGGAGACGCTCACCGACAGCCAGGACGAGCCCCTCCTTCAAGTCCGACTCGCCTGCCCCGACATCGCCCGAGCCTGCGATCTCGCCCGGGCGTTCGCCGACCTGGTCCGTCACCAGCGCGGATACCTGCTGCTGGAGTGGATCCGGCACGCCGAGCAGGACGCCCCGAAGCCCATGGCGGGCTTCGCCGGCTTCCTCCGCCAGGACCTCGACGCGGTGACCGCCGGCTTGACCCTGCCCTGGAGCTCCGGGGTCGTCGAGGGACACGTAAACCGGTTGAAAACTCTCAAAAGAGCTATGTATGGCCGGGCCTCGTTTGAGCTCCTGCGGGTCCGGGTCCTCACCCAGCCATGAACATCACGGCAGGCGTGAACTGCTGCCGATATCCAAATGCCGTTGTGCAGCGGCGATGAACGCCTGCTCTGCGGATACCAGCCTCTCGCGGGCCTGTCGGTTGGCAGCGGTGAGATCCGGGTCGTCGAAGGAACTTCCCTGACGCCACGAATACGCCGACCCGAACAGTCCGAAGAGTGCCTCTGCGAGATCAGCCGCCAACGCTGCCATCTCGGCGGGCCCTTCCAGGAGGACCGCCGAACGCGCCACCTCGACCGATGGCTGCAGCCTCCATGCCTCCGCCATGTGCGGATGCCCGTCCTCACGGCTTATCTCAAATTCGTCCAGAGCGGCTGCCAAGGCCCCACGGGCGGCGCGCACGGCGTTGAGCAAGCCCAAGTAGGTATCCCGGCGCACCTCACGCTTCCAGCGCTGAACCCCCGACGGCTGGCTACGCGACCGCACCGGTCCGGCGCCCTCTCAACTGGGCGGACGGATCAGCCTGACGGCCTCGATAGACGGCTGGCAGAGAGTCGCCATTCTCAGAGCGGGCGTCGGCTACGTACTCGCGGTGCCCAAGTCCCAGTTCTCCCTGGCCGGCCCACGCATCGACCACGTCTTTGACCAGGCCCCCTCAGCAGGCGTGGAAGCGCCGTTCCTGCCGCCCAGGCGCGAAGGGACAGCGAGTATACGACTGGGACGCCGTCCAGCTGCGCACCGTGGCCGAGTTCGACGTGTTACGGGGACCAGGGCGCCGCCGTCTCGCGTTCGTCAGGACGCCGTGCGAACAATCCGGGCGGCGCGACTCGGCGACGCTCTGACCTACACCGCCGGCGGGGTATGTCCGTTCGCCGGGCGGGGTTGCTCACCGTGGCAGCGGTCGTGTCCGGCTATTGCCTCTCCTGGTCGAGAAGTGTGCCGACGGCTTCCAGGACGGGAGTCAGTTTGCGGAGTTCCGCCGGGTCGGCGGTGACGCATTCGGTGATTCCGGCACCGACGATCGGCCGGCGCAGCCCTGAAGCATCGGCAGTCAGGCTCCTGATGGCGGCTGCTAGTTCCTCGATGGTGAGCCCGCCTGGCTCCGGGCAGTTCAGGCCGCTGAACTCGGCAGGGTCCAGGACGTCGAGATCGATGTGCAGGTATAGCTCGCGGGGGCCGTCCAGGGAGGTGTGCCGGATGATGGGCAACAGCTCTTGTTCGGCGGCGTCCAGGTTGCGTACGCCGAACAGAGCGACTTGCCACTTCGCCAAGGGCGGGTCCGCCACCAGGGCCTGGTCGCCATCGCCGAATGCGGCTCTCAGCACCATGCCGTGGAATGCCCCCGAGGGCGAGGTTTCCGGCGTGTTGAGGTCGGCGTGCGCGTTGAACCACAGGGCCGTCAGGCGTGCTCCGTGGCGTCTGCGAGCGGCTTCCAGCGGCGCCAGTTCCACACTGCAGTCCCCGCCGATGGTCAGGACAGGACCGGCCGCTTCGGACAGGGCGGTTCGTTGTGCCTTGAAATTGGTGGTCAAGGCAGCGTGATGTGCGATGCGACCGTCGCGGTCGCCGTTGGCCGAGGCTACCTCTATTTCCCGTACCGGCGCGTCGAGTACTTCCGCAGCCAGCAGTGACAGTGCCCGGCATCCGGCCGGAAGGGCCGGCGCGCGCCGCGTCAGGGCACCGTGCTGCTGGGGAACGGAATGGATCAACATAGGACGAGGATACTGGTGGTTCGATGTCCGGTCGCCGGACGTCACCGCTTGTCTGGGACGCGCAGCGCCGGGATTCTCAGCTGATGCGCAGAACCGTCTTACCGGAATGGATCCCTGCCTCGAAGCTCCGATGGACGTCTGCGATCTCGGCGATCGGAACCACGGTCGGCGGCTCGTAGAACAGCTCACCGGAGGCCAAAGCGGCCAGCGCGGTGTCAAGGTGTCGGCCGATTGTCTCTGGCGACCGCCGCGCGACATCTCCGATGTTGAACCCGGCGAGAGTCTGCGTGTTCTTCCACAAAGCCCACAGGTCCTCGCTCCAGTCGCCATGCAAGCCCTGGTCGCCGTACATGACAACGCGCCCGAAAGGAGCCAGCAGGCTCAGGCTTGTCTTGCGGACCGGCCCGCCGATCGGGTCGAGGACGAGATCGACGCCGCGTCCAGCAGTCACGGCCTGCACGCCCCGTGCGAAGTCCTCGCGGATGAAGACCGCGTCGTAGCCTCTTGGCTTTTTGGCCGGTGAACCGACAGTGCCGAGGACCTGCTTTGCCCCCAGCGCCCGAGCGATGACGGCGGCCGCCCTCCCGACCCCGCCGGATGCCGAATGAATCAGCACTGTCTCCCCTGCGCGCAACCGCCCGACGTTGGTCAACAGGCCATAGGCGGTCGGATAGACGCACGGGACGCCGGCCGCCACTTGCAGAGGAAGCGCGCCGACTGGCCGGACGAAGTCAGCTGCTGTGACGGCGAACTGCGCGTACCCGCCGAAGGACGGCAGGTACGCGGCGACCTCGTCACCCACTGCCAGGCCCGTCACGCCCGCACCGATGGCCGCGATCCGTCCGGATGCCTCCAGCCCCGGGACGTCGTAGCCACCCGGCCCGTCCGGGGCACCGAACTCGCCGCGCCGGTGCTGGACTTCGGCGAAGTTGACGCCGGCGAAGGCGACTTCGATCAGGACCTGGCCGGGTCCGGGTTCTGGGATCGGAAGGTCGATGCGCTCGAAGACTTCGGGCCCGCCGTTCGCCTTAAAAGCATATGCGTGCATGCGTGACAACGCGTTACTCATGGAGATCGCTAACGTTTGATGGTCACCGCCCATTCCCCCCGAGCCTCTCTCACCGAATCCCGGCCAACCGCCGGAGCAGGCGGCTCCGAAGCCGGCTGCCGCGGGGGCCGCAGGTGATTCAAAGTCCTGATGGGGACAAGGATGCGCAGGTCACGAAGGTGTGATGGCCTGTTCGAGGCCGATACGAGAGCAACGAGACTCCGGTTGATGGGGTGACCTCGCAAGTCTCCAGTCGTTTGCTGCCGATCCGGCGGATGGCGGTGGGCGTCTGGTAGCCGCTCAGCAAGGTGAGCGGGCCGGTGTTGGTCAGCTCCAATGCCCTTTCCAGGCCGGGGAAAACGCCGGTGAGCTGGGCTCGGAGACGGTTGACTGTGCGGGTGCGGTAGGCGACCAGGTCCATGCGCCGGCCTGTGAGTGTCTTGAGGTCGGTGACGGTTTCGTCGTCGGCGCGTAAGGGGGTGCGGGTGTGGTGGACGCGGAGCTGGTCGGCGATTACAGCGACATCCTTGGCGTCTGTTGCAGCCCGCCCTCCTTCAGGGGACGAGTGGCGATAGGTCAGGCGGTCAGCGCCCACGGGCGCCGGGACCTGCTTGTTACGGGTGCTGTGTCGTGCCCGCCGTAGGCTGCTCCGTCCCGCAGTGTCGGCACTTGCGGGCCGCGGCGGGGAGGTCCTCGCAGAGGCAGGCGGGGCACGTCTTCACTGGACCAGGTTCTTTGAAAGCGGCGACACCGCGCCGGGCCTGGAACTTCTTGTACGGCACGACGATCAGGAAGTAGACGACGGCCATGAAGATGATGAAGTAGATGACCGCGGAGATGAACGACCCGATGTCGAGGAAGGTCGCCTTGTTCCCGGGCCGTCCGAGCTGCCAGCCGAGCCCGAAGGTCCGGCCTCCTTGCGCCCGCGCGATGATCGGGTTGATCACATTGTCCGTGAACGACTTGATGAGGGTGCTGAATGCCAGCGCGACGATCAGCCCAACTGCCACGACGACGATGTCGCCCCGCATCAGGAAGTTCTTGAATCCCCTGAGCATCTTGTCTCTCCGCCTCGGCGCCGATTCAACTGATGGGTCATCAAAAAACTATCCGCATAGCGCAGTGGGGCGCTGGTGTGACGCGCGGGAATCGCGGCACCGGAGCTGATCGATGCGCTTCCCGGTCCGGAGCCTCCGGCTCCGCGGGTGGTCGGCGTCGACGTGTACGCGACCCGCAAGGGCCGCCACTGCGGCATCGTCCTCGGCGACGTCGAGACGCGGTACTCGTCCGACCTGCTGCCCGACGCCGCGGTGGCGCCGGCTGGAGCGGGCGCTGCCTTCATGCCTCGCGCGCCCGGCGATGCGCCCTTGGGGGCTGGTCGTGCGCGGGTGGAGGCTCTGCGATCATCATTGGCCTCTGTGTGGGGTGACGACGTGCCTGTGGGAGTTGTGAAGTGGTTCGATCCGAAACGGGGTGTCGGCCGCGTCATGCTGACGCCGCGGGTGTCCGTGCGGACAATGTCTGCCGTCTTCGGATCTGCCAGGGTGACGTCCACCCGATCGTGCCTGGCCATGCGGCCGGCTGATGTCGCTCGAGCGATCTTCAGCATTTCGGCCCAGCGGCTTTCGCCTTCGTGCGGCCCCTGACCCCCCGCCGGTGCACAAAACCAGGGGCCGCTGACACGAGTGCGTGGTGTCGCTTCCTTCAACGTCGGGCACGGCGGCGGGGCGCGCCGGCGTCGACCGCGGGCGTGTGCAGGCTCCTCTGGCAGGGCTGGAGGGGCGAGCCCGAACTCGGCCAGCCACGGCCCGAAGGGTGGGGGAGTCCTGGCCCATCGAACAGGGCTCCAGCTCACGCCCGCCCTTCACCCGCTGCGGCCGAGCAGCTGCTCCACCTCGGGCGCGAGCCGCGCGGCCTGGACGTCGTCGCCGCTCTCCACCGTCAGGATGTAGTCGAAGCGGAGCTGGACCAGGTGCGGGGGCAGCGAGGGAACGATGGGGGACATGGGTAGCTCCTGACGTACGGTTGCCGTGCCGATCACGGCGACGTCCCAGCAGGGTCCGCCCGCCGACCTGTGGACAGAGGACGGAGAACTCTCTCCCGCGCATGGACGGGATGAATGGGGCTGCTAGGGCCAAACCTGGCCCCCTTATCCAGCCTGGTCGGTCCGACCACGAGTGCGACCATGACCCCTTGTCCAGGTCCGGCACCACCCCGACCAGGGTCGCGTTTTCCCTTGACCACGCTCGCTACCGGCCGCCGTCAGAGCGCGGCAAGGGGGTCTTGTGCACGCTGCTCCCTCGATCACCGCTCACTCAAGGGCGGCCCGGAGCGAAGGAGCCACCGTGATGACCACGCACCGACCACCGGCAGGCGCCCGG
The DNA here is from genome assembly GCF_042891825.1 of Streptomyces sp. NPDC001852. NCBI lineage: Bacteria > Bacillati > Actinomycetota > Actinomycetes > Kitasatosporales > Streptomycetaceae > Streptomyces > Streptomyces sp. NPDC001852. The sequence continues at coordinate 9,044 of NZ_JBIATN010000065.1, forward strand.
CATGCCCGCCCCGACCACGGACCCGACCAGCACCGGGCAAGCCGCCCCAGCCTCCTGTGGCACCCACTTGGGATGCCACTTTGGTGCCCGGCACCGAGCAGGACGGAAAACCTGCAGCTCACCACGCAGATACGGCCGCCCGCCGCCTCGTCACAACCCTCTTCTCTCCTCATGAACGTGAAAGGAATGTCCGTGGAGGAGGAGATCATCGGGTCCGGGGGCCGGATGCCCTCTGCGGCCGGGCGGGGCCGGCGCCCAGCCGGTGGCCGTGTGCGACGGGCGAGGGAGCTGGGCTGATGGCGGGGACGCGGAAGACGAACCCGGCAGGGAAGAGGATCCCTGGTCCCCGCCAGGAACATCCCGAACCACAGCGTGACCGCGCAGGACGGCGTTCTGCCCAGCCACGTCGTCCGTCCCCGCGGCTGCCGCCAACGCATGGCGATGGCGGAGAGCGATGCCGACGAGGAGCCGTTGCTGATCGGGGGAGCTCACCGGACCGCACGCGCGGGGCGTACAGACCCGCGCTCAGGCGGCCATCTGCTGACGCCGCGTCGCCCTGTGTGGCTTGCGGGCCGCCGTTTCCTGCTGCCCCGCCCTCCTGTCCTGGGTAGCAGCTGGGGTGCGCCGGGGCGTCCTCGAGGGCTGCCCGTTCAGATCAGTGGGGTGATCTGGTCCTCGATACCGAGCAGGGCCCGGCCGTACATCTCGGTCGCGATGGCGGGGTTGACCATGGCATGGCGCGTGCCGGTCTCCAGATCCCGCCAGATGCGCTGCAGCGGACTGCCGTCGGCGAAACTCCGGGCCCCCTGGACGCTCAGCAGCAAATCCACTGCGTCTCGTGAGCAGCGGGCGACTGTGCCGATGTCCATGCGCGCCCGGGTCCGGTTGACCAGGGGCATGCACTGGCCGCTCGACGCCCAGCTGTCGACATCGTCCGCGGCACGCATCAGGTGCAGGGTGGCAGTGTCGATCAATGATGCCGCCTCGGCGAGCTGCATCTGGGTGGAGGGTGCCTCGCGTGCCTGTGTGTAGTGCGTATGCGAAATGCCCCGGCCCGTGGCGAGGGAGGCCCGCACCAGTTCCATCGCGCCGCGGGCCAGGCCCAGCAGGGGGCCGGCGAGCGACAGGGCGAGCGTCGGGACGAACGCCGCGCGGTACAGGGTCTCCTCCTTGAATTCGGTCGGATAAGTGCCCTGGAGCGCGTGTGTCACCGACAGAATGCGGTGGGCTGGGACGAAGACGTCGTCGGCGATGAGTGTGTTGCTGCCGGTGCCGCGCATCCCGGCAACGTGCCAGGTGTCCTCGATCGTCAGCTGGTCCATCGGGACCAGGGCCAGTGCTTGGTCCAGGTGCTCGCCGTGCTCGCCCGTGAGCGTCATGCCGAGCAGCGCCCATCGGGCGTGGAGGCAGCCGGAGGCAAAGCCCCACCGTCCGGTGACGATGCTGCCTGTGTCGGCTGTCCTGCCGGTCCCACGGGGTGGCAGGACAGCGCAGGCACGGGTGCTGGGATCCTGCGCGTAGACCTCACGCTGCGTGCGTTGGGGGTAGAGGCCGATGAGCCAGCCCGAGATGTTGATCAGGCTGGTGGTCCAGGCAGTCGATCCGCAGCCGCGGCCGAGTTCCGAACCCACTTCGACCAGCGTGCGGATGCTTTCCTGATGGCCCCCGAGCCGCTGGGGAACGGTGAGGCTGAACAGGCCGGCCCCATCGAGTGCCGCGATGTTCTCCGCAGCAACGCAGCGGTCGTGATCGGTGCGGGCTGCATTGCGCCGGAGTAACTCGACCAAGGCTGCGGCCCGTCCGGGCAGCGTGGCCTGCTCGGCGTCTGGGGCAGGTTCCGCGGCGCCCATCGTCATGGGGGTCCCTCCTTCACATGTGAAAGGGCCAGGCAAGAGGCCAGTACCGGCACCGTACCCGTATGCCTGCCTGTGCTCCCTGGTGCGGGCCGCTTGCTGCACAGAATCGAAAGTGCGGTCCTGCAGCCTCCTCAAGGAGGGCGATCCCAGGGATTCTCGCACTTCCCGCGGGTGCTCGCTTGTGTCGTCAGTTCCCCACAGGTTGGGAGGCTGACGGAGAGAACGAAATGGCCGTTGACAGCTGTGGTTGCTGGGAAGGCGTCACTCGCCAGGGGCCCTAAACCGCTCGCGGCGGTGAAGCCGCAGCTTTCCCCTCAAGGGGCAGCCCCGGCGCACACCCCGGCCTCCTCAAGCCTCGATCCAGCAGCCGGAAGGCGCTGGGTCCCGGAAATCCCGGCCTGGCCGGCCGGGCGTGATCCCGCTCCAGGAATCCGGGGTGCACCGGGAGGTCCGTTCTTGCCGTGGGTCCGATGCCATGTTGGCTGGCCGTGGGCTGTGCAGAGCATCGCCGTGCGCTTCGGCTCCGACACCCGCTCCAGCAACGCCGCCTTCGACCCCAGGGCGTACCGGGCCAGCGCCGCCATCCGGTTCGGCGGGATCTGCGACAGCTTCAGCCGCCCGAGCTGGAACGCGCTGATCTCGTCCACCCGCTCCAACGCGCGGGCGAACGCCGTACCCGTCGTCCGCGTCGGCGGCCGGCGCAGCCGCTCCAGCTCCGAGAACCGCGAAACTCCGGCGTCTTCAGCGTCTCCACCAGGTCGCCGGGCAGCGCCGGATCCGCACGGCGTGCAGCTCCCGCGACGGTGGCGTGCAGCCGCGACCTTCCGCACCTCCGACACCTGCCGGGCCAGCACGCTCACCCCCGGCAGCAGCACCCGGTTGCGGCGCAGCCAGCCCACCGCATGGTCGAACAGCGCCTTCGGACCCTCGGCGTCCAGGTCCGGCCGTGCAGGAAGGTGCGGAACCGCCGCGACCACTTTGCATCCTCGTACTCGTGGTACTCGTAGGCGCCCCGGATCTCCCACGCGTGCTCGTACGCCGTCTTCGGCCGCTCGGTGTACCGCTTCACCACCGACGGGTCCGCGATCCCGAGCTGCCCGGCCAGGTGCTCGACCACCGGCCACGGGGCATTGAGCGGGTCATCCGGGAGGAACCTGCCGATGTGGCGCACGGTGCACATCTGGAGCGCGAAGCCCAATTGGTGGTGCGTGGAGCGTCGCAGCGCGATCAGATCGCGGTCGACGTCGTGCAGGAAAAAGAACCGCTCCAGCTCGGGGCGGGTCGGCTCCTCGGCGAACTTCCCGTACGCCTCAGCCTGCTCATCAGTCAGACACTCCACCGGCACGACCGGACCGTAGCCAGCACCGATACCGGCCCGGCGCATGATGCTTGCTGCCTGTCTTGCGCCGTCGACCGGCGACGGACCGGTCGCGGCCCCCCCTTTTCGCTGGGATGTGGGAGGCATCCACGCACGCCCGCGACCAGTCAAGTTCGCCGGCCGCGTTCAGCTCGGCGAGCAGGATCTGGTGCAACTTGCCGAAGTCTCCTGCCTGTTGCCAACGGTCCAGGCGCCGCCAGCAGGTCAGCGTTCCCACCGCCACCCGCATGCTCAAGCACCTCGAAACGGCCGGCGTGGTCACGCGGCAGCGCTCCCCGCATGACGAGCGCCAGGTCCTCGTCCGTCCCACCGACGACGGCGCGGACCGGCTCGCGGCGATGCGGACGGAGCTGAGGGCCCGCCGGACGGAGGCGCTGTCCCACTTCAGCCCGCGGGAACGCCACGAACTCGCCGCGCAGCTCCAGCGCCTGGCCGACGTCATCGGCGACACTGTCCCCCAGCCCGACCGGGACGACACCACACAGCGGTGACACCCTCCGGGGACCTGCCGGATCGCGCCGAACGTTGCCTCTCCGGTCAACCGAGTCTGCCCCGACGGCCCTTGTACGGAGCGGTGGTGATCGTCTACCAAGACGACAGGACATCACTCCCGGCCAACAGGAGAGTTCATGCACGCGCACGGCAAAAGCCGGAAGGACGACCTCCACGACGAGCGGCTCCCGGCACGCAGGCCGAAGGCTTCGGGCGCCGGTCCGGCTTCGGGCCTCATAGGCCTGCAGGGAAGCATCGGCAACGCGGCGGTGGTCCAGCGGATGCGGCGCGCGGTCGTGGCCCAGGAGGAGCAGGAACATCGGCACGAAGCCGGTTGCGGCCACGGCGGGAGCGCGCAGGCCCCGGTGCAGCGGTCCTCGGTGCACGACGTCCTGCGTGGCGCGGGCCGTCCGCTGGACCGTTCCACCCGCGCGGACATGGAGTCCCGGCTCGACGCCGACTTCTCCGACGTCCGTATCCACGACGACCGTTCGGCCAAGAACTCCGCGTCGGAGATCGGCGCCCGCGCGTACACGTCGGGCAGTCACGTCGTCCTTGGGGAAGGCGGCCGGGACAAGGAGACGCTGGCGCACGAGCTGACCCATGTGATCCAGCAGCGGCAGGGGCTGGTCTCCGGCACCGACAACGGCTCGGGGCTGTGGGTGTCGGACCCGTCGGACCGCTTCGAACGGGAGGCGGAGGCGAACGCGCGGCGCGTCATGAGCGCGCCCCGGCCGGCCACGCATGCCGGTGCGGACGGGGCGGTCCAGCGGGCCTCGGCGCGGCAGGCGGCCCGTACGGCGTCCGTCCAGCGGATGCCGAGGGCACCGAAGGTGAAGACCGGCGGCAAGAGGAAGGGCAAGAAGGGCAGTACGCCCAACGCGAAGGACGAGCTGATCAAGGAGCTGGTCCGGACCTGGGGCTGGACGGCGCACGGCGGTGCCCAGAACCGTACCCTGCACCTGACGGAGGCGCCGCAGGAGAACCAGACCGGGGGCCTGAACGCCACGGAGAAGATCTACAAGGGCTCGGGGAACACCCGTCCGCCGAAGGACTTCGCCCCCGCCCGGACCACCCAGAGCATGCGCTGGATCGCGACCCTCGCCAAGGAGTACCTCGGGAGCGTCACCTCCTCGGCCGCCGAGGAGGTGCAGGTGAGCGCGATCGGCACCGACCTGTACATCTCCGCCAACCGCAACATGCACAACGCGAAGCTGCGGGAACTCGCGGGGCAACACGGCACGGGCAAGGCGTTCGCCATGGCCCTGGTCGAGCACTTCGGAAAGCCCGATGCGGAGGCCCAGGACCGCTTCGCCCGCCACACCGGCAAGCTGTCGGACCGCGTGGCCGAGGGCGAGACCGAGAGCGGGGACTACGCCGAGATCGCGAGCATGGCGGTCAAGGTGCCCGAGGACGTCTCCGCCGACGACGACGGCCTCCACGCCGAACGGCGACTGCAGAAACTCGAGGGCTTCGACCCTGCGAAGACGGTCGGCGTCAAGCGCCCCTGCGTCGTCTGCTACACCCAGATCTACGCCACCCCCGTCCAGGACGGCGACGTCGAGGTCTACCCGGGCCCGCTCTGGCCGAGCAAGGCGGCCAACAAGGGCATGGAGGACTACGAGGAGGAGAGCGTCAAGGACTACGCCAAGTACTTGCACGAACTGGTCGAGACGGCCGGCGGCACCTACATCACCTTCACCCAGCAGGGCGACCTCACCTGGGACCAGAACAGCGACTCCGACACGGACCGCGAGGGCACGAAGGTCGGCGCGGGCGCCGACGCCATGGAGGTCGACTCGGACTCCTGAGGGGTCCGTGATCGTCCAGGCAGGTCCAGCTTGCGCAGTTCGCGCCCGCCGACCGAGCGCAGGGTGTTTCGCGCGCGGTCGGCCCAGGCGCGAGCCCCCAGGGCCTCGAAGACGATCACCGAAGATGCCGTCGACCACGAATCCGTCCACGAGTGCGGCGTCGACACAGACGCCGACGCGGTCATCGACGTCGCCATTCGGGTGCGCTTTTCCCCGGTGCGGGACAAGCAGCAGACCGCCGACGTGCGACTGGTCACCGGCAGCGACGCCGCAGCCGACTTCCGGTGGACGGGCCGGGATGGCATCCCCCCGCGTGGTGGTGTAGGCGATCAGCGTGCGGGTGTGCGCGGGCGGATGCCCGGGGCGCGCATCCGGTGACGGTCTCCGCTCCCTGCGCATGAGGCAGCCACCGTGCAACTCTCCCTGGTAAACCGGAAGTTCAACGCAGGAGGTGCGCGGTGGCCTTGTCCCGGTCTGACTTTCTCCGCCTGCTGGAGTCACTAGGTTCGGCGGACGGACTCGAACGCGTGTGGAGTGTGGCCGAGCGGATGCTGCAGGTGCTGGTCGAGTCCGAGGCCGCGGCCCCGGATCGGCGCCGAGTGGACAGAGCACACCGAGGCCCGCACCGCCTACCGCAACGGGCTCCTGCGGTTGGTCACCGCCGTGCCCTTCGAGATGCACGACCAATGGATCGTCTTCTCCCGCCGCTACCTGCCCGAAGGCAGCATCGACGAAATCTACGCCGTCGAGAGCCCTCGCCAACACCGAGTGCTCGGGAGACCTGCACGCAGGCGATGCCTCCGTCCGCGAGGCCCAGGACAGCGTGCTGCACCGCGCCCCCCGTTGGCGATCTTCGTGATGACCGCCCCGACCCGGCCGGTCGGCATCGGCGGCGTCCTGCTTCCGGCCGACCGCTGGTGGTCATCAGTCACGCCGCCTGCAACAACGACCCCACGCTGGGATCCCACCGGCCGCTGGGCAATCGGGCCCACCTCACCTGGGGAGCCGGCCCGCACAGCTGCCCGGCCAGATCGCTTGCGTATCTCATCGCCGAAGCCGCCATCCTCCACGTCGTCGACGCTCTGCCCGGGATGGACCTCGACGGCCACCGGGAGGACGTCGTCTGGCGCCCCGCTCCCTTCCACCGCTGCCTGGTCGCCCTGCCCGTCACCTTCCCCACGAGCTGAAAGAGACCTCACCGTGTCCGAACAGCAGATACTCGTCCTCGACCCGACCGGAGCCGACCCGGATGCCGAACACCAGGCCTTGCGCGAGCGCGGCCCGGCGACGCTGGTGGACATCCTCGGCGTGCGCGCCTGGTCGGTCTCCGACCCGGCCCTCCTCAAGCAGCTCCTGACCAGCAAGGACGTCTCCAAGGACGGCCGCGCCCACTGGCCGGCCTTCGCAGAGACCGTCGCCACCTGGCCGCTGGCCCTGTGGGTCGCGGTGGAGAACATGTTCACCGCGTACGGCAAGGATCACAGCCGCCTGCGCCGCATGGTTGCCCCCGCTCTCTCCGCCCGCCGTACCGCCGCCCTCCAGGCGGACATCGAGGCCCTCGTCGACGGCATCCTCGACGGCCTCCCGACCAGCGGGACGGTCGACCTGCGCGAGCACCTCGCCTACCCGCTCCCGATTGCTGTCATCGGCAAGCTCATGGGGGTCCCCGCCGACCAGCGCGCCCGATTCCGCACCGTGGTGGACAACGTGTTCGCCACCCATCTCTCCGTCGAGGAACAGGCCGCGAACACCGCCGCCCTCTACAGCCTGCTGGACGTCCTGATCGAGACCAAGCGCACGGAGCCCGATGAGGACATGACCTCGCTGCTGATCGCCACCCGCGACGAGGAAGACGGCTCCGCCCTCAGCCACGCCGAGCTACGCGACACACTCCTGCTGGTGATCAGCGCCGGATACGAGACCACCGTCAACGTGATCGACCAGGCCATCACCACCCTGCTGACCGATCCCCAGCAGCTCGCCCACATCCGGGAAGGCCGCTGCACCTGGCAGGACGTCGTCGAGGAGACCCTGCGCCACCAGCCCGCGGTCAAGCACCTTCCCCTGCGCTACGCCCGCACCGACATCCCGCTCCCCGACGGCCAGACGATCAAGGCCGGCGAGGCGATCCTTGCCTCCTACGCCGCCGCCAACCGCCACCCCGACTGGCACGAGGAAGCCGACCGTTTCGACGCCACCCGCCCCAGCAAGGAACACCTCGCCTTCGGACACGGCGTTCACTTCTGCCTCGGTGCCCCGCTGGCCCGACTCGAAGTCGCGACCGTGCTGCGCCTGCTCTTCGAACGCTTCCCCGACGCCCAACTCGCCACGGAGCGAACCGCGCTGAAGAGGCTGCCGAGCCTCATCAGCAACGGACACGCCTCCGTCCCCGTGCGCCTGCGCCCGATGCCGGGCCACTGACCGATACCGACGGGGAAGACCACCATGACTGCCCCCGCCCCCGACCACGCCGCTCACCCGGCCGAGAGGCGCATCGCCCAGCACGTGGTGAGAGCCAGCTGGCTGATGCGCCCACTTCCGGCCCAGGTTCCCGATGAACCCTGGGCAGACCGACGGCAGCACACCGGACAGCGACGGGTCATCGGTCAGGGAACCGGCCGGGAAACCGCACGCGAGGAGCGGTCATGAAGAAGGCATACGAGGCACCGACGCTCGTCGGCATCCACGCTGGCCCCCACCAATGCGTGTTCACCCGCTGGCAGCCTCCCCGCTGAGCGACCGCCGGCCGTTCACCTCACAGGTCCGTCCACGGGCGGGCTTGCCGCCGACCAGAGGCATCCACACGTCCTGGGCGGGACCGTGCTGCTCCAGGTCTTCCAGCACGGCGGCTCCCAGCCGGACTTCGCGGGCGAAGCCCGCCACGAGCGGGTGCTGAGCCACCATCGCCTGCAGATCGCTCATCCGATTCTCCAGCCTGGCCCGTGAGGCACCGGTGAGCACGAAGAGCACACGGGAAAAACCGGATACCAGCGCTGTCAGCCTGCCCCAAGGGATGGGGCTGCAATTCGTGGAGGAAGGCAACCCCGGCTACCAGCTGACCGTGCTGGACTCCGACGGAGCACTGAAGAACTACGTCGGACAGCTCTCCCCAGACGGTCAGACCCTCTCCTTCTCCAAGGTCAACCTGGCGCTCCCAGGCAAGTCCTCCACGTCCACCGCGTAGGTGGCGGTCAAGGCCGCCGACCCGAACACCACGGGCCGCACGTCTTTGACGTTCCAGGTGGGAAGCCAGACGAGCCAGAGCACCCCCCCGTCGAGGTCGGCGCCCGCTGACCCTCAAGGCCGCGCCCGCACCCCGACGGGGCGCGGGCGCGGCGAGCAGCAGAGCCCGATGCCGCCGGCCTTTCAAGTGCGAGCGCAACGGGTGGGCACGGTCAGCCGCGTGGGGCGGTGGGGTTCAGGACCGCGGTCAGCAGGCGGTTGGCCAGCGGGGTCGGGGCGCCGAAGTCCAGGCTCAGATTGGAGACCGAGTAGATGCCGCGCAGGGACAGGTCGCGGGTGGCGAACATGCCGTTGGCGTAGCCGTCGTCATGACCGGTCTTGCCCCACAGCACGCCACCGCCCGGCAGCGGGGTGGACATCAGCCCGGCACCGAAACAGGCCTGCTTGTTGCAGGAGGTGCCGATGAACGGCACGGGATTGCCGTCGCTGCCCTTGGGCACGGTGAACATCTCGTTCAGCTGGTCGGCGGGCAGCAGCCGGCCCTGGAACAGTGCGGTGATGAAGCGGTCGAGGTCGGCGGGGGTGGAGATCATGTTGGACGGGTCTCCGCCCTGTTCGCTGACGTCAACCGCCGTGCCGTTGCCGTCGGTTATGTAGCCGTGCAGGTAGGGGCGGGGCATCACCGGGTCGTTCTCGGGTACGGAGGTCTGGTTCAGGTGCAGGGGCTTCAGGATGCGGGTGGTGACTTCTTCCCTGAAGGAGTGTCCGGTGATCTGTTCGATGAGCTTGCCGGCGATGCGGAAGCCGAGGGAGTTGTACTCCTGCTTGGTGCCGGGCGTGAAGTGCGGGCCGGGCCAAGGACGGCGGTCGTTGGGGCGCAGGGTGGTGTTGATGATCTCGTCGAAGGTGCGGTAGCGGTAGCGGTCGGCGATCGTCTCATCGACGCTCGCGGCGGGCTTGCCTTCGTCCACGTCCGGCAGCCCGCTGGTGTAGTTGACCAGCTCACGGACGGTGATCGGCTGGAAGGTGTCCGGGAACAGGCCGGGCATGTAGTGCTGCACGGTCTGGTCGAGATCGATCCGGCCTTCGGCGGCAAGCTGCAGGATCACAGTGGTTTCGAAGACCTTGGAGATGCTGCCGATGTGGAAGTGCGCGTTCGGCGAGATCTTCCGGCCGGTCTGACTGTCGATCGTGGAGCCCTTCCACAACTGGCCCGGCTCTTCGACCCGGGCGATCGCGCCAGCGGCGTCATCGGTGGGCCGGGTCTGGATGGCAGCCTGCAGCGCGGCCGGATCCAGTGAGGGGAAGGCGGGTGCGGAGCTGGCGCGCGTGCCACCCGCGGCGAAGGCCTGCGGGCCAAAACCGGCACCAAGACCGGCAAGGGCGGCACCGACCAGACCGACGGCGGCGACACGATGGGCGAGCGTTTTCATCTGAATTCCCCGTTAAATTACTTCGGCTGAGCACCCGTTATCTACATGATCAATATTCGTCCCGCCGCCGCTCCGACGGCTATCGGGATCACCCCTGAACCGCCCCCGAGACCCACCCCGAGAGCGAGTTGGGGTCGACCCTGACATCGCCCTCCCCGGCGAAAGCACCGGCAGTCGGCCCACCAGGTGACCAGGCGATGACGCCGATCCGCTGCTGCGCCGTCATGCAGTGACTGCTGCCGCGATCCGCCCGATCTGGGCGAGAGTGCCCGCCATGACGGCGTGCACGTGCTCGGTGACCAGTTCCACGCAGATGCCGCACCCCGAACTGTCGCCAGCTATGTCCATCGCATGCCGATGGCAGAGAGCTGTTCCACGCGCTCGGGGGACAGTGTGGCGGCTCTGCTGCGTTGGTTGCTGATCCACGCTCCGAGCTTGATCTCCCGTGGCCCCTGGCCTGCGCCGTTCCTGCCGTCGTCGATGACGGTCTCGACGTGCTTCCTGGGTACTCGCAGGTGTCCCTCGCGCTCGTAGAACTGGTGGGCGGCGGCGTATTTCATGGCCCATTTGCCGGCCTGGCTACGGCGCGGCTTGGGCTTCTCGTCCTCGCTCACGGGCTCGATCCCCAGGACGTGTTCGCACATCCACTGCTGCA
>NZ_JBIATN010000066.1:0-17893 GCF_042891825.1 Streptomyces sp. NPDC001852
CAAGCTTCGAATCCTGCTGATCGATCGACTCTCCAGACCGCGGCATGGTCCCCTCGGGGTTGACATCGAGACCCGCATATTAGAGGGGTGCCGACCGTCCACATCCGCTACGACAACCTCAGGCCCGCGGTGAAGCAGGTCCTGTTCGGTCGCTCCCGCACCGAGTCGGCCCGCTGGACGGCCTTTCGGTCCTGGTATGGGTTCGAGCCGTTCTACTGCACTCCTGGGGAGGCCGGTGCTCATGAGAAGGGCGGGGTGGAGCACGAGGGCGGCCGGTTCCGCCGCCGTCACCTGGTTCCTCCGCCGGAGGTGGAGTCGCTGGCGGAGCTGAACGAGCGCCTGGCGGCGATCGATGCCGAGGAGGACACCCGCCACATCCAGGGGCGTCCGACTTCGGTCGGCTTTGACTTCGAGACCGAGAAGCCCCTGCTTCATCCGTTGCCGGCGGACGAGTACGACACCGGCATCGACCTAACCCCGGTGGTCCACCGCAACGGGCGGGTCACCGTCCGCCAGTGCTACTACTCGGTGCCTGCGCGGTTCATCGGCGCCAAGGTGCGGGTGAAGCTGAGGGCCAATGAGGTGTGGATCTTCGACGGGCGCAAGGTCGTCGCCCGCCATCCGCGGCTGACGCTCCGTTACACCTACCACGACATCCTCGACCACTACCTGGAGATCCTGCTGGTCAAGCCGGGTGCGTTCGCCGGGGCCGCGGCGCTGGCGCAGGCCCGCGCGGAAGGGGTGTTCACCAAGACGCACGAGGCGTTCTGGGCGGCAGCCAAGCAGAAGTGCGGGGACCGCGAGGGCACTCAGATGCTGATCGAGGTCCTGCTGCTGCACCGGCAGCTTCCCTCCGAGGCGGTCGTTGCCGGCATGACCACGGTGCTGAAGGTCGGCGCGATCAGCACCGACCTGGTGGCCATCGAGGCCCGTAAGGCGCTGGAGAACACCCCGGCCGACACCGACGACGATGCGGACACCGGGTTCGTCGACGAGCACGATAAACACGACGGCGGAGAGCCGGCCCGCAACGGCGTCGCGAAGGTGATCTCCCTGCACACCAAACGGCTGCCGCCGGACCTGCGGCCGGGTTTGCCGGACATGAGCAAGTACGACCGGCTGTTGAAGCCGCTTCCCACCACCACGACGACCACTTCGACCACGGCGGCGACGCCGAAGAAGGGCACCAGCGCATGACCCCCACCACCGCCACCGCCGAGCGGCAGACGGGCGAGGTCCCGTCCACCCGGATGCCGCTGCCCGGCGATCCGGAGGACGCGGCGATCGACGAGCTCTGCCGGGACCTCAGGTTGCCGGCCTTGCGGAAGCGGTTCATCGAGACCGCGGCGACCGCCCGCCGTGAGCAGCTGACCTACAAGCAGTTCCTGCTCGACCTGCTCCAGCTGGAGCGCAGCGACCGGGAGCTTCGCCGTCAGCAGCGTCTGATCCGCGCGGCCCGTTTCCCGCGGCCGAAGCGGCTGGAGGACTTTCGGTTCGAGAAGAATCCTCACGTGTCGCCCGAGATCATCGGCGAGCTGAAGAATCCTGCATGGGTCCAGGAGGGCCGTCCCCTGGTCCTGATCGGTGACAGCGGCACGGGCAAGAGTCATCTGCTGATCGGGATCGGTACGGCGATTGCCGAGGCCGGGCTGTCGGTCCGCTACATCACCACCGCGGCCCTGGTGAACGAGCTAGCCGAGGCTGCCACCGCCAAGCGCCTGTCTTCCGTGATCGCCCGCTACAGCAAGGTCGATCTTTTGTGTCTGGACGAGTTCGGCTACCTCGACCTGGACAAGAAGGGCGCCAAGCTGCTGTTTCAGATCTTCACCGAGCGGGAGGAACGCAAAGCGACCGCAGTCGCCACGAACTCCCCGTTCAACGAGTGGGAGGCGATCTTCAACGAGCCGCGCCTCTGCGCGGCCATCGCTGACCGGATCACCTTTCGCTGCACGCTGATCCAGACCGGCACCGACTCCTACCGCTTCCAGGCCACTGAGGCTGAGCGCAGCACCGGCTGCCCGAGCTGATGACGCAACCCGGGCCCCAGGCGCACGACCTTATCCTCGGGGCGGCGGCCCGGAGCCCAGGAACTCGCCGGCCGTGTCGACCAGACGCAGCCAGCGCACGGCCGAGCTGGACGTCACGCCCGTCGACATCAGGCGCAGCTGCTCGACCCGGGGCCCCAGCTCTGCTGGCAGAGGGCGGGGAAGCGCGGCGAAGAGCTCCACATCGTCCTGGTGCTGGAGCTTTGCCAGGGCCCTGGCTCGCCACTCCGCCTCACCCGCGTCGGCGGCTGCCTCAGGTGCGGTCGCGATGAGTGCGATCAGTACGACGCTTTCGACCTGGGCGAGGAGGTCGTCGCGGTCTGTTCCCCAAACGGAGCAGCGTTTACTCACCCATGCTGCGAACGACTCGTCACTCAAGCGAGCGTCCATGATCCGTGGCGCGAGTCGCCCACTCGTCGCCAACACGTCGTCCATGTCCTTGAGGTTCCCGCCTTCCGTGAACGGGCACGCGTGGTGGCGGGCGTCGGCGCCCGCCACCACGACGGCTGTTGCTACAGACACTTCACGTTGAGCACGTTGCTGTATGCGGTGCCGCTGCTCGTTTCGCCGTAGTAGATCGTCCCCAACGTCTCGGTGCGATACGAGTACGTCGTCGAGGACGGATCACAGCTGGACGACGCCTTCGTCGAACGCGCCGGAGGCGGACAGCTGTGCTGCCGCGGGCTGGCCGCCTGCGTCTCCCAGCGTCCGGGCCCGGTGAGGTAGATCTGCAGATCCGCTTCGCTGCTGCACGAGAACGGTGTGTGCGGACTGCAGGAACTGATCCCGCCCGTCCCGGTGATCTTCCCTCCGCTGTAGTTCGGCTTGTTGGCGAACAAGTCGCAGTACACGACGTCCTTCACGGAATCCCCCGTGGTCCCGCCAGCCTGAAGCTTCACGACGGGCTCTGCCTTCGTCGCCGACGGCGGTGCAGGATCTGCGGCTGCAACCCCGCCCACCAGCGCGACAGACGTAGTGAACGAGACTGCGATCAGAGAGCGCAGCACCAGGCCGCGGACGGATCTGGACGTGCTGTGAGTGCCGGTCAGCACAACTCCCCCTCAAGGTCATCGAGCAATGACGATCTTGGGTGGTGCAGTGGCGCAGATCGCTAACGGTACATGACAACTCTCACGGAAGAGGGCATTCAGCTCATCTGTCGCACCGATGAAGACTGCGGGGCTGAAGGGATGGCCGCCATCCCTGCACGAGGCCGGGACCTCCCAAGCCATGCCTGTCAGGGACACAGCCCGAGCGGCCCCGGGAGCCCCAACCTATCCAACCCGAACCGTTCCCCTCGGCCCAGACACTCACGACCTCGCGCACGCTGGGACAGAAGTCACCCGATAGGGGTGGCCCCGATTCTCGTTGCCGATCATGAAGATGTGACGGTGTCGAACGACGTCACGAACGGAGCAGCCTGGTCCCCGTTCTCGTTGTCCAAGCGGTCCCCGCATGACCTGTCGGAAACAGGCCCAGCGATCGACCAGGAGCGCCGGGACACGTCTGGTGGATCCAGTGGGCCGAGGACTGCGGGTTGCGTCCAACATGACCGCACCCGACAGTCTGCCCCTGCAGGCTCTCGCGGAAGACAACCTCGCCGCGGCGAGTCCCGATCTGCTGCGCGCGATGGTCAAATCGTTCGCCGACGCCCTCATGTCCGCCGAGGCCGACGCCTGGTGTCCGTCAGCTCAGTTGCCGCACTGAAATGAGTAGGTGGCGGTGATCCTCGCGTGTCGTGTCATCCTCGTCCGGTACTCCACTGAGCAGTGCCCGCTGGCCGGGGCCCAGAAGTTCAAAGCGCACTTGGGAGGCGTTGAAGGAGTTGAGGGCTTCCAGCAAGTACGCGGGGTTGAAGGCGACCGCCAGGTCATCGGCGTTGGTCAACGCAGCCGCGAGTTGCTGCGAAGCGATGTCGTCCTCGTACCCCGCTTGCAGGAGGAGAGTTCCCTGGGCGGAGAAGTCGAGCCGGATCGGGCTGTTCGGCTCCGCGACGACCGCGACACGGCGGACGGCGTCGGCGAGTGCCTCCCGCTCCGTGACCGCGACTGCCGGGCTGTCCAGTGTGAACAACTTGTCGTAGCGCGGCAGCCGCCCTTCCAGCAACCGCAGTGTCGTACACATCCCGGTTCCCTCGAAGGCGATCAAGCCACCACCCGAGCCACCCGTGCCGCTCAGCCCGATGCGGATCAGCCCCGACTTCGCCAGCGCACGGGAGATCTCGGTCAGCCTGCGGCCGGGAACCACTACCTCCACCGCATCGGAAACCGCCCCCTCCGGCTTCCACGGCACCACACGCACGGCATACCGGTATCGGTCCGTAGCGGCCAACGTCATGGACTCACCATCCAGCCGGAGCTGGATCCCCGTGAGCACCGGGAGGAAGTCGTCACGGCCGGCGGCTATCACGACCTGTGCGACTCCCGCCGCGAACTCTGCCGCATCCAACGTTCCGCAAAAGGCGGGGAGCTCGGGAAGGGCCGGATACTCATGCATGGGCAAAGTCGACAGCCCGAAGCGCGTACCGCCCCCTTCCATCGTGAAGCGCGTTCCTTCCAGTGCGCACGCCACCATCGCATCGGGCAATACCCGGCAGATGTCCAGCAGTCTGCGCCCCAGCACGAGCACCCGACCGGCTGTCAGCGTCTCCGCCGGGACCTCGATGGTCGCGGACGCTTCGTAGTCGAAGCCCGAGATACGCAGCCGTCCCTCCGCCGCGTCCAGCATCAAGCCACCCAGCACAGGCACAGGAGAACGTGAGGGCAACGACCTGGCCGCCCAGGCCACGGCCTCGGCAAGAGCGCCTCGCTCGATCCGGAACTCCATCCGTACATCCCCCGTCGTGTCGCACCAGTTGGTCCGCGCACGCTATACGTCACCACTGACAACGCTCTGTCCGTCCCGGCACATCAGGGCGAGGAAGCCCACGATCTGGTGGTGACGCCCGACTTGGACTGCCTCGCGACCGCGCTCTATGTGAAGACCGATGACCTGCTGAAGGTCTCGCCGCATCTGGCCCCATGGCGGCCTGCGGTGGGCATCGCACCGCGGCTGACCGATGCCGAACTGGTCACGCTCGCGATGATGCAGGCCATGCTCGGCTTCACCTCCGAGGCCAAGTGGCTCCGCCACGCTCGCTGCCACCTGCGGCATCTCTTCCCGTACCTGCCCCAGCAGCCCGGCTGCAACAAGCGGCTGCGCAAGGTCGCCGAGCTGCTGCGCCGGATCACCAGGCTTCTTGCCGCCGACACTTCCGTGTGGAGCGATGACGTGTGGCTCGTGGACTCCACACCCGTCGAGTGCGATCGCTCGCGCGAGACCGTCAAGCGGTCCGACCTGGCCGGATGGGCCGAATACGGCTATTGCGCCAGCCATAGCCGGTTCTTCTGGGGCCTGCGTCTGCACCTGGTGTGCACCCTGCACGGACTGCCCGTCGCCTTCACGCTGACCGGTGCCGAAGGCCGACGAGCGCGAGACCCTGCTCGACCTGTTCGCGGCCGAACCCGACCTCGTCGCCGACCGGCCCGGTCAGACGCTGATCGGCGACAAGAACTACTTCGGCCGCGACTTCGAACATCAACTGGCCGAGCACGCCATCCAACTGCTGCGGCCGGCCCGCAAGGGTGAGCCCGAGCGGCCCGGAGCGCCCTTGTTCAAGCCGTTGAGACTGGTCATTGAGTCGATCAACGAGACCTTCGAGGGCCAGCGCTTCAGCCAGGATCGGGAGAGCCCGGACACCGGCCCTGACCCTGTCACGGAGCGAGTTCGGCTTGGCGAAGACTGCAGAACACCTCCGGGGCCGCCCACCCGCGCAACGTGGCGTAAATCGACGAGCGGAATGCAGCCTCGGCCGTGGCGTCGTCGAGGGCCCCGGCCAGTTCAAGAGTCACCAGCCCGTGCAGGGCGGCCCAGATCGACAAGGCGATCGACGTCGCCTCGCCGACGAGGACGGCGGCCGCCAACGCGCGATCGATCGCCGCGAGGAGCGGACGGATCGGGTCACTGGCACCGACCTCCCCCGACGGGTCGAAGGACTGCACACCACCGAACAGCACCGTGTACAGATGGCTGTGTCCCCGCCCCCAACGACGGTAGGCGACGGCCAGCGCGTAGAGGTCGGCGAGAGGGTCCGCGGAGGTCTGCACCGCCGACACGTCCTGGAACAGGCCGGCGACGGCTCTGTCGCGCACCGCACCGATCAGCCCGTCCTTACCGCCGAACAGGGAGTACACCGCCGTCGTCGACGCCTCGGCGGCAGCGGCCACGGCGCGGACCGTGAGCGACTCCCGCGGACGGGTGGCGAGCATCTCGGTCGCGCACTCCACAAGCCGCTCTTTGACGGCCTCGTCGTTTGTTCTCGGCCTACCCACGGCCAGCAGCCTACCTCCTCTGATAACGTCGTTTTGAAACAGCGTTCTGAAACTGTCGGAGGTCCGCCGTGCCCACGTCCGCCATACGCCTCGTCCGCTTCACTGGACGCTTACTGCCGGCCCCGGCCGCCGTCACAATGCTGGTCGTCGTCTTTCTCGCACTGATCGCCCTCACAGATGGGGCAGGCTCGGGGCTCGCCGCATGGTTGACGACCCTTGGAGTCGGAGCTGTCCTCGCGCTGTGGCGGGGCCGGCACCGCACCTGGCCGGCGCGGCTCGTGCCGTTCCTGCCGGTGGTCGTCGCGGCAGCGTTGACAGCGACGGTCTGCATCCCGACCGTGCCGACGGCGCGGCGGTACCCGCCCTCCCTGCCCTTCGTGGCCACGCAGCACTGGAGCCTGGCCACAGGCAGCCGCGTAGCGGTGTACCACTACCCGGCCGCGAACTCCGGCACCCGGCACCCCATCCCGCTCGTGTACCTCAACGGCGGACCGGTCCGTGGCATCTCGGTGCTCGACCACCGGTTCCTGCAACTCCTGGCACGCCAGGGCTACGACGTCTACGCCTACGAACAGGCCGGTGGCGGACGAAGCGACCTGCTCCCCATGGGCCAGTACACGATCTCCAGGTCGGTCCGCGACCTTGCCGCCTTCATCGACCGCCTGGACAAGGGCAAGGTCGACATCCTGGGATTCTCCTCAGGCGGGTCCGTGCTCACCCGAGCCCTGGCTGACCCGAGCGTCGCCGCACGCTTGCACCGGGCGATCATCGCCGAGCCCGGTCCCATGGACGGCCCTACCGCACACATCGCCGGGCACAAGGGCCGAAAATCCGCGCGCGGCCTCGCGCCGGCCCCGACCGGGCCGCGATCGACGCACGTTCCCCGGTATGCCGTGGCCTTCGGCCTCATGCGGCTCGGACTCCTCAGCCCCGACACCGGACTGATCGGACAGGCCGAAGGCGTCAACGCCTTCACCGCCGCAGATCTCGGCAGCGACACCGCATCCGCATACTGCGCGCGCGACGCGCACCGCATCCCCGCCGAGGACACCGCACAGAACTTCTCCTTCAGCCCCGCCGCCAGCCTCCGCATTCAGCAGACGGTCAAGGACTCACCCTCCATCGCACCGCAACTGAGGCGCTCCCGGACCCCCGCGATGCTGATGATCGCCGAGTGCTCCTCCCAGGTCCGTCAATGGGAGACCACCGTCCTTGCCCATGACCCCGCCATCCAGCGCACGCAGTACATGCCCGGAGTCGGACACCACATGTGGAACGGCCTCGACGACAACAACGACCGGGCCGTCGCCGTCATCACCGCGTTCCTTCAGGGCAAGCGAGCACCCCTGCCGAACTACCCGACCCGCGACGAGATCCCTGCCTTCCTGCGCGACCACAAATGAAGAGCGCCGCCGTAGTGGTCGCGGATGTGAACTTCGAAGTGCCCTCAGGTTCGGTGACGGCAGTGCTGGAGCCGAGCGGTTGTGGGAAGACATCTCTGCTGCGCGCCGTGATCGGGATCCAGCGTGGCGTGTCGGGGCGTGTGGAGGTACTCGGCCGGTCTCCCGCCGCGCCCGTGTTGCGGCCGTTGGTGGGGTAGAAGGAGACCGCTGATGGCTTCGCCGCTCACTGATCTCGGGGTCGAGGTACCCGTTCTGGCGGCGCCGATGGAAGGTGGTCCGACCACACCAGAACTGGTCATCGCGGCGGCCGGTGGCGGCAGCCTCGGCCTCCTCGCCGGTGGGTACAAGACAACGGAGCCCTGGGTGAGCAGATCGCCCGCGTTCGCGCGGCAGGCGTCGACTTCGAGCGGAGGCTGCGGTGGGACTGCCCTGCCCGATCCCGGCCCCACACGGCCGACGTCTCGCGGCCACGCGCCGGGGCACCGCGCTGGGGACCGGCGGCCCCGCTCCGGGCGGAGTCGCAGGCCTGCCGTCCAGACATGCTGCGTGGGAGCGCCGGATGTACGGTCGGTATACGGCGTAGGTGCGGACCTCTCAGCCGGTGAACGAGCCGGTGGCCCGTACACGCCCGGGAGTGCCCATGGCGCAGCAAGCGAACATCGCCGCACAGACCGCATTCGCAGAGGCCGTGGTCACCGGGCACCTCGATGCCCTCGACGACATCGTCGCGCCCGATTCTGTCGATCATGACCCCGCTCCGGGACAGGCCCAGGGACCCGAAGGCTACAAAGCCATGTTCAACGAGCTGCGAGCCGCTTTCCCCGACTTGCACGTCGAGGTGGAACACCTGCTGGCCACCGACGACGAGCTGGCCTTCGCCTACGTGATCAGCGGGACGCATCTGGGACCGCTGATGGGACGGTCGGCGACCGGCAAGAAGGTGAGCTACCGCGGCATGCAGATAAGCCGCTTCGACAGCGACGGCAAGCTCGTCGAGCGCTGGGGCAGCAGCGACGAACTCGGCATGCTGCGTCAGCTCGGCCTGGCCGATGCATGACCCATCCGCTGCCTCACTGCCTGCCGGCGCCAGTCGGGCCGGTCGTCATGGACGCAACCGACGACTTGAACCTGGCCGCCGGCGCAGCCAGGACCCGCTGCCGCTTCAGGCTGCGAGTGCCATGTCCACCAAGAATGGCGGTTCCCGTAGAGGACCATCCCTATGCGGATACAGCTTGCGAGGGTCGGTCGGCTGGCGCAGAAGGTAGCCGTCGAACGTGCCGTACTTATTAGGCCGGTCCGGCGGATCTTGGCGTGGCTCGCAAACCAGCACGGAGCTCGCCGACACCATGCACCACTCCGGTACGCGCCCTAGGGGCGGACGTAGGGCCGAGTCATGATCTCCATGTTGTGGCCGTCCGGGTCGTCGAAGTAGGCGCCGCGACCTCCGAACAGCCGGTTGATGTGGCCGGCTTCGGTGTGGCCGGGATCGGCGTAGTAGGTGACCCCGACCGCCTCCAGGCGGGCGATCACGGCGTCGAACTGCTCGTCGGGCACGAGGAAGGCGTAATGCTGTGACTGGATCGGCGCGTCCCTCTTCTCGTAGTAGTCGAGCGTCACGCCGTTGCCGAGGTCGACGGGCAGGAACGGCCCGAACGGGGCGCCGACCTCCAGACCCAGGATCGCGGCGATGAACTCGGCGGACAGGTGCCGGTCGCTCGCGTAGACCGCGGTGTGGTTCAGCTGGACGCCGGCCGCCTGCAGCTCGGGTGCGTGCGGGTACTGCTGGTCATGGGACATCGGTGGTGTGTCTCCGGTCTTTCCTCGGCCGTGGGGCGGGAGCGGGAGCCGGGATCGATTGTCAGTGGTGCGTGAGACGGTGAAAGCATCGAGTCGGGATGAGGGGGAGCTGGTCATGGCCGGAAGCCAGAACTACATCAATCACGTTGCTCTTGTGCTGGATGCCAGTTCGTCCATGTCGCATCTGAGCAGCAAGGTGGTCGAAGTCGCCGACCAGCAGATCGCGTATCTCGCCCGCCGGTCGGGGGAACTGGACCAGGAAACGCGCGTCACGGTGTACGTCTTCGCGGACCAGGTGGAGTGCGTCATCTACGACAAGGACGTGCTGCGGATGCCGTCGCTGAAGCAGCTGTACCGGGTCGGTGGCATGACGGCACTGCTGGCGGCAGCGCTGAAGTCCCAGCGGGAGCTGGCGCAGACGGCCCAACTGTACGGTGACCACAGCTTCCTGACGTTCATACTCACCGACGGGCAGGAGAACGCAAGTCATCGCTGCCCGGATGCCCCTGCCAGGGATCCGCGTGAACTGGTCGGGGCCGTGGCCGAGATGATCGAGACACAGCAGGACAACTGGACGCTGGCCGTCCTCGTGCCGGACCAGATGGGCAAGCGGGAGGCCATGCAGTGCGGTTTCCCGAAGGACAACATCGCCGTCTGGGACGCCACGAGCACACAGGGGCTGGAGGAGGCCGGTCAGGTCATCCGGCAGGCCACCGAGAAGTTCATGGTCGGGCGCACCCAGGGCATCCGGGGATCGCGGGCGGTGTTCTCCACGGGTGCCGAGACGGTCAACAAGGACACCATCAAGGCGGCCGGCCTCGCCCCGGTGGAACCGTCGGCGTACGAGCTGATCCCGGTGGCGCGTGACGCGGCGATCCGGGACTGGGTCGTCGAATGCGGGCACACCTACCGTACCGGTGGCGCGTTCTACCAGCTCAGCAAGTCGGAGAAGATCCAGGCGAAGAAGCAGATCGCGGTGCTGGAGAAGAAGACGGACCGGGTGTACACGGGGCCAGAGGCCCGCGCCCTCCTCGGCCTGCCGGACGTGGAAGTCCGCGTCAAGCCGGACCACAACGACGACTTCACGATCTTCGTGCAGAGCACGAGCGTGAACCGCAAGCTCGTCCCCAACACACGGCTGCTGCTGATGCTCTGACCACGTTTCGCGGTGGGAACTCGTTCCGTCGTAAGGGCGTCCAGGGTCCGGCCCCGGCGTCGTCGTCGCGGCACCGGGACCGGTCGGCCCGGGTCAGCCGGTGGTGCTGCCGAGGACGTCCGTTCTACGGCGGAGAGGGCAGGATTCGAACCTGCGTGGGCCCCGATGGGGCCCGACCGTGAGGCGAGCTCGCTGGTCCCCGATCAACCACTCCGGGCACCTCTCCCTGTTTCCGGCCCGCCATCTTGCGGGCCGGTCACTGGGACTACAGTGGCCCGAGCCGCTGACACCGCACTGATACCGCGCCGACACCGCTGTTCGGGCGGTCGCGGGTGCGGAACCACGTCTGCGGTCCGGCGGGGGGTGGGCGTGCGATGGTTCGAGTTGCGCGCATCGGCGGGGCCGGCCGTGCCCGGGGCCGTGGATGCCCCCGTCTGCGATCAGTGCGTGCCTCGGGCCGTTGTGCGGCGCTCGTCGCCTGCGTGACCCGTGATTTCCCGCTGATGTCCGTCGGCCGCCAGGGGGCGTCTCCTCGATCTCCGGCGGAGACTCCTGGGCAGTAGTGCGGATGATCTTTCGTTGAGTACTGTGAAGCCTCGGATGACAGGCAGCTGTTCGTAAGCCGCCCTCGTCACTCCGCACTTGACCGCCGGCGCTTGCCATGCACGAAGACGCCTCTGCGGCGCGGGTGGTGCGCCGCAGGACGACGACTCGTCCCTCGGCCTCGGCCGCGAGGTGGTGCGCGGCGCCGGAACGGGCGATGCGCGCGCCGCCGACGCCGCGGAGGCCAGAAAGTGAGCAGACAGATGCAACCGACGTTCGTACTGGTTCACGGAGCTTTCGCGAACTCCTTCTCCTTCGCGCCGCTCCAGGCCGAACTCGGCCTCCTCGGGCACCGCTCCGTCGCCGTCGACCTTCCGGGGCACGGGTTCGCGGCGACGTACCCGCAGGCCTACCAGGCACCGCAGGACCTCGAAGGGCTCGCGACCGCGCCCGGCGCCATCAAGGGCGTCACACTCGCCGACAACGCCGCGCACGTCATCGGGATACTGGAGCGGGCCAAACGGAACGGGCCCGTCATCCTCGTCTCCCACAGCCGCGGCGGCATGACGGCCACCGTCGCGGCCAACCAGCGGCCCGACCTGATCGACCGCATCGTCTACGTCTCCGCCTGGTGCCCCGTCGACCTCGACGTCAGCGCCTACTACGGCGAGCCCGAGATGGCCACGGTCGACGCCACAGCGCTGGCGTCGGCGATGGTCGGGAACCCGGCCGAACTCGGGCTGCTGCGCTCCAACTTCCGCACCGCCGACCCCGGCGCCCTCGCGGCCTTCAAGGCCGCCTTCCTCGCCGACGGGACGGACGAGGAGTTCATGGTCTTCCTCAACACCTTCCAGCCCGACGAGAACCTCGACGTCGGCACACCCGAGGACCGGGCACAGGCCGACACGTGGGGGCGGATCCCCAGGACGTACATCCGGCTGACCGAGGACACCAGCATGCCGCTCGCCATGCAGGACCGGATGATCCGCGAGGGCGACGCACTGACGCCGGAGAACCCCTACGACGTCCGCACACTCACCAGCAGCCACCTGAAGTGGCTGGTCGACCCGGCACCGGCGGCCCGGGTTCTGGGCGAACTCGCCACGCTCCCGCTCTCGCCTGCCGGGTCGTGATCATCGCACGTTCAAGAAGAGCGCTCCTGGCCGTCTCGGGCTACTTCCAGGTGACGCGGTAGGCGCGGTAGCTGTTCACGCCGGTGGGGAGCTTCGCCTCGAACAGCAGCTTGCCGGACGGGCTGAACTCGGTGACGTACGGCAGCGAGCCCCACCCGACGAAGGTGTTGCCTCCCGGGAGTGTCTGCGCGTTGCCCTGCGAGGATGCGCTGAGGTAGTCCGGCTGGTCGACGGAGCCGACCAGGGTCGCGGTGTGGGTGTGCCGGTCCAGGCGGACGGTGACCACACGGCTGAACGGCAACTCCTCCACGGCGCCGGTGCCGGTGTTGGCGGCACCGGCGGACTCGTTGTCGAACCACCGGTACAGGCCGCCGCCCAGCGGCTCGGGGTCGTGCTGCCAGGAGAAGATCCGTCCGGCGGTGTTCAGGTACTGGCCGGGCGCAGCCTGCTCCTTGAAGGTGCTCGCCTTGCCGCCGAGCTGCCAGAGCACCTTGCCGGTGCGGTGGCCCACCTTGTAGGTGGTCCAGGTGTTGCGGGCGTCGATGAGCAGGTTGCCGTCGTTGTCGGGCTTGACGGCGTTGATGTGGAACCAGTCCCACGGGGTGTCCGGCGAGGAGGGCAGCGGCTGCTCGCTCTGCGCGTAGGGGACGTGGTCGGCGGCGCTCCACTGGAACAGCACCCGGCCGGTGCGGATGTCGATCTCCTGCGTCACGCCGTCGATGACCTTCTGGTGCGCGGAGCCGCCCAGGGAGGTCAGGTCTGCCGTGGTCTGCTTGTAGGCCAGGATCAGCGCCGTTCCGCGGGGGGTGATCAGGAACTCGTGGCCGTCGGCGGTGTAGCCGTTCCCGGCCTTGACCTCGGCGATCTTCTGGTAGTGGTCGTTGTAGACGTAGTCGGTGCCGCTCGCGAGGGAGCCGAGGCCGGTGCCCTGCCACCAGGTCAGCACTCGCCTGCCCTGGTAGGTCTGGGCGCGGAAGTCGGCGGCTTCCTGCCCGGCGGGCACCTTGTGCGACCACACGACTCGCTTGCCGTCCTGGCTCAGGATCTCCACGCCGCTGGAGTACTGGCTGGTGGCCGAGTTCGGCGAGATGAAGATGTCCCCGCTGCCGGTTCCGGCCCTGTCGGTCAGGACGGTGACCGGCGGCAGCGGCGCGGCCCCGGCGGGTGCGGCTGCGGCGCTGGTCACGGGCAGCAGGCCGGCAATCACGGCGGTCGCCGCGACAGCCGAAGCGCGGGCGGGCAGGGTGTTCCTACGCATCAAAGGGGTCCTTGTCTGGCAGCCCGGAGCCGAACGGGACGGCTCCGGGCATGTGCGGAAGGCGCACGCCGGCGGGGCGTACGCAGCGAGGGACGGCAACTACAGGAAGGCGCTGCCGCGCGCAGGCGGGCGCGTCAGCTCACACAGAAGTCCGCGAACAGCCCGAAGGGGCCGCCGTCGGACACGGGGTGAAGACCCTGGAGGCGCTGGGGGCTCTCAACAGGGGCGACAGGCAGCGGAGCACACCCGCATGTGGTCGATGTGACCGCGAGTCGTCAGGACAGGTCGCTGCTGCATGTCCGAGAACCTACGGCCTGCCTGGCGGAGCGTCAATCCAAGATCCCAGATAGGAAAGCGCTAAGAATGACGTTGTCTTTCATGGATTCCTACACCCTGTGGCGCCGCCTGCCATTTCCGTCGGGCGGCTCGGCCCAGGGCCTGAAAATGACGTACGCCGATCTGGCGGAAGCCGACGAATACGTCACAACGGTCATCAGATTCGTGGAAAGCGGCATCTTCAAACCGGTGCCGGTCGACGTCCTCGCGATGCTGGAGGAGTTGATGCAGCGCATCGATCGGCTCGGCGACACGGCATCGGATGGCGACCGGGCCGTGGCCCGCTCGCAACACGCGTACGCCGCCCTGCTTCACCTCGTGTATCGGCAGTTCCTTGAGGCCGGACGTCCGCACGAATAGCTGAACCGGCTTCCTCGGTACCGGCCGACTCAAAGGCCGGGCTGACGGTCGGGCTGACCTTCGCAGGGCCCGTCGGGTCGACTCCGGCGGGCCCTTTGGGGTGCCGGACGGCACCTTGTTCGTGGCACGCACCGCTCGATGCTCCAGCGCGCGGCGTTACGACGTGCAGGCCTTGGTCAGTTCGCCCGCGGAGTCCTTGACCGGGCTGAGGTCGGGGCTCTTGTCGCCGTGCTTGATGGACTCGCTGACGTTGTCCACGGCCTTGCCGAGGTCGTCCACCGCCTTGTTCACGTCGACGTTGTCGGTCTGGTGGCCGATGTCCTTCAGGTTCTTGTTGATGGGGGCGAAGTAGGTGTCGGCCTTCGAGGGGTCGAGCGCCGCGTCCCGTGCCGCCTGCTGCAGGTCGGTGACGCTGTCGGCGATGGCGTTGGCGGTGCGCACGCAGTCCAGCGTGCGGTGGGCGGCGTCGCAGCCGGTGGCGGCGAGTGCGGTGGCGAGGGCGACGGCGGCCGACGCGGTGACGGCCGCGGCACGGCCCCGGCGTAAGCGACGGCTGGCTGTGGGTGTCATGACGGCGTGTCCCTTCCCCCGCTACGACCGGCGGGGCGCACGGTGTTGTCGGGCGGGGCGCCCGATCCCATGGTGCCGTGGGCGGAGGCCGCGGGGTTGCCTGGTCCACGCGGACTCGACCGGGGTTCCCGCGCCGCTCGAGCAGGGCCCGGGGCCGGGCGGGCCGCATCGCTGCGGCCCCGCCGTTCACCGGGCGGAGGCCGGCTGTTCCTCCCCGGTGTCGCTCGCGAGGCGGGCGTGCAGGTGGGAGTCGTGCCGGGTGCCGTCGGCGTCGACGTAGAAGTCCCTCATGGTTCCTTCGAGGCGGAAGCCGGCCCCGGTCGCGACCCGGCACGAGCCGACGTTGGGCACGGCGTGGTCCAGGGTGACGCGGTGCAGTCCGAGGCCGCCGTCCGCGACCGGGGTGAAGGCCCACCGCGCCGCCGTCTGCAGGGCCCTCGCGGCCAGCCCCCTGCCACGGGCGGCCGGTGTCACCCAGTAGGTCACCACCGCCTGGTCGGGAAGGCGGTTGATCTCCCTGATGCTGAGGGAGCCGAGCAGGGTGCCCCGCACGGGGTCGGCGACGGCGAACACCGCGGCGCCGTTGTCCCAGCAGGAGAGGCGGGGCGCCAGCCAGGCCCGGGCGCGGTCCCGGGGCGGCGCCTCGGTCACGGATCTGCCCGCCGCCCAGCGCAGGATGCCGGGGTCCTGCAGGGCCTCGGCGACGGCGGGCTCGTCCGTTTCGGCCAGCGGGCGCAGCAGCAGGTCGTCCGCCCTGATCGTCCGCGGTCCGAGGGCAGTCGTCGTCGGGCTCATGCCCTCGTTCTATACGATCGGCCCGGCACCGGCAGCCCGTTTCGGCCGGCGGGTCGACCGCAAGCGTGTGGCCGTGCCGTGCCGGGGTCCGCCAGGCGCAGCAGAGTGCCGGGCACCTCTCGGCAGTCGCCGGCCGGCCCGGGTGTGCCGATGCCGAGGCGCGACAAGGCCTCACACCACCCCTTGCGCCAGCATCGCCTCCGCCACCCGTTCGAAGCCCGCGATGTTCGCGCCGGTCACATAGTCACCGGGGACGCCGTAGCGCTCGGCCGTGTGCCAGCACAGGTCGTGGATCTCGCGCATGACCGTGGCCAGTTCGCCCTCCACACGCTGCCGGGACCAGGACTCGCGACCGCTGTTCTGCCGCATCTCCAGCGCGCTGACCGCGACACCGCCGGCGTTGGCCGCCTTGCCCGGCCCGAACGCCACGCCGGCGTCCCGCAGCACGTCGGCCGCCTCCGGGGTCACCGGCATGTTCGCGCCCTCCGACACCGCCTTCACCCCGCCGCGCACCAGCGCCAGCGCACCGTCGGCGTCCAGCTCGTTCTGGGTCGCGGACGGCAGCGCCACATCGGCCGGGACCTCCCACACCGAGCCGCCCGGCACGAACACCGCCGAGCCGCCGCGGCGTTCGGCGTAGTCCCGCACCCGGCCCCGCTCCACCTCCTTGACCTGCTTGAGGAGGTCGAGGTCGATGCCCTTCTCGTCCACGACGTATCCGCCGGAGTCCGACACCGTGATCGCCCGCGCCCCCAGCTCGTGCAGCTTCTCGACGGTGTACAGGGCGACGTTGCCGGAGCCGGACACCAGCACCTGCTGTCCCGGCAGGTCCTCGCCGCGCCGGCGGAGCATCTCGGCCGCGAACAGCACATTGCCGTACCCGGTGGCCTCCACCCGCCCGGCCGAGCCGCCCCAGCCCACGCCCTTGCCGGTCAGGACGCCCGCCTCCCACCGGTTGGTGATGCGCCGGTACTGGCCGAACAGGTAGCCGATCTCCCGGCCACCCACGCCGATGTCCCCGGCGGGTACGTCCGTACGGTCGCCGATGTGCCGGTACAGCTCCGTCATGAACGACTGGCAGAACCGCATCACCTCGGCGTCCGAGCGGCCGCGCGGGTCGAAGTCGCTGCCGCCCTTGCCGCCGCCGATGCCGAGGCCGGTCAGCGCGTTCTTGAAGATCTGCTCGAAGCCCAGGAACTTCACGATGCCGAGGTTCACCGAGGGGTGGAAGCGCAGACCGCCCTTGTAGGGGCCGAGGGCGCTGTTGAACTCCACCCGGAAGCCCCGGTTCACCCGTACCCGGCCCGCATCGTCCACCCACGGGACCCGGAACAGCACCTGCCGCTCCGGCTCGCAGATCCGCTCGACGACAGCCGCCTCCGCCAGCTCCGGCCGTGCCGCCACCACCGGCGCCAGGGACTCCAGGACCTCCCGCGCGGCCTGGTGGAACTCCGGCTCCGCGGGGTTGCGGCGGACGACCTCGGCGTAGACGGCGTCGAGCCTTTCGCGTGCGGGTGCTTCTGTCATGGCAACCTCTTTCGGCCGGGTCGTGCGGGTGGGTGCGCGGGGCCCGGGCGCAGGCGGCGGCCCGGCGGGGCCGGCCGTCGCCCTCCGGCGCACCCGGTCCGTCGGACGGTCCGTTGTACGGCTCGAGGGCGGTCCTGACTCACTTCGGGCTGCCGGCTGCCACGTCCCGTGCCTCGCGGTTCCCCCACCCTGGCGCCGTCGGCTATGGCGTCGCCGGAGCGGGAGACGACCGGTGCCGTGGGTACGCGTCAGCGTGCCGTCAGTGGCTGCCGGCACAGTGGTTCACGTGAACGGCGGCGCGCAGGACGGCGAAGCCGGGATCGAGGAGAGGTGCCCGGAGTGGTTGATCGGGGACCGGCGAGCATGCCTCGGAGGTCGGACCCCCAGGGGTCCACGCAGGTTCGAATCCTGCCCTCTCCGCCCAGCCCCGCAGGGGCACAGGCAGGACCGGCGGCGGGCCGTTGCAGGCCGGCCGCCGGTCGAGCGCGTTCGGATGTCCCTCGTCGTCAGCCGATGACGGTCCAGGTGTCGCCGCCGGCGAGGAGTGCGGCGAGGTCGCCCTTGCCCTTCTGCTCGATCGCGGTGTCCAGTTGGTCGGCC
>NZ_JBIATN010000067.1:0-17073 GCF_042891825.1 Streptomyces sp. NPDC001852
GTGGGGGGGGGGTGTGTGGGGGTGTGGGATGTTTACACAAAATCCCGCCGGGGGGGGGGGGGGCCCCGGCCGGAACGGGGGGGGGGGCGGCGGGGGGGGGGGGGGGGGGGGGGCCCCCCCGGGCCCCCCCCCCGCCGCACGGTTGGGCTCACGCCCTCCTACTCGAAGGGGTCGAAGTCGTCGTACTCGCGCAGGGCTTCGTCCCGCTCGGCCTGCTTGTCCCGGCGGCGCTGTGCCGCGGGCCGGGCCTCGTCGAAGCGGTGGTCCTCGCCACGGCGGCCCAGCATCTCCGCACCGGCCATGACCGTAGGCTCCCAGTCGAAGACGACCGCGTTCTCCTCGGGTCCGATGGCGACGCCGTCGCCGGACCGGGCGCCCGCCTTCATCAGCTCCTCCTCCACACCGAGGCGGTTGAGGCGGTCGGCGAGATAGCCGACGGCCTCGTCGTTGTTGAAGTCGGTCTGGCGGACCCAGCGCTCGGGCTTCTCACCGCGCACCCGGAACAGCGGCTCGCCGCCGACCTCCTCGCGGGTGACGGTGAACCCGGTGTCGTCCACGGCCTTGGGCCGGATGACGATCCGGGTCGCCTCCTCCTTGGGCTTGGCGGCACGCGCCCCGGCGACCAGGTCACCGAGCGCGAAGGACAGTTCCCTCAGCCCGATGTGGGCGACGGCCGACACCTCGAAGACGCGGTAGCCGCGGGCCTCCAGGTCGGGCCGGACCATCTCGGCGAGGTCCTTGCCGTCGGGCACGTCGACCTTGTTCAGGACGACGATCCGGGGCCGGTTGTCCAGGCCGCCGTACTCCCGCAGCTCGGCCTCGATGACGTCCAGGTCGGAGACGGGGTCCCGGTCGGACTCCAGGGTCGCGGTGTCCAGCACGTGCACCAGCACGCTGCACCGCTCCACGTGCCGCAGGAACTCCAGGCCCAGTCCCCTGCCCTGGCTGGCGCCCGGGATCAGACCCGGCACGTCGGCGATGGTGTAGACGGTCGAACCGGCGGTGACGACACCGAGGTTCGGCACGAGCGTCGTGAAGGGATAGTCGGCGATCTTCGGCTTGGCGGCGCTGAGCACGGAGATCAGCGAGGACTTGCCGGCGCTCGGGTAGCCGACCAGCGCCACGTCGGCGACAGTCTTCAGCTCCAGGACGATGTCGTGCAGGTCACCGGGCTCGCCGAGCAGCGCGAAGCCGGGCGCCTTGCGGCGGGCGGAGGCCAGCGCGGCGTTGCCGAGCCCGCCGCGGCCGCCCTGCGCGGCGATGTACGACGTCCCGTGGCCGACCAGGTCGGCGAGGACGTTGCCCGCCTTGTCCAGTACGACCGTGCCGTCCGGCACCGCCAGGACCAGGTCCTGGCCGTCCTTGCCGGAGCGGTTGCCGCCCTCGCCGGGCTTGCCGTTGGTGGCCTTGCGGTGCGGGGAGTGGTGGTACTCCAGCAGCGTGGTGACCGACTGGTCGACGGTCAGGATGACGTCACCGCCACGGCCGCCGTTGCCGCCGTCCGGGCCGCCGAGCGGCTTGAACTTCTCGCGGTGTACGGAGGCACAGCCGTGACCTCCGTTACCCGCGGCGACATGCAGTTCGACGCGGTCCACGAAGGTGGTCATGGTTCAGTGCCTCCAGAGAAATACGGTTTTGTCCTTGTTCAACACGCGAAAGGCGGACCCGCCTTCCCGACCGGGAAGTGAGGTCCGCCTCGCGAAACGTTCGGTCTATGCCTTGGTTCAGGCGACCGGAACGACGTTCACGACCTTGCGGCCGCGGTGGGTACCGAACTCCACCGCACCGGCCTGCAGGGCGAACAGCGTGTCATCGCCGCCACGGCCGACACCGGCGCCGGGGTGGAAGTGGGTGCCGCGCTGGCGGACCAGGATCTCACCCGCGTTGACGACCTGACCGCCGAAGCGCTTCACGCCGAGCCGCTGGGCGTTCGAGTCGCGACCGTTCCGGGTGGACGATGCGCCCTTCTTGTGTGCCATCTCTCCTCAGTCCCTTACTTCGCAGCCGTGGGGATCGACGTGACCTTGATCGCCGTGTACTGCTGGCGGTGGCCCTGCCGACGGCGGTAGCCGGTCTTGTTCTTGTAGCGCAGAATGTCGATCTTCTGGCCCTTGTGGTGGTCCACGACCTCGGCCTGGACCTTGATGCCGGCCAGCACCCACGGGTCGCTGGTCACAGCGTCGCCGTCGACAACGAGCAGGGTCGAGAGCTCGACCGTGTCGCCAACCTTGGCAGTGGAAATCTTGTCAACCTCAACGATGTCGCCGACAGCAACCTTGTGCTGGCGACCACCGCTGCGCACGATGGCGTACACGCGGATCTCTCTTTCGCTCGTCAGAACCGGCACCCCCGCAGGCCAGCCGCCCAGAACCACCACGGACGACCTCTCCCGGCCAACCCAGTGCCCGGGAGGAAGAGGTTTACGGGGATGTGGCGCGTTCAGTGGACACGCCGACGGTCAAGGTTACGGGGCCATGACCTGGAGGGTCAAACCGGGCCCGCCGGGGTGTGGGGCCGGTCACGCGGACCGGCCCCACACGCCGGGCGTCAGCCCTCGTCGCCCGCGTCTCCGGCAGCGGAGACCGTGGTGGTCTTCTTCGCCGTCGACTTCGCGGCGGCCGTCTTGGCCGCCTTCTTGGCCGTGGTCTTCTTGGCGGCCGTCTTCTTGGCCGCGGTCTTCTTCGCCACGGTCTTCTTGGCGGCGGCCTTCTTCGCTGTAGCCTTCTTGGCGGTCTTGCGGGCCGCCTTCTTGGCCGGAGCCGTCGCCTCGGCCACCTCCTCGGCCGTGACCTCGCCCGCCGTGACCTCGCCCGCCGGGGCCTCCTCCCCCGCGGCCGACGGGACGACCACGACGGCCGCCTCCTCGGACGCGGTCGGCGCGGCGACCTTGCGCACGGCACGACGGCGCGGACGGGCCGGCGCGGCGTCCTCGGCGAGTGCCTCCTCGACCGGGGCTGCCGGAGCGGCCTCGGCCGGTGTCTCGGCCGCGGGCCGGACCGCCGGTACCTCGACCGCGGGCGCGGTCTCGGGCACCGTCACCACGGCCGCCTCGGCACCCGCCGGGGAACCGGCCGGGGCCGACACCTTCCGGGTCGCACGACGGCGCGTACGGCCCTTGGGCGCGGCCTCCTCGACGGTCTCGGCCTGCGGCGCCCGGACCACCTGGTCCTCGGCGGCCACCGGCTCGGCGAGGGCCTCGGCGACGGGCTCCGGACGCACCGGGCGCGCCGCCGCCTCCTCGACGGTGACGTCCTGCGCGGTCGGTGCCACGGCGGCCTCGGTCTTCAGGGCCTCCTCGATCCGCCCGCGACGGGCCTCGGCCTTCGGCGCGCCCGCCGGAGCCGACGCCCGGCGGCTCGCCCGGCGCCGCGTACGGCCACGGGTGGCCGCCGCCTCCGCCTCGGCGACGCTGCTGTACAGCTCCTCGTCCGGCGCGAAAGCATCCTTGAGCGGCTCCGCCGCGGGCGGGGCCGGGAGGGCGACCGGCTCGGCGACCTCGGCGGCCACCTCCACTGCGGTCTCCGCCTCGGGCTCGATGGCCTCGCCGGTCTCGACGGCCACGGCGGCGGCCTCGTGCACGTGCTCCTGGGCGTCGGCACCACGGCCGCGCTTCTTGCGCTTGCCGCCACCGCCGCCGGCGGACACCGGCTGCTCCATGTGCACGATGACACCGCGGCCGTTGCAGTGCACGCAGGTCTCGGAGAAGGACTCCAGCAGGCCCTGGCCCACCCGCTTGCGGGTCATCTGCACCAGGCCCAGCGAGGTCACCTCGGCCACCTGGTGCTTCGTACGGTCGCGGCCCAGGCACTCCAGCAGGCGGCGCAGCACCAGGTCGCGGTTGGACTCCAGGACCATGTCGATGAAGTCGATCACGATGATGCCGCCGAGGTCGCGCAGCCGCAGCTGGCGCACGATCTCCTCGGCCGCCTCCAGGTTGTTCCTGGTGACCGTCTCCTCCAGGTTGCCGCCCTGGCCGGTGAACTTGCCGGTGTTGACGTCGATGACGACCATCGCCTCGGTCCGGTCGATCACCAGCGAACCGCCGCTGGGCAGCCAGACCTTGCGGTCGAGGGCCTTGGCGAGCTGCTCGTCGATCCGGTAGGTGGCGAAGACGTCGACCTCGGAGGTCCACTTCGACAGCCGGGCGGCCAGGTCCGGCGCGACGTGCGAGACGTACCCGTGGATCGTCTCCCATGCGTCGCCACCGCTGACGATGACCTTGGAGAAGTCCTCGTTGAAGATGTCGCGCACGACCCGGACGGTCATGTCCGGCTCGCCGTACAGCAGCGTCGGCGCGTTGCCGTTCTTCGACTTCTTCTGGATGTCCTCCCACTGCGCCTGCAGCCGCTCGACGTCCCGGCGCAGCTCCTCCTCGCTCGCGCCCTCGGCGGCGGTGCGCACGATGACGCCCGCGTCCTCGGGGACGATCTTCTTGAGGATGGTCTTCAGCCGGGCCCGCTCGGTGTCGGGCAGCTTGCGGCTGATGCCGGTCATCGAGCCCTCGGGCACATACACGAGGTAGCGGCCGGGGAGGGAGACCTGGCTGGTCAGACGGGCGCCCTTGTGCCCGATCGGGTCCTTGGTGACCTGGACGAGGACGGACTGCCCCGACTTCAGCGCGGACTCGATACGACGGGGACCGTTGGCCATCCCCAGCGCCTCGAAGTTGACCTCACCGGCGTAGAGAACGGCGTTGCGCCCCTTGCCGATGTCGATGAAGGCGGCCTCCATCGACGGCAGCACGTTCTGGACCTTGCCCAGGTAGACGTTGCCGACGTACGAGGTCGACTGCTCCTTGTTGACGTAGTGCTCGACGAGCACGCCGTCCTCGAGGACGCCGATCTGCGTGCGCTCGCCGTGCTGCCGCACGACCATCACGCGCTCGACGGCCTCACGGCGGGCCAGGAACTCGGCCTCGGTGATGATCGGAACGCGGCGGCGCCCCTGCTCGCGTCCCTCGCGACGGCGCTGCTTCTTCGCCTCCAGACGGGTCGAGCCCTTGATGGACTGCACCTCGTCGGACGGCTCGGCGGGCTTGCGCGGCTCACGGACCTTGACGACGGTGCGCTCGGGGTCGCCTTCGCCGGGCTCGGTGTCGACGGTGGTGTCACCGGCCCGACGGCGACGGCGACGGCGGCGACGGCTGCTGGAGCTGGACGCACCGGCCTCCTCGTGGGCCTCCTCGGCGTCCTCTTCCTCCTGCTCGGCGGTGTCCTCGGCGTCCTGCGCCGCCTGCTCGGCGGCCAGTTCCTCGGCGTCCGCGCCCTCCCCCTCGGCGGCCTCACCGCGACGGCGACGGCGGCCACCACGACGGCGACGCCGACGGGAACCGGACTCCTCGAAGCCCTCGGCGCCCTCCGTCTCCTCGGCCTCCTCGGCCTCCTCTGCCTCTTCGGCTTCCTCGTCCTCGGCGACGGCCTCGGCGGACTCCTCCGGCTCCTCCTCGGCGACGGGCTCGACGGCCCGGGTCTCCTCGGCGGCGCCACCCCGGCGGCGACGGCGACGGCGCGCACCGGCCTCGGCGCGCTCCTCCGCCTCCTCCTCGGGCTCCTCCGCCCCGGCGGCCTCGGCGGCGGCCTCGGCGGCGGCACGCTCCGGAGTCTGGAACTTCGGCTCGGTGAACACCGGTGCCTGGAAGACGGCGACGGCCGGGCGGGCGGGCTTGCGCGGGGCCTCGGCCTCGGGCTCCTCGCCCTCGGCGGCCGGCGCGGGCTGCGTGGGCTGCGCGGGCTCGGCGAACCCGAACGCGGGGCGCACGGCCCGACGCCGGGTGCGACGCGGTGCGGCCTCCTCGGCGGGGGCCTGGGACGCGGGGGCCTGCGGCGCCTGGGCGGCGGGGGCGGGCTCGGTGGTGTGCGTGGTCGCGGGAACCTCCGGGGTGTGCGCCTCGGCACCGGGCTCGGCCGGGGCCTCGGCGGCAGCGGACTCGGCGGACGCCGGCGCACCGGCGGGCGCGGCCACCCGGCGCGTGGCCCGACGGCGGGTACGACGCTCAGCGCCCTCCTCACCGGCA
The DNA here is from genome assembly GCF_042891825.1 of Streptomyces sp. NPDC001852. Taxonomy (NCBI): domain Bacteria; kingdom Bacillati; phylum Actinomycetota; class Actinomycetes; order Kitasatosporales; family Streptomycetaceae; genus Streptomyces; species Streptomyces sp. NPDC001852. The sequence goes on from NZ_JBIATN010000067.1 coordinate 6,014, forward strand.
CCGCTCACCTCAGCGGCAACGGCAGCCGCGGCCGCGGGGGCCTCGGCGGCTTCCTCAGCCTCGGCGGACTCGGCGGCCGACGGCGCACCGGCGGGCGCGGACACCCGGCGCGTGGCCCGACGGCGGGTACGACGCCCGGCGCCCTCCTCACCGGCAACAGGCTCGGCGGCAACGGCCGGAGCCTCGGCGGACTCGGCGACGGCCTCGGCGGCCACGGGCTCGGCCGCCTTCGGCGCACCGGCGGGCGCGGAGGCGCGGCGGGTGGCGCGGCGACGCGGACGGGCGGCGGGCTCGGCCTCTTCCGCGGCGGCGGGCTGCTCCCCGGCCTTCTCGGTCTCGGCGGCAGGGACGACCGGAACGACGGCCTCGGCGGCCTCGGCGGACGCCGGCGCACCGGCAGGCGCGGACGCCCGGCGCGTGGCCCGGCGACGCGGGCGCCCCGCGGACGCGGCCTCTTCCGCGGCGGGTGCCTCGGCGGCGGCCGGGGCCTCCTCGCTCACACCGGCCTCAGCGTCACCGGCGGCGGCACTTGTGGGCGCGGAGACGGTGCGCGTGGCGCGGCGGCGGGTGCGGCGCGGCGCGGCCTCCTCACCGGAGACGACCTCGCCGCCCTCGGTGACGGCCGCGGGCTTCTCGGTCTCGGCGGCACGCGCGGCCGGTACGACGGCCTCGGCGGACGCCGGCGCACCGGCAGGCGCGGACGCCCGGCGCGTGGCCCGACGGCGCGGGCGCCCTGCGGGCGCGGCCTCCTCGGCAGCGGGTGCCTCGGCGGCCTCGGCCGATTCGGCCTGCGCCTCGGCGCTCTGCGCACCGGCCTCTTCGGCCTCCATCGCCGCTACGGCCTCTTCGGTTCCCTCAGCCTCAGCGGCCTCAGTCGCCTCGGCGACCTCGTCGGGCTCGGCGGCCGGTATGGCCGGCACGGTCACTTCGGCGTAGGCCTCTCCCACGGCCGGCGGGCCCGCCGGGCGGGAGGCGGCACGGCGACGCCTGCGCGGCGGCAGGGTGTCGCTGGGAGTGTTCAGTTCGGAACCCTCAGTGGGTTCGATCGGCTCGAGCATGCGGGCGTTTCTCCCGTCAGGCTCCCGGGCGCCGCGCCTGGCCCGGCGTAGGTCCGCAAAGACCGTACGCCGTTGACGTCCGCGGCCCGCGCGGTGCGCGATGGCCGCCGTCCGGGGCGCGGGCGCCGCACGGGAGCACTCTGTGTCCTGTCTCGCCGGTTCCGTACGCCTTGTCGGTACGGCCTGGCGAAAGTCTTCTGGTCGGTGCGCTGCCCGACCCAGGTGGCTCCCGAGTACGAGGGCGGCGCTACGACGTCCGTCCCTACGCGGGACCTTCCGGCGTCGGCGCCGTCGCGGCGGCGGCCGGTTGGGCCGTCAGGGCCTCGGCTGCCTCGCGGTCGGGCGCGAGCGGGTCGGTCACCGTGCCGGTCTCTTCATCGAACTGCCCCTGCGCCAGCCTGGTCACCGCTGCGGGGACCGGCGGCGCCAGGTCGGCCACGGCGCGGAGACCGGACAGGACGTCGTCGGGTCGTACGGCAGGCGTCACGTGCCGAACAACCAGCCGCAGTATCGCACAGGGCTGGTCGCTAGGCCTATCAGCCGGTGAACCGTGCGTTTCCAGGCTCACCACGGCCGGGCGGGCGTCGAAGGTGCGGACGCCGTTCTTGGTCATCCGCTGGACCTCGACGGTCCCGGCCCGGTTGAACAGGTCGACCGCGCGCTCGGCGTCGGCCGGGTCGACGCCGTCCAGCCGCAGCTCCCAGACGGAGGCCGTCAGCCGGTCGGCGAGGCCCGGGGTCCGTGCCTCGACCGCCTCGGTGACGTCGAGCCCGGTGGGCAGCGACTCGTCGAGGAGGACGCGCAGGGTCTCCGGGTCGCGCGGTGCGGTGAGCGCGATCTCCAGGTACTCCGCCTCACTGCCCGTGCCGGTGGGTGCGGCATTGGCGTACGACACCTTCGGGTGCGGCGTGAATCCGGCCGAGTACGCCATGGGCACCTCGGCGCGGCGCAGCGCACGCTCGAAGGCGCGCTGGAAGTCTCGGTGGCTGGTGAACCTCAGGCGGCCGCGCTTGGTGTAGCGCAGTCGGATGCGCTGCACCGCGGGTGCGGGCGGCGGGCCTTCGGGCTGTCGCTTGCCCAGTGTCCTAGTCCTTCGTGAGTGCGGTCGTACTGCTACCAAGACTACGTGTCGCGGGCCGCTGAAGTTCCCGCCGGTCCACCGGGGCCGGCTGCCCCGGATCGCCGAACAGCATCCGCCGGAAGTCGGCGCGGGCCTGCCGTACCGTGTCGCGCGCGCAGGCCAGCGCCTCGCGGACGGCCCGGCCCACCACGCGCGCGCCCTCGGCGGCGGGCCGCAGCACGGCGTCCCGGACGAGGTGGCCGACCGGGGTGAGGACGGTCCGGTACACCCGGCGCAGCGGCTCCACGAAGATCCACCGGAAGAGGGTTGCGAGCGCACGGCCGACGGCCCGCGAGATCCGTCCGGCGATCCGCCACGCGTGCCCGAGGGCGTCGCCGACCTCGTACGCCACCACGGCGAGGAACCGGCCGACAGGGGCGAGAACCCAGCGCCACAGCGCGAGGGCGGGCAGGACCAGGAGGACACGGAGGGTCCCGTACAGGGCGACCCCGATGCCGGTGCCGATCATGCCCAGCAGCCACCCCAGCCCTCGTGCGCACCGGGCGACGGTACGGCCGACGGGCGTGAGGACCCGGTCGTACAACCATCGCGCGGGCACGACGAGCAGGTACCGGGCCAGCCGGGTGACGGCCGTGCACACGCCGTTGCCCGCGGCGGCGAGGACATGGCGATGCCCCGCAGCAGCCAGGTGACCGCGTGCCCGACCGGGCTGAGCACGCGCGCGTACACCCATGCCGCCGGTACGACGACGGTGCCGAGCCGGGCGAGCGCCCTGCCGACGGGGACCAGGGCATGGCGCCACAGGCCCGCCAACGGCCGTACGAACAGGGCCGTTCCGACCCACAGAAGCGCCCGGCCGAGCGGCCTGAGCACGGTGTCCCGCAGAAACCTTCCGGTGGCGACGAGCGCGTCCCACGCCATCCGCACCAGCACCAGCACCAGCACCAGCACCAGCACGACGATCCGCAGGGGGACGCGGATCGCGACGGTCAGGCACCCTTCCGGCTGCCGTCACGGACGCGCCTGGCTGCCGCCGTCCGGTGCGTCGTCCGCTACGGCGCCGATGGTGCCGGCGAGGGCGCGTATCCCGGCGACGATCTCGCGGGCGGTGGGAGCCGAGCCCGGATCCGTGAGCCACTGCGTCATGACGCCCGCGAGAAGGGCCATGTGCACGGCACCCAGGGTGCGGACCGTCGTCTCGTCGACCTGTTCCTCGGAGGTGCCACACAGAACCGCCGCGAGCCCTCGGCGCCCTTGGACCTGCCCGCCGGCCAGGTAACGCCGCAGGTCCTGGGAGTGCTCGGCCTGTGCCAGCGCCTCGACCGAGGCGGCCCACAGGGTGCGGTCGGTCTCGAAGGACTCGATGATCGCGCCCCACATCGCCTCGTACCGCTCGCCCGGGGTGCCGCCGGGCCCGCCGAAGGACGCCAGGGCGCGGCCCAGCCGGGTGCCCCACTCGTCGATCGCCTCGATCAGCGCGGCGGTCAGCAGCGCTTCCCGGGAGCCGAAGTGGTAGCCGATGGCGGCCATGCTGACACCGCCCGCGGCGGCCGAGATGTCACGCACCGACGTACGGGCCCACCCCTTCTCCTCCAGGCATTTCCTGGCGCCGGCCAGCAGATCCTCACGGTTTCCCATGCCGGCGACGCTATCCAACCCCTCCACCGGACTCGATTTATACAGACGTCTTATACGATCGTATTGCGCGAACGCCCAACTCGCGCGTACGGTTCTGCCATCGCAACCGAGCGATCTGGACGCAAGGGGGACTTCCATGACCGACACCGCCACTCGGGCCACTCTGGACCTCGACGGCCGCCGCCTGTCGTACCTGGACTTCGGCGGCACCGGCCGCCCGCTGATCGCCCTGCACGGGCACCTGTCCGAGGGCGCCACGTTCGCCCCGCTCGCCCGGGCGCTCGGCCCCACCTGGCGCCTGATCGCACCGGACCAGCGCGGCCAGGGCGAGTCGGACCGCGCCGCCGACTACTCACGCGAGGGCTACCTCGCCGACACCGAAGCCCTCTTCGACCACTTGGGGCTCAACCGGGCCGTTCTGCTCGGGCACTCCCTCGGGGCCATCAACGCCTATCAGTTCGCCGCCCGACACCCCGAGCGCGTCAGCGCCCTGATCAACGTGGAGGGTGCCGCCGCACTCGGCCTGGACGGCTCCAACCCCTTCGGCTTCCTGCTCTCCCTGCCGTACGAGGCCCCCACCCGCGCAGCACTCATCGAGGGCATGGGGCCCGCGGCCCCGTACTTCTCCGACCGCCTGCGGCAGAACCCCGACGGCAGCTGGCGGCTCCCCTTCCACCCCCAGGAGATGTACGAGTCCGAGAACCAGGTGCACGGCGACCACTGGGACGACTGGACCGCCACCACCTGCCCCGCCCTGCTGCTCCGCGGAACCAAGGGCGTCATCGCCCCCGAGCAGGCCACGGCCATGACCGAACGCCGGCCCGGAACCCGGCTGGTGGAGCTCGATGCCGACCACACGCTGCCCACCAGTGCGCCGACCGGGTTCGCCGACGCCGTCCGCACGTTCCTCACCAGCCTGTGACGGCCGCGGGAACAGGCCATATATGCATGGAAGGTAATAAAATCACCCCGTAGGGCACCGGCTGTGACCGCCGAACGCGAGGGCTGTGAAGCCTGCATGAGGAACACCGGAGCAGACGACGGCATACCTGACCGTACGCGCCGGCCGGGAGCGGGCTGCGGGGCATCGCGTACCGCCCGCCGACTGTCCCACCTGGCGCCGTCCGCGGTCCTGCTGATCGCAGGCTGCTCCGTGCCCTCGGAAGGCCCCACCGCCCTGTCGGACGCCACGGTCACGCCTGCGGTGACGGCGAGCTCCCCCGGCCCCACCCCCTCGGCACTGAAGCGCATCGATCCGGCCGCGCTGCAATCCGCCGTGGCGCGAGCGGCGAAGAAACTCATGGTCCCCGGTGCGCTGGTCCTGCTGCGCACTCCGCAGGGAACCTACCGGGCGAGCGTGGGCACAACCGAGCTGGGCACAGCCAGACCCCCACCACGGCCGACCACTTCCGGATCGCCTCCAACACCAAGACGATGACCGCGGCGCTGATCCTCCTCCTCGCGCAGGACGGCAGGCTCCGGCTGACCGACCCGGTGTCCGCCTACCTGCCCGGAGTACCGGACGGCGGACACATCACCATCGCCGAGCTGCTGGAGATGCGCAGCGGGCTCCACGACTACACAGCAGCACCCGAACTCGCGGCGAGGATGGACACCGACCCGGGCAGAGCCGTGACGCCGCGGGAGATGCTGGACATCGCGTTCCGGCACCCGCCGGACTTCGCGCCCGGCGCGTCCTACGAGTACAGCAACACCAACTACGCCCTGCTGGGCCTCGTCGCCGAGAAAGCGGGCGGCCACCTACTGGCCCAGCAGTTCCGGAACCGGCTGTTCGCCCCGCTCGGCCTGACGCATACATCACTGCCCGGCGCCCACGACCTGTCCCTCCCCGCCCCCTACTCACACGGCTACATGTACGGCGGATCGGCCTACGCACCGGTCGACCGGCCCTATCCCGCCGACATCCAGGCTGCGGCCCGGTCCGGAAGGCTCCGCACAAGGGCTGCACAGCCCGCGCGCCGAGGACCCGGCCGCGCCCGGCGGGCAGAAGTACGGCTACGGCATCGCCCACCAGCGCTTCGGCCCGCACGCCGCGATGTCCTACCACGGCGGTGAACTGCCGGGCTACAACTCCTTCACCGGCCACGACCCGGACAACGACGTCACCCTCGTGATCTGGACGAACCTGACCCTGCTTTGGATCCCCTGCCGCAAGCCTTGAGATCGGCGCCGCAGTTCAGTTCCCGGTCTTCACCCTCACGTTCGCAACGAGTCTTCTTGCGAGCCCGAGGGCCAGTGCCCCCCGGTCGCTGGAATAGACGCTGTTCTCGGAAAAGACGATGTCGTGACCGACGCGGGAGACAACTATGGTCTGCCCGCCCTCGTAGACGGCGGCGGACAAGACGGTCTCGAAGCTTTCGTCGCCCAGGTCAGGCACCGCTTTCGTCGCCACCTTGAAGGTCGCCACTGCGGGGCCGGAGGAGTCTTTGAAGGTGGCGCAGCTCGCCACGTACTTCCTGAGGCGCGTCATCGCGGTCCATGCGTCGGTACCGCGGAAGGAGTCGATGTCCTCGGAGTACTCCTCCTTGGAGGGCTTTTGAAAGTCGGCCTGAGCATAGGAGGCAATGCCAATGCCGGCGGCATCCACCCAAGTGTTGGTTTCGAGCAAGGTGCAGTTGTTGGAGATGGGCTTCTTCACGGTGGCACCGAAGTGGGTGCCACTGTCGGCGGTGTAGTCCCTGTCGGGCTTGTATCCCTTAGGTAGCGCACCTACGGGGAGCAGGAGGGCTTTGAGGTCTTCTCCCGTCCAAACTCCGTGGTCGGGGTCCTCGGACGCGGCCTTGGCCTCCGCGGCATCGGTGCTGATAGACGAAGAGGAACAGGAGGACAGAGCGAAGGGCACCAGCACGACGCCCATGACAAGCGCTGAGGTTCTCTTGCCCAACGGGTCCCCCATCCCAGTCTGCGAACAGGGACACAATAGGAGACGACCGGCCGAGTGTCGGCGCACTCCCTCTCCGGCATCAAGGCGGCCGCTCGCCGCGCGCGGTGAGCGGAGCCGGCCGCCTGAGGCTGTGAGGAGTTCAGCCCACGTCCGTCACACGGCGGGCCGACGTCTCCGCCCGATCGGCTCGGGCCAGCAGGCGGGCTCGGCTGCGGGGCCACCACATCAGGTCGGCCAGGAGGAGCACGACCACCAGCCACGAGGCGACGGTCTCGCCCGGGGTGCTCATCACGGTGTCGTACACGGCAAGAGCCACCGCGAAGGCGGTGACGAGCGGGACCACCCAGCGGCGCAGCCGGTCCTCCTCCGCGGCCCGGCGCAGAGCGCCGACGTATGCGACGACCGCGGGCGCCAACCGGGGATCCTCGATCGCCTCGCCTCGCCGGGTGGCGCGCACCACGGTCGCGCGGTCGACGGGGTCCATGCGCTTGGCCTCAGGCCAGATCCTGTCCATGCGGCGAGCCACCCGGACCCCGTAGAACGGGCCCAGCACCACGAAGACCACCGCGGCGCCCACCCATGACGTCGCCTCGACGAGTACGAATGCCCCGAAGAAGGCGCCCGCGGCGAGCCCGGCGCTCACCCCTCGGCTCACCGCCCCCCGCTGCCACATCCAGCCCGGAACGAGAATCACCCGCTCACGGTGGCCATCACCCCTCAAGGGCACAACCACCGCACCGGCACGTCGAGCCCGGCACACGCACACGGCGTACCCCAAGGGACAGCCGACAGACCGAGCTACCTCTTCTGTACCAGCGGAACCAAGTTGAAGCCGAGTGGACCGACGCGCACTCAGCCGGAGTGGTGTCGTCAGCGGGCAGAGCGCTCCTCGGGCACCGGAAGCGGAGGTCTGCGGGGCGTGGACGTGCCGGAGCCCCGATGCCTCAGAACGGAGAAGGAGCGTGCCGGCGCGGGGTGCGGGCCCCCTGCCGTGGTGCGGGCGGAGGGTGCGTACACTGACGCGACTTGAGCGGACTGGGTACCGGCCGCCGGCGTGCTCCCCCTCCCCCCACCATGGCCGGCGTTGAGCGCCCGGTGCGCTCCCTTCATGGGGAGGAACGGGTGACTCGACACCCTCACAGACGCGGCCGCCTGCTGGCCGCGGCCACCGCGACCGTGCTCGCGGCAACCTGCGCTGTTCCCGTCGCCTGGGCGGACACCACCACACCAGGACCGGTCACCGCGCCGATCACCCTGCCCGCCGAGACCGTTCCGGCCTCCATCGACCCGGGCCAGGTGGTCGACGTCTCCTCGACCGGCGTCCTGCACGGCAGTTACGGGAACAGCTACGCCTGGACCGACTTCGCCTCGGGGACAACCACCCAACTGGCGCTCCCCTCCGGCGCCGGGAACGCCCGGTACGCCGGCAACGGGCTGGTGGCGTTCTACGCCAACGGGACCGGCGGCACTCCGCTGGTGTTCCAAAGCCTTTCCGACGGCAGCCGCCGAACGGCCTGCGACTGCTACGTGTACGGCGCCTTCGCCGGAAAGGCCCTGGTGTCCAACCAAGGGAGGGGGCTGGCGCTCGCGTCGCCGGACGGCACCCTCACCCCGGTCGCCGTGCCGGCCGGCGCCGTGTTCAGCACCTCGGTCTGGGGCGGCGGGGACAACGATCACATGATGATGGGCTATGAACAGGACGGCGCCCCACACTACTTGTGGATCAACGCCGACGGCAGCACCTCCGTGATCGACGCGTCCTCGCTGCCGGGGACGGGACAGTTCGCTGTCGGCGACGGCAAGCTCGTCTTTCTGAACGCCGCCGGCGACGTCCGGGTCTTCGACGCGGGCGACGTCACGGCGCCCCCGGTGTCCGTCACCCTGAGCCTGCCCGGCCGGTCCCGCCCGGTCGGCGTGGTGGGGGACAACCTCATCGTGGCCACGTCCGGAGGAGCCCCAGGCTTCACGCTGTCGGCGCTCCCGCTGAACGGGGGGCCCGGCCAGTCGCTGGGCACCGGTTACCTGGCCGCCGCCGCACCGCTCACCGATCCGGAGTCCCCGGACGGCAAGGTCGTGGTCGCACAGCCATCGGCGTCCGGCACCACCCTGCGTGTGCTGACCGCTGCCACCGACGGCTCCGTGGACTCGACCGCCCTCGCGGACTTCCCGACGGCCACCTGGCGGCCCGACGCCCTCGCGCTGGCGAACGGGGAACTGACCACCGCCTACACCAGTCCATACACCCCGGACCGTTCCCGGATGCAGCACACCGAACTGCCCGTCGACGCCGCGGGGACCACGGGCTCGACCACCTCGCTGGCCGCCTCTCTGCCACAGGGTGACGCGCTGTTCGCGTCCGCCAACGGCTCGCCGGTCGTGGTGAACGCGGCGAACGGCGACATCGGTGCGGGCGCCGGATCCATGACCCCCACCGGCCTGTCCCACCTGAGCGACGTCCAGGTGGCCGGTTCGACGGAGGCGTTCAGCGGCCTGACATCGGCGGGGACCCGGGTCATCCAGGTCGGTACGGGCGTCGACACCGACCAGTTGCCCTTCAAGACGTTCGCACTGTCCGCGACCACCCTGTGGACCCAGACCGCGCCGGGCACGGTCACCGGCGTCAACCTGAACACGTCCCCCTCCACCGCCCCCGCGCCCGGCACGTTTCACGTCGCGGACTGCCCGCTGTCGGTACTGCGGGCGAACGGCCCGTGGATCTACTGGGCCTGTGCCACGGCCGACGGCGGCGCCGGGGTCTACAACACGGTGACCCGCACGTCGGTGCCCGTGCCGTGGACCGCCGACGGGGACACGGCGCTCGGCGACGGGTTCGTGGCGACCGCCTCCGGCAGCACCCTCAGCGTCACCGACGTCACCAGCGGTACGGCGCAGACCCGCAAGGTCGCCGATCTGGTCGACCCCGTGCTGGGACAAGGCTGGACCGTCGACCCGTACGGCGGCGGGATCGCGTACTCGGGCAGCGACGGCACGGTGCACGTGGTACCCAGCGGGGTGTCGCCGTCCGACGTGGCCCTGTACGGCCAGACGACCACCGGCGTCAGGAGCGCCGGTACGGCGTGGCAGGGCACATGGCAGGTCACCCGCCCGATCGCCTCCTGGACGCTGACCGTCACGAGCGTGGCCACCGGCAGGGTCGTCAGCACCGTCACCGGCGGTCCAGCTCGCGCGCAGTTCACCGCGCAATGGGACGGCACCGAGCCGGGCATCACCCGGCCCTCGATCGGGCCCTACACGTGGAGGATCACCGCTCAGCCGGCCGACGGCCGGGGGCCGGACGCCACCACCACGGGTACGACCCTGCTGCCCGGCGGCGCACCGGCGTTCCACGACTTCCAGTCGGCGAACGGCCTGCAGGACACCTTCGGCGACATCGTGGTCCGCACCTCGGCGACCACCTTCTCCTTCAAGGACAGCACCGGAAACGGCTCCTTCATCCCGCTCCAGGACAAGTCGACCTGGCCCGCCGGCACCACGGTGGTGCCGTTCGGTCCTCTGCGCGACCGGAACACCAACGACATGCTCGTGCGCACGCCGTCCGGTGATCTGCGCGTGTACTCGGCGCTGTACAACGGCAACGCCTACACCGACCTGGGCACCGGCTGGAACCAGTTCAAGTGGCTCGGCTACACCGGCGACGTCAACGGGGACGGGTACCCGGACCTGCTGGCGTGGAGCGCGTCGAACGGCAACCTGTACCTGTACCCGGGCACCGCCCAGGGCCGGTTCGGGGCGCGGGTGCTGCTGCGCAACGGCCTGGCGTACACCAAGCTGATCGCGGTCGGGGACGTCACCGGTGACGGGGTGGGGGACCTGCTGGCGTACGACCACTTGGGCAACCTGTGGCTCATGACCGGCAACGGCAAGGGCGACTACGCAGCGCGCAAGGAGGTCTTCGCCGACTGGGGGCAGGCATACAACACGATCATCGGCGTAGGCGACGTGACCGGTGACGGCAAGGCGGACCTGCTGGAACGCGACTCCGCCGGCAACGTCTGGGTCAACCCGGGCCGCGGAAACGGCACGTTCGGCGCACGAATCAAGGCCGGCGCCGGCTGGCAGAACTACCTGAATCTCTACTGACGGCCACACGGCGCGGGGCCGGAGGGCTACCCTCCGGCCCCAGACATACTCCAACCAGGCCAACGCCGTCGGCCGACCTGGCGCTTGCCGATAACTGGATGTCAAACGCCCCGGACCAAGATTGGTCCGGGGCCTTCCCCGCTGTGCCCACCGACAGGATTCGAACCTGCGACACCCGCTTTAGAAGTCGTCTCATTTGGAGAGTCTGCGGTAGCAGATGAGGCTGCAGGCGATGGCGGTGAACGCCAGGAAGTGTTCGGCCTTGCGTTCGTAGCGG
>NZ_JBIATN010000068.1:0-16654 GCF_042891825.1 Streptomyces sp. NPDC001852
ACGGACGAAACACGCCCATCTCTCCCGCCGCCAGGCGGAGTTCATGCCCACCCAGCCCGAACCAAATGATCACGTTCGGAAAGCGGATGGCGTCTAAGATGCTGCCATTGCTCGGGCTGCAGGGGAGCCAGGCGAACGTCGGCTGTCTCTCCAGGGCCAAGCTGCGGCTCGAACTCCACCCAGAGCCTCGCGATGTTCAGATCTTGCTGTCCGTCTGCGGTGCGGTGACCGATGTCCCACAGCGGTCTGAGCTGGCCGTCCCCTGAGAAGGCACTCTGGCGTCCGCCCTCGTCGGCTCCCAGAAGGGTCAAGGTGGCACGGATCGTGCCGTGTTTGGCTTCCCAGCCCCGCCACTCGCACCAACGGCGGCTGCGGTCGAGCATCATCTGCCGGGCAGCCTCGGAGAGCATCTCCCAGAAGGTGATGGATACCGGATGGACATCCGCGATCTCGATGAGCACATCGAGCGCCATCTCCCACTCCTGGAGCTCGATCTCCTTGCGAACATCTCCAACCGTCTGGCCGTTCTCTGCCATGGCGTCCTTCGGCAGTACGTCAACGGCCTGCCGAAGGAGTGTGAACGCGTCATCCATATGCGGGATTGTCGCCTGGTCCCGGGCGCCTTGTCACAGGTGACCGTGCAGAACGCAGCGGCGCCCGACACGCCCGGACACTCCAGGGCTCCACGATTTCAGACAATTACTTTCAGTGACTCGACCCCCGGCAGACCCCTGCCGGGCCGTCGGATGGGCTAGTTCGGATGGGCTAGTTCGGATAAGACCAGCTCGGTGCTCTCGGCCTGGCGCTCAACGCCGCGGTGCTGTTCAACAGCCTCTACATCGACGCCGCCGTCAAGCAGTTGGCCGCCGACGGCTTCCCCGTCACCGACGAGTTGCTCGCCGGGCTGTCCCCGCTCCAGTACGACCACATCAACTTCCTGGGCCGCTACGCCTTCACCCGGCCGCTGGCGCCGGGCCTGCGGCAGCTACGCGACCCGTACGGCGACGACGAGGCCGACAACGACGAGGACGGGTAGCCGCGGGCCCATACAAGTCAAAGGCGGTCCGGCCGGAGGCATAGGAGATGCCTCCGGCCGGACCGCCCTCGCCCGTGACCGGTGCGAATGCGGGAAGGCCGTGGTTCTCTGGACGACGCGGGGCATGCCCGTCCCTGTGCGGGACGGGCACGGCCCAGTCGGTGATGACAACGATGCGGACCGCCCGCTGTAGGGCTTCGCCGCGGCTGCCTACTTGAATTCCACCCGTCCGGCCGGGGCGGCCCCAGTCGTCAGCGCCTCGCACGCCGCCTGCCAGGCGTGGTCGTCGGGCTGGAACTGGGTGCGCAGGTAGGCCGAGGTGAGGCGCGCGAGGGCGGCGACCCGCTCGGGGCTCTCGTCGGTGGTCTCGTCGGCGTCGTATCCGGAGATGCCGCCGAGCAGGTGCTCGGCGCCGAAGAGGGTGAGCAGGGTTTTGGGAGCGGGGGCCAGGCGGTAGGGGTCGGTGTGCCAGTCGGGGCCGACGTCGGTGAAGTGCTTGGAGTCGTCCTGGTCGCCGGCGACGACCAGGGTGGGCGTGGCCATCGTGGAGAAGTCGGTGGTGTGGAAGAACGGCACCATCTCGGCCATCGGTCCGTTGAGGATGTCGCCGCCCCTGCCCGGTGCGGCCAGCAGCACGCCCACCTTGATCCGGGGCTCGGTCAGGTTCACTTCCTCCCCGGTGTCGGGGTCGGCGCTGCGGGCGCCCAGCAGGAGGCCGGCGGTGTGGCCGCCGAGGGAGTGCCCGGCGACCGCGATCTTGTCGTGGTCGATGCGCCCGGCGAGCTGCGGCACGGTCTTCTCGATCTCGTCGAGCCGGTCGAGGATGTGGCTCATGTCCTCGGCACGGGAGCGCCAGAAGAAGGGGGCTCCGGGGGTGTCGGCGAGCTGACGGCTCAGTGTGCGGGAGCTGAGGTGGGTGGGCTGGATGACGACGAACCCGGCTGCCGCCCAGAGATTGGCGATGGGCGCGTACCCGTTCAGCGAGGACAGGTTGTTGGAGCCGCCGTGGCCGTGGGACAGCAGGATGACGGGCAGGCCGGTCCCGGTGGCGGGCGCGGAGACACGGACCTGGAGGTCCACGGGCCGTCCGGGCACGGACAGGACCACCGGGCTGTACGACAGGACGGGGGCGGGCGAGCCGAAGGCGGCGGCAGTGTCGGTTGATGCAGTCATGGCGGGGGGTTCCCTTCTGGAGCCTGCGCCGTTGCCGTAACCTGAAACGGAACGTTGCTCCCTTTATTATTCGGAGCAGTGTTCCGCTTTGTCAAACGGTGATGGAAAGGAAGCCTCGTGTCCACCGAGAGCCCAACCGGGAAGGCGTCGGCCCGAACCAAGCGGGCCGACGCGGTACGCAACCAGCAGACGCTGCTCAGCGCCGCCGCCGAGGTCTTCGTCACCTCGGGTGTCGACGCGCCGATCCGCCAGATCGCGGCCAAAGCGGGCGTCGGGATGGGGACGATCTATCGCCACTTCCCGACCCGCGCGGATCTGGTCACCGCCGTCTACCGTCACCAGATCGAGGCATGCGCCGAGGCAGGCCCAAGCCTGCTGGCCGGCGCCGACTCTCCGTTCGAGGCGCTCCGTCAGTGGATCGACCTCTTCGTCGACTTCCTGGTCACCAAGCACGGACTCGCCGACGCCCTGCAGTCGGACAGCAGCCGCTTCGCCGCGCTGCACACCTACTTCCTCGACCGCCTGGAGCCCGTGTGCGCGCAGCTGCTCAGCGCCGCGGTCGACGCCGGCGACATCCGGCCCGGCACGCAGCCCTACGAGCTGATGCGCGGCATCGGCAACCTGTGCATCGGACGCGACAGCGACCCGCGCTACGACCCCCGCCGATTGATCGAACTGCTCCTCCAGGGACTCCGGCAACCCCAGCCTGCCTGACGGAACGAACCGGTGAACCCCCTGAGGGCAACGCTCTCACAAACGACCCTTTGCCGGAGCAAGATCGACAATCGTCCGCCGGGCACCCTCTGATCTTCGATCGGCTCTCAGAACCCGTTCTCACTCAAAAATGGGCGGGACACCGTTCTGAGACTTGCATTGTGCGAAGATCCGGGGACATGACGGACCCTCACGAGCCCACGGCGGCCGACGCAGACGACGTCGAGCGCCACCCCTGCCCGCGCTGCGGCGTCCAGCCCGGATCGCCCTGCCGCTCGCGCGGTGGCGCGGTCGCCGGCGCGTACCACACCGGCCGGTTCACGAAGGTGCCCCGTCTGAAGAAGGCGCTGCGCGTACCCACCCCGGCCGACCGGGGACCCGGGCAGCCGTGGCGGCCCGGCACACCGCCCCCGGCCCCCGTCGTCGAGGACACCCCGGGCGCGGACATCCGCATCGGCTACGCGCGCTGCTCGCACCTCAGTCAGGAACTCGACTCCCAGCTCGACGCGCTCACCGCGCACTGCATCCCCCGCGACAAGATCTTCAGCGAGAAGATCAGCACCCGTGTGCGGGTGCGCCCGCAGTTCGAGGAGGCGCTCCGCACCGCCCGGGAGATCAAGGCGCACTCCCCACACTGCCGGGTCATCTTCACCGTGTACGAGATGAAGCGGCTGGGCCGCGACGCCGCCGAACTCACCGCTCTCGCCGACCACCTCACTGCGCACGGCCTGGTCCTGGAGATGCTTGCCGGTCCCCTGCCCGGCATCTACGACCCCACCGGTGCGGCACCGTTGCTGTTCGCGTTCTTCGCGGCGATGGCGGAGACCGAGCGGGAGAACATCCGGGAGTCGACACTGGAGGGGCTCGACACCGCCTCCCGCAAGGGCAAGCACGGCGGCCGACCGCCGGTCATCACCGACGACATGTTGCACACCGTGCTGCGGCGGAGGGCGAACGGGGAGTCCGTCGAGCAGATCCAGCCCGACTTGATCATCCCCACCGGCAAGCGCAAGGGGCAGAGCCCCTCGGCGGCGAGCATCTACCGAGCGCTTGCCGAGCACGCCAAGCGCGAGGCGTACCCCGAAGCCGTCGAACAGGCCCACGCCGACCTCGTCGCCCTCCAGACCGGCGAACTCCCCGGCCCGCGCACGGCAGCGATAGAACCCGCTCGGTGACGCGGTACTGCGTCAGCCACTACCGCTAATTCCCGTTCCGATACTCCTTATGGGCCATGCCGGACCGTGTCCTCCAGCGCCAGGACCCAGCCGACGGGGCCCCCGTGAACCCGGCCGTTGCCGCTGCCATGACTCACGAGCCCGTCAGTCTGCGAAACGACCCACTGCCGACGCACCGGCTTTCCGCACGCCGGTCGGCCACGCCTCGAACGAGAATCTGATCCATGTCCCGTGAACCAGAGGCCTACACCGGTCAGACGCTGTGCAGCAGCGGATCGCGTTCCCCGCTGCGTGCCTTCTTGCGCACCGAGACCGGCGGCGCCGCCGTCCTGGTCGCCGCCGCGCTCGCCGCCCTCCTCTGGGCCAACGCGGCACCCTCGGCATACACGTCGTTCTGGGACACCCGCCTGTCCGTCCGCCTCGGCACGTACGGGATCTCGCTCGCCCTGCGGGAGTGGGTCAACAGCGGCCTGATGACGCTCTTCTTCCTCGTCGTCGGTCTGGAGGCACGCCGCGAGTTCGACATGGGCGAACTGCGCGAACGCAAGCGGCTCACCCTGCCGCTCGTCGCCGGGCTCAGCGGCATGATCGTGCCCATCGCCCTCTACCTCGCCATCAACGCCGGCCACGGCAGCGAGCAGGGCTGGGGCGCGGCGATGTCCACCGACACCGCCTTCGCCCTGGGCGTGCTGGCCGTCGCCGGCCGCGGCATGCCACCCGGACTGCGGGTCTTCATCCTCCTGCTGAGCGTGGTCGACGACTTCCTCTCCCTCGGCGTCATCGCCTTCGCCTACAGCAACCGCATCGCCGTACCCGCACTCGGCGTGGCCATCGCAACCCTCACACTCGTCCTGCTCACACGGCGACTCGGCGTACACCACGGCAGCGTGTACGCCCTTCTGGGCGTCGTCGCCTGGGTCGCCCTGCTCGAGTCGGGCGTGGACCCGGTGGTGATCGGTCTCGCTCTGGGGCTGCTCACCTACGCCTACCCTGCCTCGCGCGCCGACCTGGAACACGCCAGCGGCCTGTTCCGGCTGTTCCGTGAGCAGCCCACCCCGGAACTGGAACGGTCCGTCCGCGCCGGCATCGCCTCGGCGATCTCCCCCAACGACCGCCTGCAACGCATCTACCATCCCTGGACCAGCTACGCGGTGGTCCCGCTGTTCGCCCTCGCCAATGCCGGCATCGAGATCAGCGGCGACCAGCTGGCACGAGCCTTCACCTCGCCCGTCACCCTCGGGATCCTCATCGCCTACGTCCTGGGCAAGCCGCTGGGCATCGTCGGGGCCTGTGCGCTCACCACGCTCGCCTCCCGCGGGCGGCTGCGCCTCCCGGTCGGCTGGGGCGCCGCAACCGCCGGCGGCGCCCTGTGCGGGGTCGGCTTCACCGTCTCCCTGCTCATCGCAACCCTCGCCTTCCACGGCCCACGCCTGAACGAGGCCAAGCTCGGCATCCTCGCCACACTCGTCTGCTCCTTCCTGACAGCCCGGCTGGTCACCGCAGCGATCGGCCTTCTGCCGCCTGCGCTGCGGCTTAGGGCCCTGCTCGGGAAGGCGGAGACGATCGTCGACCTGGCCGTGCCCGTGGATCCCGACCACGATCACATCCGAGGGCCACACCACGCCGCTGTCACCGTGGTGGAGTACGGCGACTACGAATGCCCCTACTGCGGGCAGGCCGAGCCCGTCGTCCGTGAACTCCTCGCCGACTTCGGAGACCTGCGCTACGTGTGGCGCCACCTGCCCCTGACCGACGTGCACATCCACGCCCAACTCGCCGCCGAAGCCGTCGAAGCAGCCGCACGCCAGGGCCGCTTCTGGGACATGCACGACCTGCTGCTCAGCCACCAACAAGCCCTCCGCATCGAAGACCTGCACGCCCACGCGGCCGCTATCGGCCTGGACACCGAGCGCTTCGAACGCGACATGCGCGCTCACACCGGTGCAGCCCGCATCGCCGAGCACGTCGAGTCAGCCGATCTCAGCAGCGTGGCCGGCACCCCCACCTTCTTCATCAACGGCCGCAGACACCACGGCGCCTACGACCTCCCCAGCCTCACCGCCGCTGTCCGCGCAGCTCGCGCACGAGCCTCCGTCGCCACGTGACGGGGCCGATCTGTTCCTTGCTGCCTTCCAGGGCGGCATGCTCCTCGTCCAGGTCGCGCGGGACATCGCTCCGGTGAAAGACGCGGTGCAGGCACCATCGACGAGCCGCGGACGTTGGCGACGTCTCCCCACGCTGGCGGGTCGGCGGGCCGGTTGCCACGTCCGCTGTCAGTACGCCCTTGTTGTCCGGGGTGGGGCCTACCGTTGGTGAGGTTGGGTGAGGCAGTGCCGGATCTGTTGGCAGAAGTGCTGCAGTTCGGGGGTCGGTTTCTGGTACCAGCGTTTCGGCCCGTTGAACACCTCGGCGAGCCACTGGGCCTTGTTCCCGGACGGAACGCTGCGTACCCACTGTTCGAGTTCCCCACAGGGAACGAGGAAGAGGCCATGCGCTGCGGTGTGTTTCAGCAGGCGCTCTGCGGCGTCATGCACGTCGCCGTTGAGAGCGTTGAGCCCGCTCTTCTTCAGGGTGCCCCAGCCGGACGAACCCTTGAGCAGATCACTCACTTTGCTGATCACGGCCTCGGTGAGCGGCCTGTCTCCACGGCCGCTCAGCACCGAATTCACCTGAGTGCGGTAGCCGGCAATCGTGGGGACGCTGCGTTCGGCGTTGGCGTAGTCGTTGAGCGTTCTGAGGTCAGCGCTCATGTCGCGAACGGTGCCACCGAGAGCGTTCATGGCGCTGCGGACGGTGCCGTAGTCGTTCAGGAAGTCGAAGTCGGTGATGGCGGCCGTCGGGATGCCAAACGCGCGAAACCGGCGGGCGGTATCGGCGAGGCGAGCTTTCCCGTTGGTGTGGAGGTAGATCGTGTTCTCGTGCGGCGCTGAATGATCGCGGGTGGCATCGAAGGCCGCGGCGTAGAACTGGCAGTCGCCTTCGGCCTCGCAGAGCACGACCCGGTCGTAGAAGAGGCCAGAAGAAATGTTGGAGTAGCGCAGCAGCGGTGCGCGCAGCAGTTCAGCGACCGCGTCGGGGTCCAGATCACGTGCGCGCGGGCTTCCGGAGGACCGGTCGAGCCGGACCAGAGCGAGCGGGCGAGCGTCTTGAGCGTCTAGGACGCCGGTCAGAAAATACGGGCGAGGCGGCCCCCGGGGCCGCAGCCGGCCCTGCACCTCAGCCGGCTGCGGCCGGGCTCGCCACCCGCGACCCGCTGCCGCCCGCATGCACGTTTGGGCACGGGGGCGAGGCGGACCGGCATGGAACAGACAGCAGACAGCAGGCGGCGAGGACGGACAATCGCTGCTGGGGGACGTCATAACGGTGTCCGGCGCATTCGAACTTGGGAGTCGAGTTCCTGCCCGAGCGTCGACCAGTGGGCGTACCCGATGCGGATGTCCGCGCTCGGCAGGCCCGGCCGGCGCTGATGGGGCCAGGGACCTCAATCCTCATGCACCGAGATGCGCCTCCGTGATCGCCAGAGCGGCCGCCATGATGCTCAGCTGCGGATTCACCTGCGGGCAGCTCGGGAGCACTGAGGCATCCGTGATCAGTACACCGTGTACTCCGCGGAGCCGGCCCAGCGGGTCGGCGGGAAAGCGCTGCGCGCTGGTGCCGGCGGCGACCGTGCCGGTGGGATGGTAGGCGGAGAGATGGAGCTGCCGCGCATGCGCCATCGCGAGGACGGCGTCCAGTTCCGCGGGGTCGCGGACGCGAGGAGCGGCGGGGATGCCTGTGAGTACTTCCTCGGCGCCCGCGGCGAATAGCAGCTCGCCCATGACGCCGACTGCCCGCAGCAGGCGGCCTGCGTCGCGGCGGTCCAGGTCGTAACGGATGAGCGTTCGGTCACGGCCGAGGACACTGCCGGAGGGGCGGTCGGCAATCATCGCGCCGAGGGTGGCGAGCCGGTCGGCGCCCTCCAGTTCGCGGCGCAGCTCTTCCCCCAGCCCGGGGAGGATGAAGGAGCCCATGCCGGGCGGGGTGGCGGTGGCCTCGATGAGGATGCCCGCGTCGTGGTGCTCCTCCACGCCGACGCTCTGCAGCACACCCTCCCAGGCGGTCACCGGTTCGGCGAAGCGTCCGGCGACGCTCGTGGCCGGGTGGACGCTGAGGTTGCGGCCGAGGCGAGGATGTCGGCCAAGGCCGGAGCGGCGCAGCAGTGGCGGGGACTGCAGCGCACCCGCCGCGACGACGACCAGGGGCGCGAGGATTTCGAGCCCGCCGTTGTCCCGGTGGACGCGCACTCCGGCCACGCGCGGGCCTCCGGGCCGGTCCGCGTCCACGAGGATGCGCTCCACCCGTGCTCCGGTGACGATGCGGGCCCCGGCGGCGCAGGCGTCGGGCAGCACGGAGAGCTGGACGCTCTGTTTGGCCCCGGTGGGGCAGCCCACCACGCACTGGCAGGAGCCTTGGCAGCCCGGTGCGTTGCGGCGCAGGGGCGCGGCCTGCCAGCCGAGCTGACGGGCTCCGGCGAGCGCGATGTGGCCGTTGTTCCCGAGGACGTCGAGGGGTTGGGTGGCCACCCGCAGGGTGCGCTCGGCCTCGTCCAGGTGCCGGTCGAAGCCGTCGGCCAGCGTGAAACCGGACTCCCGGCCCCAGCGGGCGAGAACGTGTCCCGGAGTGCGGTAGCAGGTACCGGAGTTGACGACCGTGGTGCCGCCGACGGCGCGGCCCACCGGCAGCAGCAGCGGGGGGTTGCCGACAGCCACGGTCGCCCCGCCGTCCCGGTACAGCTCGGTGAAACGGTCGAGGGGTGTGCGCCGGCCGAAGGAGGCGGTGGAGTGGTGTTCTCCCTCTTCGAGGACGACGACATCGAGTCCCGCCCGGGCCAGGGTCCGCGCGGCCATCGCCCCGCCGGCGCCCGAGCCGATGACCACGGCGTCGGCAGTGGAGCGAGCGGGCCAGGCGGACGCGGGTGTCAGGTCCAGCGGCGGGTCCTGGCGTGTGAGGCCGAGTGGTGCGGGACCTTGCTGCAGCATCCGCTCCGTTCCGGCCGCCAGGAGCACGGGCACCTTGAGCACGTCCAGCAGCGGGAGGAGGGCAGGATGTGCGGCGAGTGCGCCCAGTACGGACTCTCTTTCGGGCGTGGTCAGGGCGCCGAGGGTGTGTCCGGTGCGCGCCAGGGCATAGGCGTCGATTCCGCGCGCGGCTGTCCGTAGGCCGGCCCGGGCGGCGAGTGGCATGGTCGTGAGGACCGTCTGCAGTCGGGCGGGGACGCGTCGGGGCCAGTCGGCGGTGCCGTCGTCGGCGATGAGGGCGGAGACGAGGCCGGCGAGACTCATCGGGTGCCGACCTCCGCGTGGGCCGTGCCGTCGAGCGTCCACTCGGCCTCGGTGTGCCAGCCGCCGGACCACCACCGCTCCAGCAGGACGCGGGCGTCGGCGCGTTCGCTGTTGCGGCAGGTAGCGTGCCGGCCGTCGGGGTCGGTGTAGTCCAGGGTGAGCGTGCGGTCCGCCGGCTGGGTGACCTCGACTCGTATGCGGCGCAGGCCGCTGCGTCCGGTGACCGTCCACGTGGGCAGTGCGATGTCGGCGCGGAAACGCCCTGCTCCGGCCCAGCCGACGGCCGTCCGCTCGGCGCGGCGGGGCCAGCTGCGGCCGTCCCGGCGCAGCCGGAGGAAGACCAGGGGTGGAAGTCTGCGCAGGGCCGGGCGCATCGACACGGCCGCGACGATCTCCAGGACGTCTCCGCCGCCGAGGTCGGCGTGCAGCCAGGCCCAGCGGCGGGCGTTGCCGTGGCCGTAGATCCGGGCCGACGCGCCCGGGGCTGCGGTCAGCGTCAGCGTCGTGCCGTCATGGGTGAAGGTGCCGTCGTAGGAGGCTCGTGCGGCGGGGAGCATCTGGGCGGCCGGCAGCAGGGGTCGGCGCCAGGACCAGCGGGGGAAGGTGAACAGCGGCTCGTTCGCAGGCCGTTCGGTGAGGTCCCAGCGCAGGGCGCCGTCCTCGGCCGACCCGGTCAGGCGTCCGGGCCGGACCGCGACCCCGTCGGCGTCGAAGCCGGACTGCCCGGGAGCCCAGGGGGCGGGGCCGAACCGGGCGTGCCGCACGGGTCCGTCCTTGGGGAACACCGCGGCCCAGCCGTGTGCGTGCGGCGCGGATCCGTCGGCCGGTGCGGTCAGTTCGTGGTGCAGCCACAGCCCGCTGCCGGTGTCCGGGTCGGTGACGGTGGTGTACCAGACCTCGGTGCGGCCCGGCTCGCCGCGCCAGCGGGGTGCGAGGAACACGCCCGGACCATCGCGCCGCGGGAAGCGGAAGCTGGCGAGGAAGGGGAGGAGTTGCGTACCGAGGGGGAAGCGCAGGGTGCCGGTGCCGATGCGCGCGGCGCCGTCGTAGAGGGTGTACGGCAGGACGGTCATCGAGGCGACGGGCCTGCGCGGGGTGACGGACTTCCAGCCGTCGAGGGTGAGCGGGCGGCCGTCGGCGGTGAAGGTGATGCGGTAACGGATACGGTGGCGCGCGAGCGGCGAAATCTCCAACTCGCCCTGGGCGTACGGGTCGTCGGCCCAGCCGGTGATGCGGATCCGGCCGGTGGCCCGGGCCGGGGTGGTACCGAAAAGGCGCAGGACGCGGTCCGCCGAGACGTTCAGATCGAGGCGGATCCGGCGGGTGCGGTCCTCGTCGTCGAGCGTGAGGGTGCCGAGCATCGTCTCGCTGAAGCGGGTGCCGCGAGCGGGCGAGCCGTCGGCGCCCGTGGCCGTGTGTGCGCTCCTGTCGGCGCTCATGCGAGACCCTCCAGCATGATCCGCTCGGTCGCGGTCAGATACTGCTCGGCCGCCCGCCTGGCGCCGGGCCCGTCACCGGCAGCGACCGCGTCGACCACCGGCTCCAGACGGCCGTGCGCCAGAGAGGGGTCCTCGAAGGGCCGCCTGAGCGCGGCGCGCACCGGCAGGTAGGCGTTGAAGAGGGTGTTGGTCAGCAGGACGTACACGCGGTTGCCGGTGGCGCGGGCCAGGGCCCGGTGGACCTCGATGTCCGCCAGCTGTACGGCATCGGCGTCCGCCGCCTCTCCCACGGCTGTCAGCAGCGTACGCAGCTCGGCCCGCTGCCGGTCGGTCGCCCGGACCGCGGCGCGTTCGGCGATCAACACTCCGATGTGACGCCGCACTTCGAAAACCTCGCCGATCCAGTCGGGACTGTGCCGTACCAGCATCGGCAGCAAGTCGGCGCCACCCAGGCGCAGATAGTCCCGCACGCGAGTGCCGACACCGTGCCGCGTCTCAAGCAGTCCGGCTTGCATCAGACGCCCGAACGCGTGCTTAAGGGTGGTGCGGGTGACGCCGTAGCCGTCGGCGAGCGTGCGCTCCGGCGGCAAGTAACTGCCGGCCGGATGGCGTCCCGTGAAGATGTCCTCGCGCAGCCGGCTTTCCAGGACATCGACGATGGTTTCGCGGGCCAGTGCCTCCACGCGTCCTCCCAGTGGTTCAGTGGATGAGCCACTCAACCAATACATGCGCCTGGGGTCAATGGACATGACATGATCCGTCGCTGTTTCCGTGACGCCCTCATTGCATCGGCTGCTCTTCGTGAGCGCGGCGATCTGCAGAAGTGCACCGGAAAGGTCGCTGGCTTCCAGGGCGTCCAGCACCTCGATCCACCCGGCGCGATCCGGGAGGTCGGAGATCGCGAGATGCCGCAGAGCGAGCCGATGCTCGAGTCCCGGGTCTATGCCCGGCAGGAGATCGGCCGCATGCCCCTGGAGGAGGTCCCCACCGTCATCCCCGCCTTCCACCCCGTATGGGCCAAGGCGGACCACGACCTGATCGTGGTCTGCGACCAGGAAGCCGCGCACGGGAACTTCCGCGCCTGGGCGAAGATCACCCACCACCTGGTGACCGGCCTGAACAAGACTGGCCGTACCCGTGTGGATGAGGAACTGCTGCGCCGGACCTACAGCAAACTCTCCGCCCGGCAGCCGGTCTGACCATGCTCAGCTGCGACAACCCGCCCCTGGTCACCGTCGTCCTCGACCCGGGCGACGACCTGGTCCACACTCGTGCCGCCCTGGCCGTACACGCCCCCGTTGTATGGAAGTAGACGTAACCGCGGGCATCGGGCTCGCCTGCACCGCCGATCTCGGACTGGCCGCAGCTACGGCAACAGGTGAAGTTCTCGCGGGCCGTGATACCGGCCATCCGCAGGGCGGTGAACGCGCGGGTGAGCCGCTCAGGGTCGGTCTCGCCTTGCCACTTGGCTTGTTCCGCGACGTGCTCCAGCCTCAACCGATCAGCCAGGGCTTGTGCCTGCTCGCGCGAAACGGGTCGGCGGTCCCTGGTGACTAGGTACTCCTCAGCAAGCTCGGCCAGTTCGGCACGGGAGGCGTAGCCGCCGACCAGCACCTCGCGGACGCAATTGGGCGTGGTGCTGGTCCACGGTTTCAATTCCGGGCCGCAGACCTGGGAGTACGTGCTGGAGCGCATCAAACAGGACCAGTCGCTGGGCAGGGTGCGGGTGCTGCCCTTCGAATATGCGACCGGGGTCGTGCTGAACCCGCTGAAGATGCTCCGTGAGGTGTTCCCGTCGATCGGCACGGCCGCCGACAGCCTGGGGGAGTATCTGCGGACCGAAGGCGGGCCGTTTGAGGGCCTGGTGATCATCACGCACAGCATGGGCGGGCTGGTCGTGCAGCGGTATCTGGCGCGGATGCTCGCCGACGGACGCGGCGGTGAGCTGGCCCGGATCCACCGGGTGGTGATGCTGGCCTGCCCGAACGACGGCTCGCAGCTGCTGTTGTCCTTGCGCCGGGGGATCCTGGGACGCCGCGGCAGGAATCCGCAGGAACGGGAACTGCGGCCGCTGGACGAGCAGGTCACCGAGACCCGCCGGGTCATCGTGAACCAGGTGCTGGGCGCGAGTGCGGTCACCGACCGGACCTACCCCGTCCCGTTCTTCGTCTACGCCGGTGAAAGCGACACCGTCGTGCCGGTGTCCTCCGCCCGCTCCGTCTTCAGGGACGCCGCCGCTCTGCCGGGTGACCACTTCAGCATCCTCAAGGCCACCACACCCGAGCACCGCACCTTCACCACCCTGCGCCGCCACCTGCACGAAGACGGAGCAGCCAGCGGCGGCCGACCAGCTGGCACCGTCCGCGAGGGCCCGGTTGGTCCTGCCGGCGCGGCCGGCGTGGTCCGGCCCCGCCAGGTGGGGGTGATCCCGCCGCGGGGGGCGTTCCAGGACCGGGCCGAGCGGGCGCGGGAAAAGCAACGCCAGGCCGAAGATCTCGCCACCCAAAGACAGGCCCACATCGACCAGCTCACCGACAAGCTCGATCGGCTGCACGTCGGCGCTCCGGAGGATGCGGCCTTCGCCAGCAGTTCAATACACAGCCCGCATCGAAGGACAGCACAAGCCGACCCCCTGGGGGATGACATCGACCAAGCCCTGGCCCGCGCCGCTGAAGTCAATGATCACGGTGCTGACCTGCTGCAGCGCATAACCGACGACCTCGACCCTGAGGATGACGGCCCGACCACAGCTGTCCAGGACAAATACCCGGACAACGTCCGCAGCAACGACAACACCAGGGACTACTTCTCCGAGCCCCTGCTGCAAGCCCTCCTCAACATGGCGAAGAAGGGCAAGGCGCAATGTGAGGCCAGGGATTTTGCCGGAGCCGCCGCAACCTACAACGAGCTGGTGTACGGCCTGGAAGTGATGGAGGGCCCCGACCACCCCAACACCCTCCACTACCGCACCACTTTGGGCTACTTGCAGTATCTGAGCGGGGATCCCGTCCGAGCCGTGGCGACCCTCACCGAACTGTTGCCCCGCCTGGAACGAGTGAAAGGCTCTCACGACCGCGACACCTTTAAGCGCACGAGGCGCTCTGATCGCCGCTCGCGCGGAAGCCGATGGGGATGCGGCTACGGCTGTTACGGCCTCTACCGAGCTACGGGCCGACCTGCAGAGAGTATTAGGCCCCGACCACCCCGAGACTCTTGCCTCCGGACTCGCTGCGGAGTACTGGCGGGAGATCGCCAGCCGCGAAGGCTGACCCAGCCCAGTGCCTCATGGCGGCCCTTCCCTGCCCTTCGGAGGAGAACCGACGAACTGGCGCCGCCGCAGCGACGAAAAGGGACGGGCTGGTCACCGGTCCGGCTGCCAGATGTGCGTCGCTTGCAGCAGTACAAACAAGGGCCTGGTCCCTGCCGTTCGGTGTCGAGTGCCGCTCCCTCTCCCGCAGTGCTGGTGGCCGACGCCGGCTACCAGCCGGCCGCGGGGGCAGCGCGGGATCGGGCAGGGTCGGGGTGCGTGCCGTACGGCTTTCCCACCAGCACGGGCTGGCATCTGCCGACGGGAACATCCGCGTCACCGTCGACCCCCGATTCGGCATCCGCGTCGTCTCCTGCATCAGCAGGGTCTTCCGCTTCTGCATCACCCACGCATCCGACGGGCCGTCCGTCCGCCAGCACGACGTCGTCCGCGCACGGCTGCCGCTAGAAACTGGCCCCCTGCTCACCTACCTGCAAGGTAAAGCCCGTCTCCTCGACTTCCTGCAACCGGCCGCTGCCAGCGCACCACCTCCGCCTGTGCTGTTGTGGCGGTGCCAGCGGGATGCCTGCGACAGGCCCCGGTGTCCCTGAACGTGCCACGGCCGCTGCGAAGGGCCAGGCTCCGCGTCATGCGGCCGTCCCAGCTACCCGTCAACGTCTCGCCGTAGGTGGCCCCTCTGGCCGGCGAGGCCCCCAGGAATTACTCGCGGCACTGATGACGTTGTTGGTCCCGTCCCGCGATCAAGTCCGGAGCACACAAATCCGGGCCACCGCGATGCGCGGCTCAGCCGATGAGCTGCTGGCCTCCGTCGATGTCGTAGGTAGCACCGGTGAGTGCGGTGTTGGTCATGATGTGCACGGCGAGCGCCGCCACGTCCTCTGGTACGACTACGCGGCCGATCGGCAGCGTGGCGCGCAGTTCCTCGCGGCGGGCGTCGAGTGCGTCGCCGAGCAGCCGGGCCGACAACGGCGTGTCCACGAAGCCGGCGGCGATCAGGTTCACCCGGACCGGCGCGAGCTCGAGTGCGAGACTGGCCGTGAAGGCGGGCGTCGCGGCGGTGACTGCAGGGGCGACACCGAGAGCGGCCCGGATCCGGCGGGCTCCGGTGCCGCTCATGAGCAGCAGCGTGCCGCCCGGCCGTACGGTGCCGGCGCAGTGGCGTGCGACCTCGAGGGCGAGCACCATGTGGTCGCTGATGGCCCGGCGCGCCTGGGCGGCGTCCATGTCCAGGAGGCGGCCGTAGGACGGGCCGCCCGCGGTGACCATCACGTGGTCGATCGGCCCTGGCAGCTGCTGGAAGAACCGTTCGAGTTGCTCCGGGTCATGGGCGTCGAAGGCGGCGGTGCTGAGGGCGTCGGTCTCCCTGGCGGCGGTGTGCAGGCGTTCGGGGTCCCGTCCGGTGAGGACCACGCCGGCGCCCTGGGTACGGGCGAGCCGTGCGGTCGCCAGCCCGATGCCCGCGCTCCCGCCGATGACGACGAGGGTCTGCCCATGCAGGGCCTGGTCGCGGGATCCGTAACCCGCAGTCGGCTCAACCGTCATGATTCCTCCCGCGCTGTGGTCTTGCCCAGGTTGTCCACAGGACTGATCCAGCACCTCGTCGAACTGCCGCAGGAACCAGGCGGTGATCCTCTGCGGGCAGCCCCGCCGGACCGGGCCGGCACCTCCTCACCGTTCGACGGGATGCGACAGAGCGTGCTCGACCTGCCGGGTCCGTTCGTCGGCGAGGACTTCGACCCGGTCGTTCGCCAGTGCCTCCATGGTCTGTTTCGCGACGTCTTCTTCCGTACTTGTCTCCGGCGCGCCCGTGAAGGGGCTGAGATCCGTCTCCCCGAAACTGGCGTGGACACCGATCATGAGCGCTCCCGCAGTGCTTCCCACAGCGCGCCCGTAGACCGCAGGGCTGCTGGGGCCGTCCCCGGGAAGCCCGGCCAGGAGGCCAAGGAGGTGGCCGACAGCATCAGTACATTGCCGCCGTTGCGCGACAGGACCGAAGCGAAGGCCCCGGAGACGGTCCGGGTGCCGATGTAGTTGGTGTCCATCGCGCTCCTTCCCTCTGCCGCCTGCCGATCAGTGACGGTCAACCCGGCGATGGGAGGCTTTGAAACGGACGGCGTCCTGGCGCCCCCAGGTGCACGCGCGACTCTCACCCATGGCGACTCATGACCAGCAGGCCGGCCCTCGATCCCCACCTTCATTCGGGCGGCGCCGGGACGGTAGGGTCGTCGCGTACGCAGATTGCCCACACAAGAAGTCCTCTCCACAATCAGCGTGCATCGGATGCCACAACGATGCATGTGAGACGACGACCGGCCGCAAGGCTCCCATGTCACGTTCAGCGACCATTCCACACGCGCGCCTCCGGTGAAGTGGAACAGGGAGCGGCGTAGGCGCGAGGCGAAGATCTCGCTCTGGGATGGCCTTGAGGTGAGCGTCTGCAGAAGCCTGGAGGACGTCGCGGACACCGAGCACGATGCGGGTGAGCACTTCATCACCGCCCTGCTGCTCGAGATCGCCGACCACGGCAC
>NZ_JBIATN010000069.1:0-15992 GCF_042891825.1 Streptomyces sp. NPDC001852
GTTGCGCTCCCGCTCCGCGTGAGCGCGAGCGGCTCGCTTCGCTCCCCGCCCAACCTGACCGCTGCGCGGTCAGGTTGACGCTCCTTCCGCTGCGCTCCAGGAGCGGGCCGCTACGCGGCTCAGCCCGGCAAAGCCAGGCCGATTGCGGCCTCCGCTGCGCTCCGGCCACAACGCCTCGCACTGCGTGCGAGGCAACGGGCCACGCTCAGCGCGGCCCTGACGCAGCAGCAGGAGACCTAGTGGGGCGGTGCGGTCGAAGCAGCGCGCCACGCTTCGGCGTGGTCCAGTAAGCGCTCGGGCCTGGTGGGGTGCTTCAAACTGGAGGACTGGATAGAGACTGGAATGATCACCCGCCACCCCTGCAATTCAAAAACAGGGAGGCCCCTTTTCGGAGCCTCCCCAGAATAGCGGTCTTCACTATTTCGTGAATGAGTGCAGCCGGTCGATCTCTTCGAATCCTGACGCCTCGTAGAGAGCTTTCGCGGCGGTCCGGTCCCGGTCATCGCCCGGCGGTGCGTCATCGTCCACGAACAGGATCACCTCGGTGGCGCCCATGCGGTGGAGCGCATCCAGCGCGGTACCGAGCAGAGCACGCCCGAGTCCCCGGCCGCGCGCGGGGGGCTCGACGCCGATCCACCAGAGAACGCCGGTGCCCTGCGCGGGCGTTCCGATGGTGGCGTCGGCGAGGGTCTTGCCGTCCTCGGTGACGAGGAAGCGGCGGGTGTCGGGGGTGGCGGGCTCGGTGTCGTAGCGGTCCAGGCGGGGCAGTTCGGGGGCGGGGAGAGCGCGGTGCATGTACCGCCACAGGTCCGTTCCCACATACCCGGCAGCGGTCAGGGCAGCGCGAGTGGCAGGGCGGTGGCGTACCGGGAGAGCTTCCAGGCCCAGAGTGAGGGCGCTGGTGAAGTGGAACGCATCCAGCGGGCGCGGGCCCAGCTCGGTAGCCGCATGGTCGAGCAGGGTACGGGCCACCATCTCGTCCTCGCGGCAATGCAGCCACAGGATCACGCCGTGGCCGTCCCTCGGGCGCAGCGCGTACGACATGACACCCAGGACGGCCCCGGCCGCGTCCGTGGCCACGGACGCGGCCGGGCGATCCAGTTCGG
The DNA here is from genome assembly GCF_042891825.1 of Streptomyces sp. NPDC001852. Classification (NCBI taxonomy): domain Bacteria; kingdom Bacillati; phylum Actinomycetota; class Actinomycetes; order Kitasatosporales; family Streptomycetaceae; genus Streptomyces; species Streptomyces sp. NPDC001852. Next base: position 1,107 of record NZ_JBIATN010000069.1, read on the forward strand.
CCCACCAGCCGGCATCCACCCCCGAACGGCCCGCCAGAGCCTCAGCCAACATCGCCGAGGTGGTGACCGGCTGGCCGGTCAGCCGGTCAGCGTTGACCAGATCCAGGACCGTCGCCTGATCAGCCGGGACATAGGGACGCAGACTCACACCCAGTACAGGACTCACATACACGACCATCACACGCGTCGGCGTGGCTGTGCTGGTCCTCGGGGGGTCCAGCGCATGGCGTCTTCGCTCATGCCGTCGTAGTCGGATGCGCCGGGAATCAGGGCGTCGGACATGGCGTGCCTTTCGGTGTCTCTTCGGTCGTTCCGGCGGCGAGGGTGCCACTCCCCCGCCGCCGGGTGGTCCTGGCCTGCCGTCAGTAGGCCAGGACGTCGTGTCCGAGCTGGACGAGCCGCAGGGCGATGCGGGCGCCCGCCTGTCGGTCCTGGCCGAGCTGGGTGAAGGCCTCGATACCGGGTGCCAGGTGAAGGCCGCATCCTCGATGACGGCGGTTCGGCCGTTGCCTAGGACGGGGTCGGGGTGTCTCCGCCGCTGGGGCCGTCGAGGCCGCGGCGGGTAGGCCGTGCCCGCTGACATTGGTCACCGTCCGGCCTGGGCGAACCCCGCTGTGCGCGGCCACGTTCGTCGGACAGCCACCGTTCACGCGACCTCCTTGGAACCTACGACAGGACACATGTCAAGCAGCGACTCGCCGACACTTCCCGGCGACCCACCACCACCGCGGGTGACGACACGTCAAAAGATCACCTGCAAGGGCTAACTGCGATCCAACTTCCCCTAGGCGCAACGGTTTTGATGACCCACCAGCTCTAGGTCTGAGTGGCGTAGAGGGCCTCCGCATACCCGATCAGCCCCACAAAGCCGAGATCCCGATTTGCTCGATATGACAGCAATAAGGGGTGTTAGTACGTTCAATCACGCACCGGCTGCCACAGCGGGCACTCCTGCCTCAGTCTCAGAGGAGAACAAGCGACATGTTCACGATCCGTTCCCGCAAGATCGCCACGGCCGTCGCGGCCGCAGCGGCAATGACCGCGACTGGTATCACCTACGCCTCGGCCGCCTCGGCGCCGGTTCCCCAGGCCGCCCCGACTGTCACGGCGGCACCGTCCGGCGGTCCCAGCACCCCCAACAACAACGAGGGCAAGGGCAACGAAGGAAGAGAAGGAAGAGAAGGCCGCCGCCACTTCGAGGGCAGGGTCTTCTTCAACGAGCGCGAATTCTCCGGCCGCCCCGACGGCTGCATCACCGTCGTCAGCGGCCTGGGTGCCAAGACCCTCAACATCCGCAACGACACCCGCAACGTGGTCGAGGTCTTCCGCGGGGCCGTCTGCGACAACGGCGCCCCCATCGCCACCGTCGGCCCCTTCAGCTCCGCCAACGGCGTCTGCCCGAGGTTCAAGGACGATGACGAGCACGAGCACGAGAACGGGAACTGCGAGGAGCGAGAGCACCACGAGAACGGCGAGCACCACGAGAAGGGCGAGCACCACGAGAACGGCGAGCACCACGAGGAGATGGAGGACGGCGTGAAGGTCAAGAACGGAGTCGTCGCCAGCTTCCGCGTCATCTGCCGCCACGGATTCGGCGAGGGCGGCGGATTCGGCGAAGGCGGCGGATTCGGCAACGACTAAAGCTAGCGGCCGCCTGATGCGCACGCTGGAGGACGCCGGCCCACCGGAATCGGGCCGGCGTCCTCCGGCTAGGCGCACAATACAGGATCCCGGCCCGCAGTAATCGGGCCGAAATACTGCGTTGCAATGCCTGACGGGCCGTTGTCCGGGATGTCCGCGGACCGTCATCCAGGTCTTTTCAGCCTATTCCTTCCCGGAACAGAAAAGAGTTGCACTGCTTCGCCCGTCACGCGTCGCACTCCAGTAATTCCTCACGCACCTGCAAGACCTATGCGCCAAATCAGCCACAGTCTTAGCTTGTTCTTTAGAGCTCGTAACACGATCATGCGAATCGTCTCTGGTGAGCGTGTCCGGTGCGACGATTCCGCCTTCGTGGTACGTGAGCAGCAAGCCGTGGATCGTAGATGCCAGCCGGTGTGCCCACCGGGTGGAACCTGGCTGCCGGCGACCGCTCGTGCGCAGTGCCGCCCGCGGCCTCCGGGGCGACGAGCCCGTGGAACGTGCTGCGCAGCAGCCGGACCGCGTCGGTCGGATCGGGTTCGGCCGGTCCCAGGCCCTGGTGAGGATCCGTTCGATGTGTTTGCGCGGTACCTTCAGGTGGCCTTCGCATTTGAACGCCGGGCATGAGGCGGTGATTTCCCAAGCCACCGCAGGCCGCTCGCAGGCCGGATCGCGGTGCCTGACAGTAGTCGGTCCCGGAATCTCCAGTGCGGGTTGCCGGGTTCCGAATCCACCCCTGCGGGTGATTTGTCCGCAAGCCACTCGTGACTACTGACCTGGTCGGGCACTCCGCCTGTTACAACGAGGTGGTGATGGTTATTGTGCCCATGTCCGAGCCGGCAGCCTCGCGCCCTCCTCCGCGCAGGAGTGGATGGTGGCTGCGCGCCGGCGCAGAAGCGGCGTGGAGGCGCGCCCCGGGTACTCGGGGAGCGTGGTGAGCACGGATGAGGAATTCCGTGCTGCTGAAGCTGCGTGACCTGCGCGACTCCGTTCCCACGCACTCGGACGGGCGCCTGACGGACCTCTGCGCGTTGGGCTGCCTGGCGATGGTGCCGCTCGCGCTTCTCGCGCACCAGCTGCTCCTGCCCAAGTACTTCTACGACAGCATCACCCTGCAGAGCATCGCGACAGGGCAGTACGCGCCGTTGAACGACACCAGCTTCCTGTACGTGGGCCGACTCTACAAGGCACTGGGAATGGGCCGCTCCGTGTTCGCTGCCGGCGCGTTCGGCGTGGTCCTGGCGATGCTGGGACTGTGGGCGTCACTGCGGCGTGCCCGCGGACGGCTCACCCTCGGCGCTGTCTTCCTCGTGGTGGTCTACGTCGGATTGGCCAGCGTCTACCTCAGCCAGTTCTCCAAGGACGTATGGGTGCTGCCGGTCACGCTCGTCGTCCTGCTCGCTCCGGCCGGCTGGCGCGGCGACCTGCTGGTCGTCGGCGCCGGCTTGCTCTACGCCGTGTTCCTGCGGCCGTACTGGTTCCTCGTTCTCGGGCTTTGGCTGGTACTTCGGCTGCTGATGAGATGGCGCACCGACCGGCGCTTGGTGCTGCTCACGGTGGTGGTCTTTACGGTGGCGGCCACGACCGTGGCCCCGCTGGTGCTTGGTGCGCCCCTGCAGTCCGTGCGGACCACGGTCAACGTGGGCAGATTCGGCTCGGCGGACGCGGTCACCGCGATCGTCCCGGTGTCTGTCGGCTCCGGGCCCGTGGCGGACAGCGCAGAGAACCTTGTCACGCTCGCACAGCTCGTGGTGCCGACGCCCCTGGCTGCCCAAGCCTCCCCGGTCTACCTGGTCTGCCTGGTGCTCATCGCGTGCATTTGGCTGTGCTTTGGCATCGCCGTCCTCGGCCCGCGGGAGCGCCTGCTCTGCCGCCGTGCAGACGCGCCCCCTGACGACCGGGCGATCCGTTGCGCGATGCTGGCGATCGCGTTCCTGACCACGCAAAGCTACTTCGAGCCTGATTACGGCTCCTATCTCAAGCACCTGTCGCCGGTTCTGCCGCTGGTGATCGCAGCGGCGTTGGGATGGCCGGGGTCGCCCTTACTGCGACCATCGCGGCCGGGGCGGCTCTGCGGCGGGCGGACACCGTCCGCTGCCCGCCCCGAAGCCGCCGGCCTGCAGCAAGGACTCACCCGTCGCAGCGAGCGAGCGGCGAGCGCCGATTGAAGGCCCTGGCGTGGGGTTGATTGATTCGTGCCGGTGGCGACCGAGAGTGTCGTTGTGGGATGTGAGAGGGTAACCGTGACTTTGATCGACTACATGCGCAGCTTCGTCCGGGGCTGGACCGTCCTGCTCGTGGGGCTGCTGCTCGGCGTCGGGGTCGGGGCAGGGGTGGCCAAGGCAAGCCCTCCGCAGTACACGGCCACCACCCAGCTGTTCATCAGCAGCAGCGGAGCGGCCGACGACGTCACCGCAGCCGCGGCCGGCAACACGTTGTCGCTGGCCCGGACCACGGCTTACGTGGAACTGCTGACCTCGCAGGAGTTCGCCGCGCGGCTGACCCGCGTGCTGGGGCTGGACCTGACCCCGCATCAGGTTTCGAAGGAGATCGCCCCCTTGGTGGTGGCGAGCACCCCGATCATCAACGTCACTGTCACGGACGCGTCGCCCCATCGGGCGCTGCGCATTGCCCAGGGTATCGACCAGCAGTTCAACTCACTGCTGCGGCAGGTGGAGGGGGTCACTTCCAAGAGCCGTGCCCCGGTCAGGATCACGGTCACCGAGACTCCTACGCTCCCTACCGGCCCGTCCTCGCCCGATCTGCCACTCTACTTGGAGGTTGGTGCACTGCTCGGCCTGGTGGTGGCCATGATCGTCGCGGTGATGCGGGACCGCCTCGACAAGCGAGTGCACAATGATGTGGCCGCGGCCACGGCTGCGGGGGCCCCCGTGCTGGGCCTGATCCCGAAGGACGCAGAAGCGGCGCGCCGTCCACTCGGTCCGGTGGCGCATTCCCGGTTCGCCGAGGCGGTGCAGGTGGTGGCCGGCAACCTGCGCTTCGTGATGGTCGAGGCCGAGCCCGGCGCGCTGCTGGTCACCAGCCCCAACCCGGGGGAGGGGACGACGACCACCGCGCTCAACGTGGCCCGCGCCCTCGCCGAGTCCGGACGCCGGGTGCTCGTCGTGGACGCCAACCTGCGCTCACCCGGTGTGGCCCCCCTCCTCCGGCTGGCCGAGGACCGTGGACTGGCCCAGGTCCTCGCCGGCCAGATGCCGGTCGAGCAGGCGCTGCAGAGCGCTGATGGCCACTTTGCCGTCCTGGGCGCGGGTACCCCGCCGCCCAACCCCACCCAGCTGCTGTCCGGGCCGGTCATGGGCGAGTTGCTCGCCGAGCTGGTGAACCAGTACGAGGTCGTCGTCCTCGACTCCCCGGCACTGCTGCGGGTCGCCGACACCGCCCATCTGGCGGGGCTCGCCGGCGGAGTACTGCTGTGCACGCGCTGGGGGGCGACTACCTCGCCGCAGATCACCCGCAGCCGGGAGCTGCTGGACCGTGCCCGCGCTTCGATCCTCGGCGTCGTCACGACCTTCACTCCCCCGGGCCGAGGCCCATACGGCGCGGGGGCCGACGAGAGCGCCGCCGCCGAGCCGGCCCTCGCCCTGCCCGCCGCGCACCAGGAAGCCGGTTTCGGCGACCGCGGGGAGGGCGGGCAGGCGCAGCGAGGCCGCCCCCTTGTCGGACAGAGTCGTCCAGGGACGTGAGGGCACCTTGGGAGTCCAGGAAAGCGACTGCAATGAAAAAGGGGCGGCCCGAGGCCGCGTTGACCCGCACAGGTGCCCTCCGGGGGAGCGGGCTCGTCCTGGTGGTCCTCACCGCCGTGGTCGCGTTCCTCGTCGTCCGCGGCGCCGAGGTGAGGCATCCAGCTTCCTCGCCGGGCCCTTCACCTTCCTCGCCGGGCCCTTCACCTTCCTCGCCGGGCGGGGCGACGGAATTCGGCTTCAACGCCGGCCTTCGGGACAGCCACTCGAGCAGTGATGTCGAACGGTTCAAGGCCAATGTGGACGACCTGGTCGCGAACGGCCAGATGTGGGTCCGCATCGGGATCGCCAGCTGGGTAGTCTCCACCGGTGGGAGCGTCGACGCCATCACGTGGTCCGATCAGGGGCTGGCCGCCTACGACCAGGCCCTGTCATACGCGCGTCGTAAGGGCCTGCACGTTTTTCTGGTGACCAGCGGCGCCCCTGACTGGGCGCAGAACTTCGCTTTCGCGGACTACGTGAAGGTGTCGAGGGACTACTGGACCCTCCTGGCTCAGCGCTACCGGGACGACGTAGATGTCTGGCAGGTGTTCAACGAGGCCGACGGCAGCGACTTCCGCCAGTTCAAGCCGTTGGGTGTGAATGGGCTGTCCTCCTCCTACCTGCAGCAGCTGAAGGTGCTGATCGAGACCGCGGGCGCCGTGATCCACCGGGCCAACCCGCGTGTCAAGGTCACCACCAACGCCAGCGGCTATCCCATGAACGACGCGGAACAAGCCAGCTGGTTCCGCTACTTCGACGTGCTGGCACCGGTGCTCGACATGGTGACGGTCGATGTCTACCCGGGCACGGACAGCGGTGAGATCGACAAGCTCGGTGCCCGCATCGCCCTTTTGCAGGCGCGCTACAACAAGCCGGTCAGCATCGGGGAAATCGGTATTCCGACCTGCCGGGGCTGCAGCTCCGAGACGGACCAGCGCATCTACATGCCACGGGTCATCGCCTCGCTCAAGAAGGGGGCACCGGCGGTGATCTTGTACTACCTGCTGCAGGACACTGCCGACGACGTAGGCCAGGAGGGCGGCTCCTTCGGGATCATCTCCGACGACGGAACCCACAAGCCTGCCTATGACGCCATCATGAAGGCGATGCGCTAGAGATCTTCAATGGCCGAGGTCACGGCGGTTGGCGGTCGAGTCCGGTCCTTGCGATGAGACCGTCGATGACGGCGGGGCCGGTACCGCATGCCTTTCAGCCGCGTCTTCACCCACGCGGTGAGCTGGTCCAGACCGTGTTCGGTGAGGGGGGCTTCCACCTTGATCGTGGACACCGGTTGTCATGCGGCCGCTTCTCCTTGCCGGTGACCGACTCCGGCGGCCGGATCCCCTTGGTGTAGCCGCCCTTGCGGCAGATCGTCGTGGCCAGATCCGCCTGCGTCACCGCCGGCGACGTGGCACCCGGCGTGCACTTGGCGTCCGGCAGCGGCTCACCCTTCTCGTACCGGAAATGGCAGCTGCTGGCAGGCGGCTGCTGAACCGTGTACGTCGTCTGCGGCCCCGCACCTACAGGGATCTCCCCCACCGACCCCGCGGCCGCCGCCGTACCCGACGGCCCAGGAGGCACAGTCATTCATTCCCCCGCCAGAGTGCGTGGCAGAGGTGACCAACGACATCCGCTTCACTGGAGGGCGCCTCGTCGAAGCCTCCCGCAGGGACATGCTCGGGTGGCTGACCGAGTACGGACTCCACCCAGAGTGACCTCCGGAACGTCGCACTCTCCATCCAAAGGGTCGGTGATCGCGCCCAGCACGGTCAGGCTCCCGTGCGTGTCATGCCGCCGTCGACGTGCAGGATCTGGCCGGTGATGAAGTCGGCGTCGTCCGAGACCAGGAAGCCGAGCGCGTTGCCGAGATCCGCCGGCACGGACCGGCGCTTGATGGTCTGCATGGCCGTCACGCGGGCGAAGACCTCGTCGGCGGACGGGCCGCTCGTCCTGACGCGGCCCAGGAAACCCTCCGTCGCCACCAGGCCGGGCGCGATCGCGTTCACGGTGATGCCGCTGCCACCGAGTTCGTTGGCGAGCGCCCGGGTCAGCGCGTGTACGGTGCCCTTGCTGGTCAGGTATGCCAGGTCGCGGTTCTGCGTCACGGTGATGCCCGAGCCGGTGTTGACAATGCGCCCCCACCCGGCGGCCCGCATCCCCGGCGCGAACGCCTTGGCGAAGAGCAGGGTCGCCTCGACGTTGACCGCCTGCACCTTGCGCCACAGCTCCATCGTCACGTGGTCGAGGTCGGTGAAAGGGAAGATGCCGGCGTTGTTGACGAGGATGTCGCAGCGCCCGTACCGGTCGAGGACCGTCTCGGCCACGGCGTCGACCTGCGAGGGCTTGCTGATGTCGCACACCAGCCCCAGCTTGTCGCCCCCACCCGTCAGCTCCGCCACGGCGTCCGCCGGATCGTCGATGTCGACAGCGACGACATGGGCGCCGTCTGCGGCGAGCCGCCGGCAGTACGCGTACCCGATGCCCCGGGCCGCCCCGGTCACCACCGCCGTCTTTCCGTCAAGCCCCACGGGTGAACTCCAGACCGATCTGGGTGGCGATCGCGAAGTAGTCCTCCAGGTGCCACGTCCGTACGATGCGGCCGTCGATCACCCGGTGGAAGTCGGCCGCCCGGAACTCGACCTCCCGGCCGGTGCCCTCGACGCCGAGGAGTTCCCCGGTCTGCCTCGCACGGCTGACCGCCCGCACCGCGACCTTGTCCCCGTCGGCGACGACATCCTCGATCTCGACGGTCAGGTCGCTGAAGACACCGCGCAGGTGAGCGATGCTCGCTTTCCATCCTTCCGGTCCGCTCCCGGCGCGCAACGGCGGGACGGCGTCCCAATCGGCAGCGAGTGCCTCGTCGACCAGCGCGGTGTCACCGGTGGAGAGGGCCTCGTAGAAGAGCCGGACAGCGATCTCATTGTCGGTTGGCATGGATCTCACGCTAGGGACGCGCACTCCCGGTGATCAAAGACCTGTTCCGCACCACGTCATACGATCCAGGCATGACGGATCTCGACCTGCGGCTGGTGCGCTACTTCGCCGCCGTCGCGTCCCACCTGCATTACGGCCGGGCCGCGGCCGAGTTGCACATCGCTCAGCCGTCGCTGAGCCGGCAGATCAGCCAGCTCGAGGCTCAGGTGGGGGCGCGGCTGTTCGACCGTACGCGACAGGGCACGCGGCTCACGGAAGCCGGGGAGGCCTTTCTCCCCCACGCACGCGCCTTGTTGCGCATCTCCGGGCAGGCCACGGTCGCCGCCCGGGCCGCCGCGCAGCCCACCCGGATCACCGTCGGCTACACCGCGGGCCTGATCGTCACCCCGGCGGTGCGCAACGTGCGGCACCGACACCCCGACGCCGACGTACGCACGCTGCACCTGGAGTGGCACGAGCCGCGCGAGGCACTACTCGACCGGCGGGTCGACGCGGTGATCACCCGCCTGCCGCTGCGAACCGACGGCCTGCGCGTGACGATCCTCCACGACGAGCCGAAGATGCTGCTCATACCGGTCGGACACCGGCTGGCGGGGCGGAAGTCGGTGACGCTCGCCGACATCGAGGCGGAGCCGATCCCTCGCTTCCCGGACCGGGAGTGGGACGCGTACTGGCGCATCGACCCGCGGCCGGGAGGCCGCCCCGCCCCCGACGGACCCCCGGTCGAGACCATCGAGGACAAGCTCGAATGCATCGCCGCGGGGCAGGCCGTGGCCATCGTCCCTGCCGCCCTGCACACAGGCGGTCTCCGGCCCGACCTCACCGCCATCCCGCTGCACGGTGTGGAACCGGGCCAGGTCGTCGTGGCGACCCGGGCCGTGGACCGCAGCCGACTGGTGGCCGCGTTCCGCACGGCGGCCCGTGACTGCCTCACCGGTTCTGTCGAACGCTGTTGATCCCAGGTCTGTTGGCGCTCACCTGCCCCAGACGCTGGGCTTCGGGTGGGGAACGAGCTGCGGGCTGGAGGACGTCGGCTCCGCCGGCAGGGGCGCGTGCCGGTGTGCCGGAGGCGACACCGTGCGCTGCGGTGTCGTACACGATCCGCAGGGCGGCGATGAAGGCCGTGCTGTCCGGCTGATCCGGCCGCGCGGCGTGGGTCGCCGATGTGAGTCCCCGCGGTCCCGTGTCCCGCAACGACCGGGACCGCCGGGCTCATTCGCTTCCCAGCAGTCGTTGCAGGGCGTCTTCGGAGACCCGGTCATCGGGCAGGTAGGCCAGGAAGTGATGACCGGGCTCGTCCACTGCGGCCAGCTTCACGTACCGCAGGCGCAGTTCGCCCACGGCCGGATGCCGAAAGCGACGTACCGAGGGCTGGAACCCGGCTGTCTCCCGGCGCTCGTACCAGCGGGCCGCGTCGGAGTCGGCCAGCAACTCCTCGACAAGTTCGGCGAACCGCGGATCGTGCGGACGGCGAGCGGCCCGCGACCGGAACTGGCCCAGCAGCGCGCGGGCCTCGTCCTCCCAGTCGGCGAGCAGGGTCCGGGCCGGCGGCCAGCGGAACACCAGCCAGAGAAGATTGCGCTGCTTGGAGTGCAGCCGCGCCGGATCGGTCAGCAGCGCGGCGTACCCGGGGTTCCAGGCCAGCAGGTCCCAGTGCGGATCGAGCACCACGGCGGGGTGCGGTGTCATGGCCTGCACCAGGCTGAGCAGGTTCCGCGACACCCAGGTGGGAGCGTCGGTGGGCTGTCTGTTCTCCTCCACGAACGACAGTACGTGCGCGGTCTCCGCGGCATCCAGGCGCAGCACCCGCGCCACCGCGCGCAGCACCTGCTCCGAGGCACGCACCCGTCCCTGCTCCAGCCACGTGTACCAGGACACGCTGATGCCGGCGAGTTCGGCCACTTCGGTCCGGCGCAGCCCCGGCGTCCGGCGGCCCGGGCCGTCCGGCAACCCCGCTTCTCCCGGCGCCAGCCGTTCGCGGCGGGAGCGCAGGAAGGCCCCCAGTTCGCGGTGGGGGAACGCGCCGGGGGGTGTACGTGCGGCGCTCACTGCATCGTGCCTCTCCTGCGGACGGCCGGCGTCTGCTCGAACGCGGGCGCCCTCTTCTGATGCTGCCGTCACCAGGTGCGGGGCCGGACCGGCAGGGTGTGAGTGATGGTAATAGCCAGCGACCTCCTCCCCGAGGGGCCCGGTGCTGAACTGGTGCTGGACCGCATCCGTCCAGGTCGGTCCCCTATGTCACCCGTTCTCGTGGAACCCCTCGGAAGGGAGCTTCCCCTCGTGACCACCACGGCGTCGGCTCCGGTGGCGACTTTGCCCACGTCCTCTTTGCGGCTGCTGCGCACCGCCGGCTTCGTCAGCAACTTCGACCGCTTCTGCATCGCGCCCATGCTGGTTCTCATCGGACCGCGGCTCGGGGCCCCGCTCCCCACCGTGGTCCTGGCCGCGAGCGGCTACTACCTCACGTACGGGCTGATGCAGCCGGTGTGGGGTGTGGCCAGCGACCGGTGGGGCCGAGTGTGGGTGATGCGAGTGTCGCTGACCGGCGCGGCGCTGGCCGCCCTGGCCTCGGCCCTCGCTCCCAACGCCCCCGTACTGATCGGGGCCCGCGCCCTGGCCGGCGCGTTCTTCGCCGCCTCCATCGCGGCCTCCCTGACGTACGTGGGCGACACGGTGCCCGTCGCGATACGGCAGCGCCCCCTCAGCGAGCTGATGACCGCATTCGCGCTGGGCACCGCCGTGGCCACGGTCGTCGCCGGGGCCCTGGCGCACTACCTCAGCTGGCGACTGGTGTTCGCCCTGCCCGGCGTCTTCGCCTGCTACCTGGCAGTGGCACTGCGCCGCCTGCCCGAGCCCGAGCGGCCACCCTCCGGGTCACTGCTGGCCCCCTTCCGTGTGGTCCTGTCCTCGCCGTGGCAGTGGTACGTCATGGCGGTGGCGCTGCTGGAAGGAGCGGTGCTGCTCGGCTTCCTGACCTACCTGGCCCCGGCCCTGGAAGCACGCGGAGTTCCCACCACCCTGGCCGGCGCGGTCGCCGCCCTGTACGGGGTCGGCTCCATGACCGCGGCCCAGGTGGTCAAGCGGCTTGTCGGACAGTGGTCCGCGGTACGCCTCATCGTGACCGGCGGTGTCCAGATCACCGTGGCCTACCTGCTCGCCGGGTACAGCCAGTCCACCGGGGCGCTCGTCGCGGTCGCACTGCTCCTCGGCGGTGGCTGGTCCTTCATGCACTCCACAATCCAGTCGTGGGCAACAGCCCTGTCCCCCACGGCCCGCGCGACGGGCGTGGCCATGTTCGGCGTGGCACTCTACGTGGGCAGCGCCCTGGCCAGCTGGCTGGCCGCCCCCACCGCTCAGGCACACGCCTACCGGCCCCTGTTCTGGCTGGCGGCACTCCTGACCGTGCCCCTGACCGCGACCGCGGCCGCGGGCCGGGCACGCTACCGGTGAGCCGACGCCGCCTCACAGGCCGCCTCGCGGCGGCCCCCGCAGCCTCCCGAAGCTGGGTCGGACGCAGCCCCTCTTCATTCTTCTGCTCCGGCGGGCGCGCCATCCTCGCAGCAATCCGGAAGCCAGATGAGCCGGATGCGTCACCAACCCGCCCTCGCGATGGTGGCATGCCGCCCACGGTGCAGGATGTCGACTACTCCGCCACGCGCGGCGCCATCCGCTTCCCTGAGGGCCAGTTCACCCTGCAGGCCACCTCGGACACCCTCAGCCTGCATGCTGATCCAGGCGGAGGCGGACAGCCGCCACCGGTGAACCCCGAGTCGACGGCGTTGCTTCTCCCCGTCAAGTCTCGGTATCTCGCTGGCCGCCGCCGCAGCTACCCAAGGACACTCACGTTCGGCCGACACCCCGCAAGATCGGATTGAAGACAGCGAGTTAGGTGTCCTCATCCATCCGGATCGCTGCCCGCAGATCTTCCTGCGCCTTGCGAGTCTCGCCCTCTCCCTGTTCCAGCAGTGCCGCCGCTATCGCATCCAGCTTCCGCTGGATCGCATGCTCAGCCCGCCGCTCAGTGTTCTTCAGCAGGGCGAGCAACAGCAGATTCACGGAGGTCATCAGGTCGCCGGCCAGGAGCTGCCATGTGAGCGGGAGCCCCGCGGCGTGTGTGACGACGAAGAAGGCGACGAGGGCCACGCAGACCAGATAGAAGAACCGGGTGCTGGTGACATTGGATGCGGTCTCGGCGAACCGCTCGAACCTGCCTTTTCGCCCCTCTGCGGGATGCTGCACCATGGTTGCGTACCTCAGGCACTCCGCGCCTTACGGCCCGGTGTCTTCTTCGCGGCCCTCTTCTTCGGCAGCTCGTGCACATCGGCCAGCCCCGTGTCTTCGCTCCGCGAGGCCTTGGCCTGCTGCACCGACGCGTTGAGTGCCGCCATGAGGTCGAGCACCTGGACTGGCTGTTCGGGCTCGGGCACCGCGGGCAGCGGCTTCTCCTCCCGCTTGGCTTCGATGATCTGGGCGATGGCCTCGGTGTAGCGGTCGGTGAACTCCTCGCCCTCGAGCGCGTCGATGGTCATGGTGTCCATGAGGGCGAGTGCGCCCTCGATCTCCTCCTCGGACACCTCGGCCGGCGACGGGAGCAGCTCGGTGGGGTCGCGGATCTCGTCGGGCCACAGCAGTTCCTGCAGGACCAGGGCGTTGCCGCGTACCCGGAGCATGCCCAGTCTCTCGCGGCCGCTCCACGCGTACTTTGCGATGGCCACCCTGCTGGAGCGGCGCAGCGCTTCGACGAGGAGCTTGTACGGCTTCGCGGCGACCTGTCCGCCGGCGGCGAGGTAGTACCCGGCGCCCATGCGGATCGGGTCGATGTCCTCCAGCGGCACGAAGGCGTCGATCTCGATCGCCTTCGCCGTCGGCAGGGGGAGGTTGCTCAGGTCCTCATCGGTGATCGGGATGACCCGGTCCCGGGTCATCTCGTAGCCCTTGCCGATCTCGGACTGGTCGACCTCGCGGTCCTCCAGCTCGCACACCTTGCGGTAGCGGACACGCCCCATGTCCTCCAGGTGGTACTGGTGGAAACGGATACTGTGATCTTCGGTCGCGCTCTGTACGTTGACCGGAACGGTGACCAATCCGAAAGAAATAGCGCCTGACCATATGGTTCGGGGCATCGGTAGACCTCCGTGAGAGCCCCGAGCACCACCAGACTACGAACGGCTCCGGCGTCCCGCATGCGCGCTGCCAGCCCGCGCCGCACCCTGAAACGGTGACCGAGACACCACAGGTCGTCGTCTACCCGCCGGCCGAGGACGGCGGCAGGCGGGTCCGCGTCGGCAGCCACTTCATGGGCATGGCATACACGCTGCTCGACATCGTCGAGTTCCTACGCCAGACCGGATCCGAAGACGTCGAGCCTGAAGACGTGGCGAGCGCTGCCTGGGTGGAATGGAGGGAAGCCGGACCGGACGCATGGGCGCCTCCCGGCTAAGGCAACCCCATGTCTCTCGTGCCGCCGCTTGTCCGGCGGCTGGCGCGGCGGCCCCGCCCGGCGCGCAACACAGGCAAGCGCGCCCCAATCCCCGGCCGCGTCCGCGCCGCCCATCCCGCCCGTCCCTTCTCCTTCACTCACTGCCAGGGACATGGGCGAAAGCGGCCGCAAACGGGGATGTCAGACCCCCGACCACGCCCATACGGTGGGAGTGACGTGCACAGACCCGGCGGCGTCGGCAGGGCTCACGCAACAGAAGTCGCAAGAGATACCGCAGGAGAAGACGCAAGGGTTGACGCAAGAGATGTTGCCGCCCAGGCGGGCGCGGATCGAACAGCATTGCCATCCGAGTCGATATTCTGCGGGCCACTCCCCGCCGCCGATCACGGAGCCCGACCCGTTCCGCGCTGACCTGCCCCGGTGACTGGGTCGACGAGCCCAGCATGCGGCTGCGGTTCTTCCTGTACCTGCGCCAGCAGGCCGACGCGTAGGTCTGCGGCAGATGCCGGCCTTTCTCGTGCCTCCCGACAGTCGGGGAGGTATGCCAGCACACTGACCTGCCGTGGTCGGGTCATAGCGGCAGTCTTGCCCGACACCAGGCAGCGCCCTGCCCTGGCGTGGTCGGGGACCTCGGCAGCATGGTAGGGCCTGTGGTCGGGGGGCGACCACAGGCCCGTCTCTGGCGTGCCGCAGGTTGGGCGGTCAGCGGCGGCGGAAGATGCCGCGGAGCCTGTTCGCTTCCGCTTCCGCGCGGGCGGGGGCTTCCACTTCCGCCCGGCGTCGGGCATCCCTGAGCGGTCGCGGCCTACTGCCCTGGCTGGGGCGTCTGGTGCTGACGCTGGTCGGCGGGGCTGGCGGCGTCGGTGGGCTGCACCGGCTGCTGGCGGTCGCCGATGGCCCGGCGGCTGGAATCGGCCTCGCGTGTGAAGGCGGCGAAGGGAGCAAGGTTCTCCGGCGTGCGCAGCCAGCGTCGCCGGATCCGTAGTGCGGCCCTCCAGCAACTCCGGCATCGCGGCCTGCTGGTGGGCCTGGACGGCGGCGGCCCGCTGCGCCGGGGTGAGTGCGGCATCCTGGTCCTCGACCGCCCCGACGACACTGAGCTTCGCCGCCTGCTGCTGGCCCGGCTGG
>NZ_JBIATN010000070.1:0-15304 GCF_042891825.1 Streptomyces sp. NPDC001852
CGCGCAGCTCAAGGACCTGCAGCGGCGCGATCCAGGCTTCCGGCAGCCGCCCCATCCGCAGCAGGTCCGCCAAGTCCGCAGCGTCGCGGATGTCGCTCTTCACACGCCGGTAGGCGAAGCCTTTCACGCCCAGTAGGTGGGCCAGGTGGACGCGTGCCCCGGCGGCCTGCAGGACATCGGCTGCCCAGTACCAGCCGTAGGTGGCCTCCAGGACCACGTCGGGATCGGGCCCGGCCTGCTCGATCTGCAGACCGAGTGCCACCGGGTCGTTGAGGATGCGTACTGCGCTCAGTTGGACACCGTCGTCGGCCTGACGCACGATCACGGACCGCCTGCGGTGTAGGTCGACACCGACGTACTGGTGTCCGTCGTACTCGCTCACCTGAGGCTCCTTCGCCGCCACGTAGTGGGTGACCGGCGTCTACCCAGGCCACCCGCGGAAGGCGGGACTTCGCCCCTTCATCGCATCAAGACCTGTGGATCGGCGGTCGCCTTGGCTGGGGCCCAGCAACGAAAACGAGGTGCGCTCGCTCTCCAGCGCTGACAAGCTGCGCCGGTGAATCGCGAACAGATCTCCAGGATTGCCCATGCTGAGCACCCGATAAAGGCTCCGCTCGACGACGACTCGGTCCGTCGGCTGCTGGAGCGCGGCGTTCCGCGCGGTGACGAGCGTGTCCTTGACCTTGGTTGCGGTGGCGGGGAATGGCTCTTGCGCGGCCTGTCCACGTGGCCTCAGCTGCAGGCTGAGGGCGTCGACATCTCCCGGGACGACTTGGCCCAGGCCCGCGAGGCAGCCAGCCGCCTCGGGGTCAACGAGCGCCTCGTCCTGCACCACCAGGACGCCGCGGATTTTGTCTCCCCCCGGTCGTTCGACCTGGTGCTCAGTGTCGGGGCCACGCATGCTTTCGGCGGTCTGCTTCCCACACTTGCAGCAGCCGGGAAGCAATTGGCCCCCGGCGGCCGGGTCCTGATTGGTGAGGGGTTCTGGGACCGAGAGCCTTCTGGGGAGGCCATAGAAACGCTCGGTGACTTCACCGACCTGGCGACCACCGTGGACCGGGTCGTCGCCGAAGGGTGGACTCCTGTAGACGGGCATGTCAGCACGCGCCGCGAGCTGGACGATTACGAATGGGCCTGCTGGGGGTCGCTGGCCTCATGGGCCCTCGACCGCCCGGGCGACCCCGACAGTTCGCAGGCGCTCGAGACCGCGACCACCCGACGCTCGGAATGGCTGCGGGTCTACCGGGACACCTGGGGTTTCGTCTGCCTGGTCCTGCGTCGGACCTCTGATTGACCTGGACCGGTCATGGTGCTCACGCCGGCCCGGCCAGAGCGTGCCCTCGCAGCCGACCTCTCATGTCCCCGCGTTTGGACAAGCACGGGACGTACCGCAGCCAGGACACCACTTCAGTGCCAGCTGCGGCAGCAGCGGCTCGAAGCTGAGCAGGTCACCGCCTGGGCGGGCGATCACGTCGACGACTGCGAGTTCGTGCAGAGGCTCCGCGAGCGGGAGGGGTGGCAGCCGTACCACCCGCACACGCTGCTCATCCGCAACGGCGGTCCTCTTCCGCCGGCGCCTGGGCGAACTGCACGCTGTCCGCCAGCGCGCGGCTGGCAGGAGGACGACATCCGTCGCCTCGTGTTCGTGCCGTCGTGACCAATGCGCTCGGGGATGTCGGGACAGTGGTCGGCTGCCTTGCGGTGGTCGAAGGCGGGGCCGGTTCACGCCTGGAACTCGGTGAGATCGATGGCGTGAATGCGCAGTGGGTAGCCGTACACCGGGTGTGCCGTCTCCCGCTCGGGCAGCATGCCGAGCTTGCGGATGACGCTCTCGGAGGCGTTGTCCCCCACCCGGTTGATGCTGATGACGCGGTCGAGGCCGCGGTCCTGGAGAGCGAACTCCAGCGTGGCGTGGGCGGCTTCGGATGCGTATCCCTGGCCCCAGAACTGTGAGCCGAGCCGCCAGCTGATCGCCACGGCGGGCATCACTTCCGGCAGGAAGTCGGGCACGGACAGTCCCGTGAAGCCGATCAGTTCGCCCGAGGCCAGCAGTTCGACGGCGAAGAGGCCGAAGCCCTCCTCGTCCCACTCCTCTTCCCACCGCTCGATGTCCTCGGCCGTGTGTTCCAGGTCGCGCACCGAGCCGTCGTCGATCCAGCGCATGACCCGGGGGTCTGCGTTGATGTCCGCCATCGGTGCGAGGTCGTCGTCGTGCCAGCTACGGAGGAGGAGGCGGGGTGTGCGGATCTCGGTCATGCGCCCATCCTGTCGAAGGCGAGCGACTCATCGGTAATCCTGCGCCCGCTCGCGCTGTTGCTGCGAAACCACAAGCCGTCAAGGCGCCTGCGCTGGACCTTGAGAACGGGCCTTACTGCCCAATGCTCCGGACCGCCCGCCCAAGGCCTAGTAAGGGGCAAGAGGTGACCCTCCTATGCGGACACCGCAGCGGGGCCAGCGGGCGCACCGGCACGACGGGGCGCGTGTCGGCGAGTGACCGGCGGGGCTATGTCGTGGCCGGTCAGGAGGCCGGCACTGGGTCGGAGCCAGCCGTGCCGGAAGGGATCACCGTGAACAGTTCGCTGGCCTGTGTCAGCTGCAGCAGTCGTTCGGGCTGAGCCTGCGGGCGGTGACGGCAAGGCGGCCACCTTCGGCGTGAAGGCGGCGGCGCAGCATGATCAGCAGGTTCAGGCCGCTGGAGTCCATGAAAGGCACTTCCGGCGGGTCCAGGTAGAGCGTCTCGCCGGCCAGCGGGATGACGGAGGTGGCCTCGGCCAGTGCCGGACAGGTCTGCAGGTCCATCTCCCTGCTCACGGTGATCACCGTGCGGTCGGTCCGCGACATTCCATCGTGCGGATGACCTGTCGCATGTGCGCCGTCCCCAGGTCGGCGGCTGACATGGCATTCCTCTTCCCATGATGCTCACGCCAGCGGGCTCCCGTCGAGCCCCTGGAGCAGGTCGGCGGGGTCCGCGTAGACGGCCTCCGCCCCGGCCTCCTCCAGGTCGGCCCGGGGGATCCCGCCGCACAGCACCCCGACACAGCGCACCCCGGCCTTGACGCCCGCGCGCATGTCCCACACGGTGTCCCCGACGAACACCGCCCGCGAGGCCGGAACCCCGGCCAGCTCCAGGGCGTGCTCCACCGGCTCCGGGGCGGGCTTGCCCTCCCGCACGTCCTCCGAGCTCGCCGTGTCCGCGATCGCGTCGTCGGCGTCGATGGCCCGCCGCAGCGCGCCCAGCTCGGCACCGCTCGCCGAGGTGGCGAGGACGACCGTCCAGCCGTCCCGGTGCAGCCGGCGCAACAGCTCCCCGGCCTTCGGCAGAGCCGGCAGCCGGTCGAAGTACTGGCCGTACAGGGCCTTGTGTGCGGAGCTCAGCTCGCCGTCCCGATCGGTGTCGCGGCCGTCTCCGAGCAGCTGGGCGATCAGGTCCGTGGAGGCCAGACCGACGGCCCGGTGCACCGCGTGCATGGGCACGTCGTGTCCGGCCTGCCGGAACGCCTCCCACCACGTGACGACATGGAGGTGGTTGGTGTCGACGAGGGTTCCGTCGACATCGAAGACGGCGGCGCGCTCCATCAGCGGCTCCCTTCCTGACGGTCCGAGGGCCCCTTGCCCGGCCGTCCGGGGCGTCCCGGCCCTCGGCCCTCGCTGCGGGCCGGGTACCACGCCGGGCGGGTCAGGAACCCGCCGCACGTGCCGGGACCCGGCCCTCCCGGGTCCAGTCCAGCAGCTCGTCGGCGGACCAGGTGGTCACCACCCGATCGGCGGGAACCCCGCACTCCTCGGCCCGTGCGCAGCCGAGGATCTGCCAGTCGAGCTGGCCGGGCGCGTGCGCATCGGTGTCGATGGAGAACAGGACGCCCGCCTCCACGGCCCGGCGCAGCAGCCGGCGGGGCGGGTCCAGCCGCTCGGGGCGGCTGTTGATCTCCACGGCCGTACCGGACTCGGCGCAGGCGGCGAAAACCGCGTCCGCGTCGAACTCCGACTCCGGCCGTCCCCGGCCCGTCACCAGCCGCCCGGTGCAGTGCCCGAGCACATCGGCGTGCGGGTTGCGCACGGCGGCCACCATCCGGCGGGTCATCGACCGGGCGTCCATCCGCAGCTTGGAGTGCACCGACACCACGACCACGTCCAGCTGCTCCAGCAGCTCCGGTTCCTGGTCCAGCGAGCCGTCTTCGAGGATGTCGCACTCGATGCCGGTGAGCAGCCGGAACGGCGCCCAGCGCGCGTTCAGCTCCGCCACCACCGCCAGTTGCTCCCGCAACCGCTGCGGCGAGAGGCCGCGGGCCACGGTCAGCCGGGGGGAGTGGTCGGTCAGCGCCGTCCACTCATGGCCCAGCTCGGCCGCGGCCCGCCCCATCTCCTCGATCGGGCTGCCCCCGTCGGACCAGTCCGAGTGCGTGTGGCAGTCCCCCCGGATGATGGCCCGCAGCTCGGCTCCGGCACCGCCCCCGGCCCCGACCGACGCCCCCGCCTCCTCCTCCAGCTTCCGCAGATATCCGGGCACCTCCCCGGCCAACGCCTCCCGCACGACCTGCCCGGTCTTGGGCCCGACCCGTTTGAGCGCCTCCAGGGTCCCGGCAGCGGCCCGCTCGGCCACCTCGCCCTCGGGCAGCGCGGCCAGCGCCCGGGAGGCGGTACGAAAGGCCTTGACCCGGTAGGTGGGCGCAAGAGACCGCTCCAGCAGGAAGCGGCGCTACGGAGGGCGGTTGACGCGATACCGGCGCCGCGCGTATACACGCTGGGGCCTGACGGCTCGTTGATCGAGCGAGGGCCTGTAGCTCAGCTCAGCCACAACTGATCACTGGCGGCCGTGACCTGCAGCCGTCTAACCGATCAACGCCCTGACCTGCTGATGAGCTGTCGGCAGTTGTCGACGTTGGCCACCATTGAGCGCCCTTCCACGGCCCCAGGACGGCCCGGGAGGGCGCTCGTGCGTGAGCACCGCTTTCGGACTTCGATCCGCAGCCAGGAAGCCCCTGGCAAGACCGCCTCGGGCGGCACCACCGACATCCTCACAGTCAGCCGTGGATGTCAGAAGTCTTCCGATCCATTGGCGTGGCCAGTGCGCGGCTTACTCTTGATTGCCATGTACTTTGTGTTGCAAAGTTATGTTGTGAGCGGACGCCCATCTGACGGTCCGCTCACGAGCGCTGCCGAAGCGCATGCCACAAGGGGGACAGATGGGAACATCCGCACCGAGCAGCGCGGGATCGGAACCGAGCTGGGCCGCAGCCGCGTTGCTGGCTGCGACGGAAGGCCTCCGGGCGAGGACCCGCACGCAGACCAACGGAGCATGGACTCTTCTCCTTGGCTTCGGGCTCCTTGCACTGGCGGCCGTTCCGGTTGCCCGGTACGCCTTCAACTTCGGAGCCCACGGGCGCTACATCGGGTCCTATCCGACCATTGCCTACGCTGAGCTGACCGGCCTATGCGTCGTCCACGAACCGGGAACCCCTTGCCTTAAGGGCGAGTTCGACGGAGCCTTCCTGCGCTTCGCGGCATGGGGCGTGTGGTTCGCGCTCCTCCCTCTCGCATGGTTCGCCTTCGCCCGCTGGTACCGCCTGCGCGGCGAGGCCCGGGGCGTTGTCCCCCGGCGCGGCATGTGGGTCCGCGTGATCGCCGCAGCCACCACTGTGATCACGACAGCTCTGGTGGTGTTGCTGTTCGGCAAGGACCAGCCGTGGGAGGCCGTGCTGCTGGAGAACAGCTACGCCTCCCCGTGGTACCTGGTCGGCATCGGACTTATCGCCCTCGGCATTGCCGAACGCAGTGGGATCGCCGCGGCGGCCGGCACCGCTCACGCCTTGCTGCTCACGGGGTACCTGGGAGCCTCCTGGGGCAGTGGATGGCTTCCCTGGCAGCACCCCGCCCACCCCGGCTGGGCCGACGGACCGCAGGTCAAGGCCCTTCTGCTCGCTGCCGTCCTGCTCCTCGCCGGTCTGTGCGAGTGGACAGCGGTCCGCCGGCGGGGCGCGCCCGGTGTAGCGGTTGCGGGTACGGTCGTCTCATGAGCGTCGAAGACTCGACCGCTACGCAGGACGACCAAGAGGAACTGCATCCCACCCAGGCGCTGGACGACACCGTCCACCAGCGCGTGCGGCTCGGCGTCCTCACCGTTGCCCGCGAAGCCGACCGGGTCGAGTTCAGCTTCCTTAAGAAGCAACTGGCCGTCACCGACGGAAATCTCTCCCGGCACCTGAAGGTGCTGGAGGAGTCCGGAATGATCACCGTGGAGAAGGGCTACGCCGGTCGACGCCCCCGAACATGGGTAACCCTCACCCGTGAAGGTGCGCAGGCCCTGGACGCCGAACTGCGGGCCCTACGTGCACTCGTGCTACGCCTAGAGGCTCCCCGTCCCGTGCCCGGCACACCCGACACGTGATCACCGCTGTAGGAGCGAGGTGGGGAGGATGCGCCGTGAGCTGCGACTTCCGGGCCACGGGCGATCGCTTCGAGTTGCCTGTAACTCGCCGCTGTTCCCCGTGGTTCCCCGCTCGATCTGCACGGTCCTGGCACGACACGTAACTCTGTGGCCGCAGTGCGGCGTCCCGCCTGATGATTGGTCCCATGGATGTTGTCGTTCAACGGGTACGCACGTCGTGGACGAAGAAGTCGCGCGGCGGCCCTGGAGCTGCTCGCAGAAACGCCGCACCAACGGCCTTCTCGCTGCCCCCGGGCTTGAGTACTGCCCATCACGAGGTCGCCATGCGGGAGTTCGACTCCTTCGAACCTCGCATACAAGTACGGGACTTGTCGGCACCCGGGACGGTCCTTCGCGAGGTCGATGGGCTGCTGCGCGTGGACCCGCCAGAGGTGAGCATGTTTGCCATGCCACGACGCAATCGGCGCCCGCCTGCCGTTCGTCTGGCTCCCGGCCAATGGCTGCAATGGCAGATCAACTACCGGTTCGTCGGCAGTTGTGACGGGGCCTGGTCCTATCGACTGGAAACGTTCAACATCGTTTATGGCTCTGCGGCACCCGACGTGTTTCTGGGTGTGCCGACACGCCGCGTAGACGAGCGTCGGGCTCTGCGCTGAACTCCGCGGCGCTGAATCCCTCGTTGTCCACGGACGACCTGGGACGAGAGCCCGAGCCGTCTCGTGGTGGCAGGACCTTCTGATCCGTAGCTCTAGCGCGATCGGTCAGCGGGGGTCATACCGGCCGCTGAGCGGGCCCGGAGGGGCGCTACCGTGCGGGGGTGGTTACTAGGGTTGCGGTACCTGGCTGCTGTACCGCACGATCCAAACGGGGTGACCATGGAAAGGCATGTGCTGGTATCGCTGTTGATCGGTGATGACGAGGCGTCCGTGATAGCTCTGGCCGCCCTCCGTAGCGGTGCCCCCTATTCGGTGGAGGAACGGGTACAACCCACTGGTGCGCATGCCGGAGTCTTCAGTCGCCGGCTTCAGCGCATGCGGATGCGCGGGTTCGAACCTCCTGGCCTGGAGCGAGCAGTGCAGCTCATCAGGGAATATGGCCGGCCTGTGCGCACAGCGCTGATCGATCCTGACAATCGGACACGGTTCACCCTGCTCTTTCTCACCGAGGACGGCAGCGCACTCGTGGCCTGCGTTAGCTGGCCACTGCCGCTGGCTGCCAGGAAGCCACCGCTTTATGAGTTCGATCTCGGCGCCGCGCAGCCTGCCGGGACCCCGGACGGGCGCGGCCCTCTGATCCGTAGACGATCCTCTTCATCCGTGGCAGTCCGGCCACGTTGATGTCGGCCGTGGATGTCAGACGCTTTCTAGCGGAAAACCGCGGGCGCCCGCTGACAGCACAAGGGATCATGAGGCATGCGCCCGGATGACTGGCACCTCACCGAAGACCTCGACTGCTTTCTCGCCCGAGCTGGAGACTTCCTACACTCGCGCCCGGTCCTTCACACCCTCCCGCTGACGGTAACCGAGACACTTAGAACACGCGGGTTGGACGCGTACGGCACCGAAGCTCCCGCCTTCGGCTGGCTGGAGCGGGCGGGCGAGGTCCGCGCGGCCTTCTTCCGTACCCCGCCCCGCCGCCTGTACCTCACTCCCCTCACTCCCGAGGAGGCCGACGCCCTCGCCGCTCACCTGGCCGGCCTCGGCCGCGCCCTGCCCGGCGTCAGCGCGGACGACGACACCGCGGCCGCTTTCGTAGAGGCCTGGCAGCGACACTCGGGCGCAACGCCGACGCTCCGCGAGCGGCAGCGCCTGTACCGCCTCGGTACGCTCACGCCACCGGAGCCACTCCCGGAGGGCCGAGGTCGAGTCGCGGGCGAGCGGGATCGCGAGCAACTCATGCTATGGTACCGCGAGTTTGCAGCCGCTATCGGGGAACTTGCCTCCGCGGACGCCGGCTCCTGGGCCGACACGCGCATTGCCAACAGACGGGTCACGTTCTGGGAGACCCCGGACGGCATCCCCGTTTCCATGGCGGGCATGAGTCCGATGGTTGCCGGCCAGATCCGGGTGGCGCCCGTCTACACTCCAGCCCACCTGCGCGGTCGCGGTTACGCGGGCGCTGCAACGGTCGAGGTGAGCCGGGCTGCGCTGGCCACGGGCGCGGCGCATGTCCTGCTGTTCGCAGACCTGGCCAACCCCACCAGCAACGGCCTCTATCAGCGGCTCGGGTACCGCCCGGTCACCGACTTTGCGGTGCACGACTTCGAGTACCCGACGTAAGTCCTTCGTGGGCCCCGTTAGGTCGATGGAGGCTCGATGGGCAAGCCAAGCGCTGTCGAATGCGCTCAGTAACCGAAGAAGTGAAGGGCAGGGTCTCTGACCCGCGGCCGCGTAATCGATCAACGCTGCGACCTGCGACTTAGCTGTCGGTGGTTGTCAGCGTTGTTCGTTGTTGAGCGCCCTTCGGCGGCCCCGAGACGGCCCGAAGCTGTCGACTCTAACGGCGCCTGAGCGTGCTGAAGCTGCGGTGCGAGCGGCGTTCGCTGGGCGTAAGCTCGGCTCGTTTCGTCGGAGGCTGGGGGCGCGTGGGGTCACTGCTCGCTTTCAGTGCGCTTTTGATCGTCCTGTTCACGCTGGGGTTCCTGGTCTTCACCGGGAGAATCAAGCCGGACTCGTGGAAGAGGGGTTCTCCAACGTTCCAGCGGACCTTTCCGAAGCTGTGGGGAGGGCTGGCCATGGCAATGTGTGCATATGGGGCATTCCTGATGCTTTTGGACGCCTTCGACCACCACACGTAGGCCCGTTGAGGGTCCTTTGTTGCGGTCCATCAAGCGGCCGTCAGTTGGGCACGCGGTCGGCGTAGCTAGTTTGGAAGTCATGGTCAGCGGAGTCTCTCCGGGGTGATCTTGAAAGCCGTCCTGGCGCGAGTCACCATGGGTTCAAATCCCACACTCACCGCGCAGGTTGACGGCCCCTGACCAGGTACGACGGTCGGGGGCCGTCGCGTTGCGCTGTGCCCGCTCGGCACCGTAGTTCCCCGTGGTTGCCCGCACGATCGGGCTCGGGGCGGGACACAGGCCCTTGGTTGCCTGGCCGCGCAGTGATGATCGGTAGCCGGTCTACTGATCAAGGGTCTCGCCGACCAGCGGGACTGACGAAGCCCACGGCTCTGAACTGCTCGGATGCCATGGGCTCCTGTCGTCGTTGGCATCCGGTGACTCCGGACGGCCCAGAGACGGCCCGAGTGCCGCACCGCGCCTCCGCTATGCGTTGGCCGCTAGCATGCTGGCAACCGGGGGAGAAACCATGGCACTTGGTCGCAAGGGATCACGGCACATAGTCGTCGACGGCAGGAGCTACCGCTGGCGGCTGCGACGCAGGCCCACGTACGGCCAGGGTCTCTGCTGGTCGCCGTGTACGTACGCCGTGGAGCATGCAGGGCACCCTGGGACGACCCTGGTCGTCACCACGAACCAGCCTCACACTGGCAACTGGCTCGAACGCCCAGGCAACCCGGTCCTGCCCTCCGACGTTGCCGACGCCATCGCGGCTGCCCTACGGCAGGGATGGGTTCCGACTCGTGCAGGCTCACCGTTCCACCTCGACCAGTCCGCCGACTTCTGAACCCGCGACCTCTTCGTCCCGAACGAACCTTGCTGGGCGCTTGACCTCGTGCTGGTGTGTCTCTCACCTGCAGCGACGGTCCGCAGACGTCCGCGGTTGTTCACCGCTGTGCGTCAGCGTTGTCACGCAGTTAGACACTCACTCCCCGTCGGCCAGCGCTGGCACTTCATGCTCGGGGAACAAGCCGCTGGCTCGCAACGCCTCGGCGGCTCGCGGGTCCATCAGGAAGACGAGTCCCTCATTGCCACCTGCGTAGAGGGTGTGAGCACGCAGCGCGCTACGCCCGGCAGCAGCGAGCAGCTGGTTGACGACCGCCAAGGGACGGACGGTCGACAAAGCCCACGGATCCCCGCCCTCCCAGTCCTCGGGCCTCAAAACCATGCAACGGATCCCGTTGATCGAAACTATGTAGTCGTCGACATCCGGGACCGTCTCGACCTCCAGCACCACGCCGTATCGCACCAGGGCCGGTGCCAGCGCTCGAAGGAACCTCTCGACCCCGCCTTCGGCCAGTTCCTCTCCGTCCGCGAAGAACTCGATCTGCTCGAAGAGAAGGTCGAAATGCAGCGGATAGCAGCCGGTCGCGACCTCGGTCATTGCGGACTCACGCAGCTCCACCGACGACAGGTGATCCCACAACCCGTAGCGGTTCAGCGCCTCGGCCATCACGCGATGACGCTCATCACCTCGCCACGGATCATCGCCTGCGTCCCTGGGTCGAAACCGTCTGGCCGCTTCGCCGTCAAACGTCATGGGCCGACGGTACCGCGATGATCTGACATTGCCGCTGGTGCCAAGTAGGCAGGCCCACCGGTGCCAGACATGAAGTCACACTTTGATCTGGACCCCAGGTCAGGCGCCCGAGCTCAGGCAATCAGATCTTCTGGAAGTGGTGCAGACAGTCTCTCACCTCGGCTCCCCTGAGGCGGCATCCCTGCGGCGTGCGTCGACGTGCTCGTCAGTTGTCTCGTCTGTCATCGCCGGTCTGCGTCGGACGGCCCAGCGACGGCCCCGTGTCAACGCTCTCGCAGAACTGAACACCCACCAGTCCCGCAGAATTGACCCCCCTGGGGTCGTGCGGTTGGGTCAAGCAGCTCGGTCTGCCCGGCATCATGGGCGCATGGAAGACGATCTCCCGACCGTGTCGGTGCGCCTGTGGCGTGCGGACGCCATCGTGTTGTTCGACTGGCTGATGACCACGGATCTCGACTCGGTGCCGGTCACCCATCCTGCCCAGAAGCAGGCCCTGGCCGATCTGCTGTCACGGCTGGAGTGGGCCGCGGACGCCGATGTGACCGGGGCGACCGTCGAGGACATCGCGGCGGCTCAGAGGGAAGTCGCCCGGGACATGGGCTGGTAGTTCAACCGTGGTGAGCGCGGTTCTCCTTGGCCAGCAACTCGCGTCGCTGGCGGGTCCGGTAGGAGTCTCCGGTTAGAGTGAGAACCTCGGCATGGTGGACTAGGCGGTCGATCATCGCGGCGGCCACGACGTCGTCGGAGAAGGTCTCTCCCCAGCGCCCGAAGGGCAGGTTCGAGGTGACCATCACGGAGCCCTGTTCGTAGCGCGATGCGATGAGCTGGAAGAACAGGTTCGCGGCGTCCTGGCCAAACGGGATGTAGCCGACCTCGTCGATGCCGGGTCACAACCCCGGAAGCGGCATCAACAACAAGAAAGACCCGGTGGAGACGAAGCTGCACACTGCCGTCTGCTCAGGGAAGGTCTCCCTTGCCGCCGCGCAGAACGCCATCGTCACCGATTGGACTACAGCCCTCAGCAGGTTCGGCATCAACTGAGGTACTGCTTCCTCTTGCTCACGAACGGCAGCCCGGCTGCTGGTGTGGCATTGTGTGGCTTGCTGGGCCCGCCGCTTTCCCCCGTAGCGGCGGGCCCAGTTCTCGTTCGTCGGGTCGCCGACCGATTGAGCGGTGCGTGCCGCGTGCGGTGTGCAGCTCGGTCGACAGCGTCCCGGCCACCGCGCGCCGACCGCGTTCCTCGCTGTCCGCCGACCTCACCACCGAAACCGACTATCCGAGAGGACCCGCCAGCGGATGTCCATATGGCCTTCGATGGTTGCCGTACTCGGTACCCTCGCCGGTGCCCTGACCGCCGGACTCCTCCAGCACCGCTCGGCACGCACCGGACGCGCCGAGGAGCGTGCCGACAGCCACCGCCAGGACCAGCTCGGCGCTGTCACGGACTTCGCGGCCGCCTTGGACGCGCACCGCTCGGCGATGTTCCATCGGGAGCGCCTGGCCCTGACCGAGGCAGGCACCGAGCATCAGCTGGAGGCCCAGACGAGGTCCCACGACACCCGGGCGGCAATCACAGCGCCCCACATCCGCCTTCAGGTCCTTGTCCCCGAGCTGGCCGGCCTCGCCCAGCAGGCCGCAGATGCCACGTACGCGCTGCGCAGGGCTACCGACCGGACTGATTTGGATGCCCGGCGGCATGCGGCCAAGGAAGCATCCATCGCTTTCGTCGCCGCGGCCGCCACCTTGCTGAACCCCAATCATCGCTGACTGCGAAACCCTCTTTGAACCCTTGATCGGTGCTTTTCCCCGGCGCCTGCCAGGCCGTCCAGATCGTCCGCCGTCGAGTCCACCGCAAGTCCGGGAAGATCACCATCAAGCCCCGGCCGCTACCACCTGCTGCTCACCACCGGCGGCCGGCCGGTGCAGCAGGGCTGGTGGAACCGGGAGGAGACCGCGCGCGACAAATTCCGGCGCTGGGTCGACGAGTACGGCAGCCTGCCCGATGCGTGCCTCACTCTTACCGACGAGGAGACCGTCGGCCTCGTGGCTGCGTGGCCGGATCAGCGGTAGATCCGGCAGTTACTCGTCGGCCGGGTCCTCCTCGGCGTGCCGGACCGCGCGCTTCACGGCCTGCTCCACCTCGTAGCGGCTGGCCTTGGTGGCTTCGGCATGCGCGGTGATGGCCGCCTGTACGGCCTGGGACGCCTCGCGCCACCGGCGCCACTGGGCGTCGTACTCGTCGCCGGCCAGACCTGCGAGCTTTGCGCGTTCCTCCTCGGCGGATCGTTCCCAGCTTGATCAACTCATCGGGTGCCTCTGCCACGGGGATGGATCCTAAGTGCCGGATGTGACGGGCTGACGATCACAATTACCACCCGATCGGGTAGAGCCGTCCCCGGCTGCCGGGCGGGTCGCGGGCGGGAGCCAGTACGAAGATCACGAACTGCCCGTGATCTTCGAGAGGACCGTCATCTCGTGCGTCTCGCCCGTACCGCTGCCGCAGCTGTCACTGCCTTCGCCGCACTTCTCATCCCGACGACCGCGCACGCCGCCCCGGCTGCCGCGCCCGGTGTGGCCGCCGCTGCGGCACCGGGGGCTGCCCACAGCCAGACATCCGACCGGGTCCGGCTGGCCCAGCGCATTGCGCTCACGAACTCGGACAACGGCCGTTCCGTGACCGCGAGCTTGGGTGACGACATCGAAGTCCGGCTCACCGGCCTCCACGAAAACGGTCTCACCTGGACCTGGAGCACCCCGACGTCCAGCAACTCCACTGTTCTCAGGCGTACCTCTGGCCGTACGGCACCGAACGGCGACGCATCAGCGACATTCCACGCGGAACATGACGGCACCGCCACCATCACTGCGCAACGACACTGCCGCCCCGACGCAGGTCGTATCTGTCCTTTGGTGATCACGCCGTGGAAGGTCATGGTCGAAGTGAAGTGACCTCATGGACGGGGTCAGCCCTCGCCGGTCACCTGACCCATCGGATACGACCCTAGGGCGTGTTCGATGGGTCGTACTACGACTGTCAGTGACCTCGCAGCCAGGCGTTCGTTACGACTCCCCCTCCGTCACCGGAGTTTGACCACCGCGGGGCGCAGGCCGTTGTCGGAGGTGGAGGCTAGGGTGCGCTGCCGTGGACGCTGCTGATCTTGACTACCAGGCCCGGACGTTGTCCGGCTGCATTCCGCCGCTGCTGGTCGCGCGGCTCCTTGAGCTCGGCCATGCCGGGGAGGTGGAGTTCCAGGCCGGGCGTGGAGAGTGGTTCTGCGCGCGGGAGTGGGCACGCCTGCTCGGCGAGCAGGGCCGACAGACAGAGGCGCTGGAGACGCTCGCTCCTTATGTGGCGACGGGCTGGTGGCCGGCCACCCGGGCCAAAGCGGATCTGCTGGAGGGCTGGAGACGGGTCGAGGAGGCGATCGAGGCTGCCCGGCCGTACGCGCAGGCGGGAGACCGGCTGGCACTGGAATACTTCGCACGTCTTCTGGCCCGCCACGACCGTGGCGGCGAGGCGTTCACCCTGCTGAGAGCCGGGATCGACGACTGGTTCCTCGCAAACTGTCTCGTCGACATCGCCGAAGGCGCAGGCCTGGATGAGGAGGCGGCAGCGTTGCTGGAGGGCCGGGTCGAGGCCGTCCCCGCTTGTGGCGATCCCGACTGCGACAACCGGCGGACCGAGCCGTTCAACGCCGTCGGACTGCTGGCCGCGATCCGGGAGCGCCAAGGCCGCGTCGAGGACGCGATCGCCCTGCTGCACACCCGCACAACCACCTCCGTCAACGGCCGTGACCAGTTGGCCGACCTGCTGGCGAGGCATGACCGGATCGAGGAACTGCGCGCGTACGCGGCGACCGAGTACCACGGGCACGCCGCACGGCGCCTTGCAGAGGTACTGGAGGAACGCGGCGACGTCGAAGGCGCGATCGACGTGTACCGGCAGCCGGGCGACTCTGCAGCCCGCCGGTATCACGGGGCCGTGTACCTGTCCGAACTCCTGGCCCGGCACGGGCGGGGTGACGAGGCGATCCAGGTGATGCGCACACTCGCGGAATCACCCGGCGGCGGCGAGGACTGGATAATCGGCACACTGTGCACTCTGTACGCCGACCACGGCCGCCCCCACGACGGCCTGGCCTACCTCGATGCCCTCAAGACGCGCCACGACGGTGAGGAGGAGTGGGACTTCTTCAGGATGAGGCTTCCGCTCATGGCCGAGTGCGGCCTGCTCGACGAAGCAATCGAGCAGGCGCATGCGCATCCCGAGGGCGACACCTGGTACGCGGCCTGGAGCGTTTCCGACCTGCTGGCAGAGGCCGGCCGCACGGAGGAATCCGTCGCCGTCCTCGAACGACACCTGCCCTCCAACAGTTCCCTCCTCGCCCGGCGCCTCATCGACCTCGGCCGCATCAAGGACGCCATGCGAGTTCTTCAAGAGCCGAGGCCTAAACCGGCTGAACCCGTCTGGACTGGCACCTTCTCCACCGAACCTCCGTTCTGACGCTGCTGACTCCCGGCCGCACCCGCCGGTGAGGAACCA
>NZ_JBIATN010000071.1:0-13792 GCF_042891825.1 Streptomyces sp. NPDC001852
ACATCGGCCACGAACCCGCAGACGACGCCGCTCTCCTGGCCATCGAACGCTACGGCACCCACCACCTCCACCGGCCGCACACCCCCGCCCGCCCCCTCGACGGCCGCCGCCGACTCGACTCCGGCTCAAAGCCGGTTGCGGAGGACCCCTCCTGAGCCTTCGACCCATGCTGTAGTGATCGTCTTGCCGACGCCCCGCGGGGCGACAAAGCTGACATTGGGAAGAATTCGAACAACCTCAGAGCGGAGAAGGAGCCCGCAGGCCGGCCAAGAGAAGATCAAAGGGAGAGGGAGCCATGACGACGCAAAGGTCCGAGACCTCGGCGACTCCGGCGGACGCGACTCCGAAAGTGGCCAGGCAGCCCGACGGTCTCGGCAAGCGAGTCGGGCAGATAGCGGAAATCACCGTGCTCTTCCCGGTCAAGCCAGGCGGAGCGGAGAGGTTTCGCCGGAACGCCACCAAGATCCAGGAAGATGCCTTTCACTACGAAAAGCTTGTCGGAACTGTCCACGACTTCCGCGTCACCTTCATCAACAATGACACCCAGGTCATAGGCGCGGTCACCTATGACGGTGACTTCAAGCCGTACACCGCAGATATCTTCGCCAACGCCGGGCCATGGTTCGACGAGATGTTCGATGGGGTTATCGAGGGCTACCCCGGGGCTAGTGATCCCGGCATCGTCGACTGGCTGAAGCCGAAGATCGTGGAGGCCGACATGTGGTACGCCTCCAATCCGACCATGACGGTCGAGGACACCGCCAAGGCGGAGAAGGTCACGCAGGCGTTCAACATGTTGCTGGATGCTGCGGCCGGCTAGTGGCCCAGGGCTCCCGGCGGTCGCGGCCGCCTCAGCGGGCCGCCCATTGACAGGGGCGTGGCCCAGCAGTTGTTCCCGTCCCAGGTGCTATGGCCGCAGCCATGACACTGGGCTTCACCAGGCGGCCCGGCATCGGCGCACGGTCGCCGGACCGGGACCTTCCAGCAAAGGTCGCACCGTTATGTCCGACCACTTCTCCGGTACCCGTGCCGAGGCGGATCCAGCTATTGACCTCGCCGACCTCTACGCGTTTCCCAGCCCCGCCCAAGCGGGCCGGCTCGTCCTGGTCATGGACGTCTTTCCGAACGCCCGGCCAGGCGCCTTGTTCTCCGACGCCGCCAGCTATCGGTTCCGCGTCCGTCCCACGGCCATTCCAGCGGGTACCCCCGGCTCGCTCTTCGAAGTCGGTACCGATGAATATGCGTTCACCTGCACGTTCTCTGGACCGGTTGGGTCGGACGCCGACGGTGAGGTGACGCAGCGGGGAACGTGCCTACTCCCCGACGGGGAGTCGGTTGCCTTCTCGGTGAACGACGAGCGGGGCGGCGAGGGCCACGGAGTCCGCATCTACGCCGGATTGCGGCTGGACCCCTTCTTCATGGACGTCGGCAAGGAGGTGGAGACGCGGGCTGAGCGGCGGCTCGCCTTCCTGCCCAAGGGCACCAACACGCTGCAGGACGTCGATGTCCTGGCCATCGTCGTCGAGGTGGACGTCGCCCGGCTGCTCGGTCCGGCTCGGCCACCGTCTTTGCCGTCGCGGCGGAAACCGTCACGGCCGGCCCCTACCCCGTGCGCCTGGAGCGGCTCGGCCGTCCCGAGGTGAAGAACGTCCTCATGTCGGACAACGGGGTCGACAGCGCGAACAGGGTCGTGGACCTGCGCGATCTGTACAACGAGGAAGACCCGTTCCGGCTGGGCCCCACCTACGTGAGCGCCTACCGCTCGCGGCTCAACGCCAACCTGGCGTTCTTCGACGGCCTCGACGGCAAGACGGACTGGACGACGCAGCCGGACGGCACGCATCCGCTGACGGATTTGCTGCTGGCCGATTTCCTGGTCGTGGATGCGGCCAAGCCCTACGCCGAGGACAGCTACTTCGAGATCGAGCGGGCCCTGCTGGAGGGAGAGGCGCACACGACCTGCGGCGGCCGGTCACTCAACGACGATGCCATCGACACGCTCTACACGCTGATCGTCAACGCCTTCCACGGCCCCCGAGTCAGCGACGGCGTCGACCAGGCGACCATGCCGGCCTCTCGCGAATTCCCGTATCTGCCACAGCCCAACCTCGACCCGCCCGAACCCGTTTCCGTCCCTACGGCCGACGCGAGCCAATGAGCAGCAGCACCACAGCGGCCGACCGTGTGAGCGACCGGACGCAACTCAGCCTGGAGGGCGGGCCGACGACGACGGCCGGCGTGCTCGCCATGGGCAACCTCAGCGCGCGCATCGAGGGCCTTGCTCGGCAGGCAGCACGGGGAAGCCTGACCGGTGACGGGTGGGGTGAGCTGGTGGAGCTGACCGCCCTGCGCGGGCACGTGCTGGGTCGCATCGACGAGGCCGAGCGCGCTGCGTCACTGGCCGAGGACTTCGTCGACCAAGCACCGTGCGATCCACGCGCCCTTGTGGCCCGCGCCAGGCTGGCGGTCCTCTTCCACCGCTTCTCCGCGGCGCTGGACGATCTCGATGCGGCGGCTGCGCTGGAACCCGACCGAGGCGAGCTGGACGAGGAGCGGGCAGCCGTCCATCAGGCCGTCGGGCGCTACGACGAGGCGCTTGCGGTGCATCGACAGTCCCTGG
The DNA here is from genome assembly GCF_042891825.1 of Streptomyces sp. NPDC001852. Classification (NCBI taxonomy): domain Bacteria; kingdom Bacillati; phylum Actinomycetota; class Actinomycetes; order Kitasatosporales; family Streptomycetaceae; genus Streptomyces; species Streptomyces sp. NPDC001852. The sequence continues at coordinate 2,621 of NZ_JBIATN010000071.1, forward strand.
CGAGACGTCGTGACTTCAGTGCCCTTTGCGCCCTGGCCCGTTGGCATGCCGAGCGCGGCGAGGTGGCCGAGGCCGAGAGGTGGTTCCTGGCGGCGAGACGCGGCTACCGCGGGGTGAGTCCGTTCCCGCTCGCGATGCTCGAATTCCAGTGCGGGCAGGCATGGCTGTCCACGGGCGACCTCGCACGCGCGCGCATCTGGCTGGAGTCGGCCATTCGCCGACTGCCGGCCTACGTGCCGGCACAGGGCCACCTCGCCGAGATCGATGCCGCCGAAGGCAGGGCAGCCGTGGCGATCCTACGCCTGCGCCGACTTGCGCTTGAGAGTGACGATCCGCATTACGGGGCCCAGCTCGCCCGCATCCTGACCACGCGGGAGGCGGGGGCCGAGGCAGAGTTTCGGCGCGCCCACGCCGCCGCTCGCTACGAGAACTTGATGGCGCGCCACCCTGAGGCGTACGCCGATCACGCGGCGGAGTTCTGGCTGACGGTCGGCGCCGACCCTCGGCGGGCACTTGACCTTGCCCGGCAGAACCTCGCCCTTCGGCCGACCCCACCCGCCCGAGCGCTCGTGGATCGCGCGACCTGCCGTGTCGGACGGCACCGGTAGATCCGAAAATTGATACAAATCGGCCGAAGTCTGATCGAGGGGACGACATGACGACGGTCGAAGGCCCGGCCCTGCAGCTGGACGAGATTCAGGGCATTGTGCTGCGCACGCGGCCGTCACCGTACGTCGGCACCTACATCCTGCTGCGGGTGGACGATCCCGGCGCCGGCCGTGAGCTGATGGGACGCCTGGCGGGACTGGTCGACTCCGCTGCCAACTGGTGGCAGCCCCCGCTCCCGGCGCTCCTCAACGTCGCGGTGACGTACCGGGGGCTCGAAGCGCTCCAGGTGCCGCAGACCTCCCTGAACAGCTTCCCGGAGGAGTTCCGGCAGGGCATGGCGGCACGGGCCGAGTTCCTGGGCGACACCGGCGAGAGCGCACCCGCACACTGGGAGCCTCCCTTCGGCACCGGCCAGGTGCACGTCGTACTGTCCCTCGTCGCCGCAGACCAGGAGTCACTGGCCGTCGTCCTCGAACGGGCCCGCCAGGCGCGCGCGCAGCTTCCCGGCCTTCACGTGGTGTACCGGCCGGACCTGTACCAACTGGCCTCAAGGCGCACCAGCTTCGGCTACAAGGACGGCATCAGCAACCCAGCGGTGGAAGGCAGCGGCGCGGCCAATCCACCCGGTGGCGGTCCCGTCCTCAAGGCAGGCGAGTTCGTGCTGGGTTATCCCGACGAGACCGGAAACCTGCCGCCGATGCCGGAGCCGGAGGTGCTGGGCCGTAACGGCACGTTCGTGGTCTGGCGGAAGCTGCACACACGCGTCGCCGCCTTCCGGCGCTGTCTCCACGACAACGCCGGCAGCCCGGAAGAGGAGTCGCTGCTCGCCGCGAAGATCGTGGGCCGCTGGCCGAGCGGTGCCCCCTTGATCCTGGCGCCCGAGCGCGACGACCCGAACCTGGGGGCGGACGAGCAGCGCAACAACGACTTCCTGTACGCATCGGATCCGCACGGTACGGTCTGCCCCCGTGGCGCACACGCCAGGCGTGCCAATCCGCGTGACTCGGAGATCATCGGCGACGTCGACCTCCACCGCCTGATCCGGCGGAGCACCAGCTACGGGCCGCCGCTGCCGGCCGGCGTCCTGGATGACGACGGCGCCGACCGCGGCATCGTGTTCATCGCCGTCAACGCGCACCTGGACCGTCAGTTCGAGTTCGTGAAGTCGCAGTGGTTCAACTACGGCAACTTCACCGGCCTCGACGTGGAGAAGGACCTGCTCACGGGCGACAACGACGGCACGGGCGTCTTCACGATCCCCCAGCGCCCGGTACGGCGTCGCCTGCATGGCGTCGAGCGCTTCGTCATCACCCGTGGCGGCGAGTACTTGTTCCTGCCGAGTCTCAGCGCGTTGCGTTGGCTGGCCAACCCTGGCGGATGAGCCCGCCGTTGAAACGGTACGGGGCGCGCAGCCACCGGTGCCGCTCGGCACGCGCCACGTACAGGCCCGATGTCAGGTGAAGCGAGCGTTGCTGACGTCGATGGAGACCATGGTCTGTTCGAGGATCGGGCGGTTGTCCGCATCGCTTCGGTAGGCCCGGCGTTTGGTGGGCAGGCGGATCCCGTACGCTTCCACGGTGTCATAGACGTACTGTGCCGCGGCGAATCCGCCTGCGATGTCGACGTGATAGTCGTGCCGACGCAGAAGATGGTCGGGGCCGAAGTAAAAGTCCTGTTGAGTGCTGTGGCTGGCGATGTGGGGCGGGAAGGCGGCCCGCAATCCCCGCCAGAGTTCGTCCCCGTCGCGCCATGGTTCGATCTCGGTAACGGCGAAGCCGGGCATCGCCAGCAGGAAGGGCGTGGTGAGATACGTCCACAGCGCGTATCCGTTGAAGTAGGCGCGGTCCAGTGGGTCCCACGGGGTGTTGAGGTCGTGGCCGGTGAACGACTTTCGCGGTTCGTTGCGTTCGGCCACGACGCGGCCGTCGACCTTTTCGATGCTGACTCGGTCGGCCGTGAAGTCGGTCTTCTGGTCGGGAGCGCCGAACGGCATCACGGAGGCGTGCTGCTCGTGCAGCCAGACGGTCATCTCCCGGGGGGTGGAGTCCTGCGGCATCCCCTTGATGACGAACATGTCGCCACCGCTGACGATGGTGGCACGAACCGTGGTGAGTGCGTTCCAGCGGTCGAGCCCACCATGCGCAGCGAGGGCCTCTGCGAGCAACGTGTTCATGTCGGTCTCCTGCTCGGTCGTGCCAGGCGGCGGTGGCCGAAAGGCCACCGCCTGGGCGGCCCGGCTCCAGACGCAGCCGCAGCTGAGGCGGGCCGCGGTGGCCTCGTCAGCCGGGCGGCTCTCTCATCGTTCACGGGTTCACCGGCGTCACGCACCTGGGCGCTGATCCCGGGCACGCTGTGAGCCCAGCCGGAACCGGCGTGGGCGGAGGGCATCCGCCAGTCAGCCCACCCGCTCGGCGCCTGCGCGCGGGGTCGGTGCCGTCCGCCGGTGGAGGTCGTAGGGGTTGTCTCCTGGCGCCCTTCATGCAGACCCGCATCTGGATGCCGGTCTGCGGCGGCGCAGCCCCTGGCCGCCGGGCAAGCTGGAAGGCGGAGGTGGTTGCCGTGGCCGGTGAGACGCCCCTGATGATCGTGGATGGCAAAGGCGTGATCGTGCAGTGGAGCCACCAGGCGGAGGAGTTGCTGGGGCGCCCGGCGGGCGAGGTGGTCGGGCGGCCGGCAACCGACCTGGTCAGCCCGGCCCCCGCGCCAGATGGTGATGCCGCGGGCTCCAGACATGACGCCCTGCGTGACGTTGCAGCGAGAGCCGCCCGCCGTGGCCTGCGCCTGCAGCCGGCGCTGCGCGAGGACGGTTCGGTGACGTGGGGAATCTTCCTTCCACCTGCGAGCGGGATGGCGCCCGGCATGGAGACCGCGGTGCTCGAAGCGCTGTCCGCCCACACGGCAGGGGCTCTCTTCGTGGTGGACGAGGAGCTGCATGTCGTGTCGGCCAACGCCGCCGCGCAGGCCCTGTCCGGTGCGAGCGCACAGCAAATCCAAGGACGTCCTGTGGCCGATGCGTGGCCCCTTTCATCCCCCGGCGAACTGGAGCACATTTTGCGCCAGGCCATGGCGGACGGTACGCCGATGACGGACCACGTGATACGGACCGACCGCGAGCCCCAGCACACGCACACCGTCTCGGTGCTGCCCCTGCACGATGCACCGGGGGCGGTGGTCGTGGCACACGACGTGACCGGTCAGGAAAAGACACGCCGCGCGGTCCAGGCCCTGTATGCCGTCCGGGAGCGGGTGGGACAAACCCTGGATGTGGTGGCCACCTGCCAGGGGTTGGTCGACGCGCTGGTCCCCGAGTTCGCCGACATCGCCGTAGTGGAAGTGGTGGAGCCCGTAGTGCGGGGAGAGGAACCACCACTGAGCCCCCTGGGACGGGATGTGCCACTGCGCCGGGCCGCCTTCGGGAACACCGGCGGTGATCAGCAGGCCCGCGCGCATCCAGTGGGAGACGTCCGCGCACTGCCGTTCCCGACCCCTTATGCCCAGGCCCTGGCCGACCTCAAGCCCCGCACGATCGCCCTGGGCCCCGACACGCCCTGGTTGGCGGCCGATCCGGCGCGAGCCGAAGCAATCCGCGCATCCGGCGCACGTGCCCTGCTCGTCGCACCACTGACGCTGCGCGGAAAGGTGCTCGGATTGCTGAGCCTCTATCGCGACCAGCGATCCGACGGTTTCGACGCGAAAGAACTCGCCCTCACCCTGGAACTGGCCACGCACACCGCCCTGGGCATCGACAACGCCCGCCGCTACACCCGCGAGCACACCATCGCCGCGGCACTGCAGCGCCATCTGCTGCCCCCGGCACCTCCTTCGCAGACCGCGATCGAGACCGCCGGCCTGTACGTGGCCGACGACCGAGGGGCGGGTGGCTGGTCCAACGCCTGCGCCCTGCCCGGCGCCCGAATGGCCCTGGTGGTCGGGGAAGTCGCAGGCCACGGCATCCACACCGCCGTCACCATGGGGCAGCTGCGGACCGCCATGATCTCGCTCGCCGCACTGGACCTCGAACCCGACGAGCTCCTCGCCCGGCTCGACGACGCCACGGCACGTCTCGCGCGGGAGCGGAGGGCGCTGCCACCCGGCGACCCCCTGCGCACGCAGCCCCTCGGCGCGACGTGCCTGTGCGTGCTCTACGACCCGTTCACTCACACGTGCACCATCGCCTCCGCCGGACACCCCCCGCCCGTCGTCGCATGCCCCGGTTCCGGCACCCGGGTCGTCGAGCTGACCGCCGGTGGTGCCCTCGGCGCCGGAGGAGGGCCCCCGTACGCCACCACCACCGTCACCCTGGCCGACGGAGACGTCCTCGCCCTCTACACGACCTCGCTCCTGTCCGCCGTACAGGGCCACGACGGCACGAGCGACCCGCAGTTGCTCCGGCGCATGCTCGCCGACACCGACCGGCCCCTCCAGGACCTGTGCGACGACGTCCTGTACCGGCTGCACGCCGACACCCTGCCCGGCGACGCCATCCTTCTTCTCGCCCGCACCCATCCCTTCCCCGCCGACCGCGTCACCGTCTGGCCGCTGGACCAAGAGCCCACCGCCCCCGCCGTCGCACGGCGGCACGCCCGGCGCCAGCTCACGGCCTGGGGCGTGGACGAGGACACCGCCTACGCCACGCAGGAGATCGTCAGCGAGCTGGTCACCAACGCCGTGCGGTACGGCGCCCCACCCGTACGACTGCGCCTCATCAACGACCGGACCCTGACCTGTGAGGTCCAGGACTCCGGCCCCTCCGCTCCGCGGCTGCGCCACGCACGGTCGGTCGACGAAGGCGGCCGCGGCCTTTTCATCTGCGCCCAACTCGCACACAACTGGGGGATCCGCTACACCAACGACGGGAAGACGGTCTGGACCGAACAGGCCGTCCCCTCACAGCACCCACAGTGTGGGGGGCAGTGCCTGTGAGTCTTCGGCGGCCGGCCGCGATCAGCGCAGGAGGACGCCGAAGACCATGTGGAAGAAGGCGTCGAAGGGAGCAGAGGACTTGTCGGCCCGGGCCGCGATCAGCGTGCCCTCCCAGGCGCTGAGGATGAACAGCGCGGCTTCCTCGGTGTCGAGAGAGGCGCCCAGCTCACCTGCTTCCTGGGCTTCGGTGAGCACGCGTCGGATGTGCGCAGCCCACCGCTGGAAGCCGCCCTGGACGGCGGAGCGGATCTCCTCGGAGTGGTCCGCCACCTCCGCGCCCAGGTTGCCCACCAGGCATCCGCGGGCGAAGCCGCTGGCGACCGTGTCCGCGCCCAGGAACTCGAAGTGCGCCCGAAGCCGCTCCAGCGCAGGGTGGCCGGGTGTGTCGAGCAGGTCGAACCGCAACCCGGCGGCGTAGCGGCTCAGCGCCTCAAGGGCGCTCTCCTCCTTGCTGGCGAAGTGGTTGTAGAACGAGCCCTTAGGAGCCCCGGCCGCCGACGTGATGTCGCTGATGCCGGTGGCGTTGAAGCCCCGCGTGCGGAACTGCTCCAGGGCTGCCTGCGCGATCTCCTCGCGCTTGGATGCGCGTGCCATCCTCACCACCACCTCGGGGTCAATATGTCCGGTCGCCTTGCCGCAGGTCAAACCCTGTCCACCGGGGAAGCGGCTCCCGTCCCCGCCACCACGAGGCCCACGGCCCGGTTCTCGGACCTGCTTGACTAAGTTTAAAACGACCGGTCATATTGAAGTGACCGGTCATATTGGCTGCCGGTCCCCCGCCCCAGCCCTCGGCCCTCCCCGTGTCGGCAGAGGCAGCACCGAGGAGAAGCGTCATGTCCGCGTACCGAGCATTCGAGGCCACCGGTGTCCACCAGCTCCGGCTCGTCGAGCGCGAGCTGGTCGACCCGGAGCCCGGACACGTCCGGCTCAGGGTGGAGGCATGCGGTGTCTGCCACTCCGACGTACTGGCCGTGGAGGGACTGCGCCCCGACCCGTCACGCCCCGTCGTTCCCGGCCACGAGATCGTCGGCGTGATCGACGCCGTGGGCGCGGGCGTCATCGCCTGGAGGCCCGGCGACCGCGTCGGCGTCGGGTTCCTGAACGGGCACTGCTGGCAGTGCGAACCGTGCCGTCGCGGCGACTTCGTCAACTGCGTCGACCAGGAACAGACCGGCACCACCATCGACGGCGGATACGCGGAGGTGACCTACGCCCGCGCGAGCGGACTGGTGCGCATCCCCGACGGCATGCCCGCCGTCGAGGCGGCCCCGCTGCTGTGCGCCGGACTGACCACGCTCACCGCACTCCAGCAGGCCCCCACCCGCGCCGGTGCCCTGGTCGCCGTACAGGGGATCGGCGGGCTGGGCCACCTGGCCCTGCAGTACGCACGCAGCCTCGGACACCGGGTCGCCGCCATCGCCCGCGGCCAGGAGAAGGAGCAACTCGCCAGACAGCTGGGGGCCCACGAGTACATCGACAGCACCCTCACCGACCCCGGCACGGCGCTGGCCGACCTGGGCGGCGCGTCGCTCATCGTCGCCACGGCATCCAGCGGTACGTCCATGAACCCCCTGGTCCGCGGCCTGGCCCCGGGCGGCAGCCTGGTCGTGGTCGGCGCCGCCCCCGACCCGCTGACGGTCGCCACGGCCGACCTGATCTTCGGCACCCGCCGCATCGCCGGCAGCCTGACCGGGTCGTCGATCCAGAACGAGGACAACCTCGCCTTCAGCCTCGCCCACGGCATCCGCCCCGCCACCGAGACCATGCCCTTCACCCACGCCATGGACGCCTACGAGCGGATGCTCTCGGGCAAGGCCCGCTTCCGCGTCGTCCTGGACATGGACGCCTGACCACCCCGCCACCACCCGCGCCGCCGGGCAGGCGAGTCCCGGCCCGCGCCCCTGGCAATCCCCTTGAGGTTCCCCCATGACCGACATGGTCGACACGACAGAGCACACCAGCACGGCCCCGCGCGGCAGCGGGCCTGCGCGTCCAGCCGCCGACATCGTCTCCGACGTCAACGGTCCGCAAGCGATCCGTGCCGCACGGATCAGGCTGCTGTCCGTCTCCCTCGGCACCGCCGGCCTCGGCGGAGCCTGGCAGGCAGCGGTGACCACCTTTCCGTCCGCTCTGCAGGTCAGCGACGCGCTGTTCCTCGTCAGCGGACTGATCTGGCTGGTGTTGCTGGCCCAGTACCTGCGCCATGGCGGGATCCGGTGGCGCAACCTGCGCCACGACCTGCGTCATCCCGGCGACGGCTTCGCCCTCGGGTACGTCCCCATCATCGGCATGCTGATCACAGGACACTTCTCCCGGTTCGAGCTCACCGGGGCACGCTGGGTCTACGCCGTGTTCCTTACCCTGGCCGCCTTCATCGCTGCACGCCTGCTCGCCCACTGGCTCACGGGCGCCCTGAGCAGCACCGCGCTGCACCCGGGCTATCTGCTGCCCGTCTCTTCGGCGCCCTTCGTCGCCAGCGCCGTCGCCTCCAGCCTCGGACTGCCCGGTGTCGCCGACGCCGCCTTCGCGGTGGGGCTGCTGTACTGGCTCGCCTTCGGCACCGTCATCCTCGGCGGCCTCGTCACCGGTGGCCCCCTGCCCGGGCCCGCCCGCCCGGCCCTCACCGTCCTGACCATCCCACCGGCCACCGGCGGAATCGCCTGGACCGCCGCTCACAAGGGCGTCTTCGACGCCGTCGGCTACGGCTTCGCCGGAACCCTGCTCTTCACCGTGCTCCTCGTCGTCTTCCTCCTCCCCGAACTGCACCAGCCCGCGTTCCATCCGGGCATGTGGATCTTCAGCTTCCCCATAGCGGCGAGCACCAATTTCGCCATCCGCTGGATCCACGCGTCCGCACTCCGCGGAGGGCCGGCCCTCACCGGCATCCTCCTCGCTGGTGCGACCTTGGCACTGGGCGTGCTGGCCGCAGCCAGCCTGCACCACCGCGCCCGGCGAACACTTCCCAGCTGACTTCCGCTCCGGCGGCGGAGAGACGCGCACGCCAGAGGCATCACCCCGAGCGCCCACCGGTCCGGCTAACCGGAAGGTGACAGCCCGCAGCCCCGGTCTGCAACCCAGCAGACCCCGACCCCACCGGCCCATGTGCCCTGCCCCACCGAAACCTCTCCAAGGAGCCCTCATGCCCACGCTCGACCGCCACGACGCCGTCTTCGTTCTCGACCTCGGCGACGGGGAGAACCGCTTCCACCCCGACTGGATCGCCTCGGTCCACACAGCCCTCGACGAAGTGGAGAAGTCCGAAGGCCCCCGCGCCCTGGTGACCGCCGCGACCGGGAAGTTCTACTCCAACGGTCTCGACCTCGAATGGCTCGCCGCGCACAGCGACGAGCACCTGGACTACGTCAACTCCGTCCACGGCCTGTTCGCAAGGATCCTGTCCCTCCCGCTGATCACCGTAGCCGCGCTGCAGGGACACGCGTTCGCCGCCGGAGCGATGTTCTCCCTGGCCCACGACTTCCGCCTCATGCGTGCCGACCGGGGCTTCTGGTGCCTGCCCGAGGCAGACATCAACATCCCGTTCACTCCCGGCATGTCCGCCCTCATCCAGTCCCGGCTGACTCCGCAGACGGCCCAGCACGCCATGGTCTCCGCCCGCCGTTTCGGCGGCCAGGAAGCCGCCGCCGCCGGAATCATCGACCAGGCCCTGGACGAGGGCGCCCTGCGCACCGCCGCCCTCGAACTCGCCCAGGCCCACGCGAGCAAGGCCGGCGACAGTCTCGGCACCATCAAGACACGCATGTACGCCCACGTCCTCACCACGCTCCGCGACACGACCAACCCGCTGGGCTGACGCCGTACCGAGGCGGTCGCCGACCCGGGCGGGGCACGAAAACTGCACCCCCACCCCCGGTCGGTGATCACCACCCTGCGGCTGCGCCGCGGCAAGGCAGCCAACTCCGCGGCACCCCGAGTTCCGTCAGCGAGGGGCTGGCCCCCGCTCGTGAGGCTGACTGCACCGGTATGCGCAACCTGCGCGCCGACCCGCAGTTCCACACGGGGGTCTCACCGCCGTCCGCTACTACGCGACCGCGCTGGTCGCAGCCATCAACGAGTGGCTATGACCAGCAGTCCTGTACTGCGCAGTGAGCTACCGCGACGCGCGTGGTGCGGGGATCGATGCGCCAGTGTCCGTCCGGCGTGATGCCGGTGTCGCGCCGCCTTGGCGCAGTCATGGCCCGTCACAAGATCAGCCCGGCGTGCAGGTCGTCTGCGAAGTCGGCCGTGTCCGTGAGTCCGAAGGCCACGCGCTGGAGCAGGAATCCGTGCAGGAGCCCCATCACCACGCGGGCTGCGCGGTCCGGGTCCATGGCGGCGGGCACCGTGCCCGCGGCCCGGCCGCGGCGCAGAGCGTCGGCGACAGTGGCGCGGACCTTTTCGAAGCCCTCCGCGGCCGGGCCGCGTACCTCGTCGTTGCGCAGCACCTCCGCCCACGTCTGCACGACGCAGCGCAGCAGTTCCTCCACTGCGACCTCGTGCCCCGCCGCGTCCTGCACCGTCTCGCCGCTGATGGTGCCGAGCGCGGCGGCCACCAGTTCCGCGACGGACGGGGCGTCCGCGCTCTCGGCCAGCCGCTCAACCGGTTCGAAGATCAGCCGGAACGCGTCGCCCGCGATAGCGAGGATGATCTCCTCCTTGCTGGTGAAGTAGCGGTAAGGCGCGCCGGCCGAGACGCCTGCCTCCGCGGCGATGTCCGGCATCGAGGTCTGGTGGAACCCGTCGCGGGCGAAGCAACGACGGGCCGCGGCGACGATCTCCGCACGCTTCGCCTCGCGGCGCTCGGCTGTGATGCGCGGCATGGCCGCCTCCTTCATCGTGAATGAACATTCATCTTGACAGCTCTACCGTTCCAGGTAGACCCTAAAAGTGAACAGTCATTTACGGAAGCGGGCCACTCCACGGACTCCCGGGAGGAGATCCACTGATGAACACCGAGCTGAGCATCGGCGTCTACGCCTACGAGCACACCGAGGCACTGTTCGACGGCCGGGTCACGGTCGACGGGGTGGACGCGACGTTCGAGACGGCACCGCTCGTGTCGGACATCTTCCGCCGCGCCGTCGAGGGACACTACGACCTCGCCGAGTTCGGTCTCACCTACTTCCTGCGCACCTTCGACCTCGACGACGCGCCGTTCCTGGCGCTGCCGATCCTGCCGAACCGCAACTTCCGGCACTCGGCGATCTTCGTGAACACCGCCGGCGGGATCGTGAAGCCGCAGGACCTGGCCGGCAGGACCGTCGGCGAGTTCGCTCTCTACGGCCACGACGCCGGGATCTGGCCGAAGGGCATCCTGGCCGACGAGTACGGAGTGACCCCCGACCAGTGCCGCTGGGTCATCGGCGGCACCAACCACCCCGTCCCCGCCTTCGACTGGGTCCCGCAGCCCGTCCCGGACGGCGTCGACGTGCGCCACGCGGAGGACGGCCAGACGCTGGGCGCCATGCTCGAATCCGGCGAGATCGACGCACTGATCTCCGTCGACGTGCCGCAGGCCGTGCTGGACGGCTCCCCGAAGGTCGCCCGCCTGTTCCCCGACTACGAGGCCGTGGAGCGCGACTACTACCGCCGCACCGGGATCTTCCCCCCGATGCACATCATCGCGATCCGCAGGGAACTGGC
>NZ_JBIATN010000072.1:0-12452 GCF_042891825.1 Streptomyces sp. NPDC001852
TCACACCAGCCGAGTTCGAACAGCAACTGATCACATCACATACGCTGTCACTCGTCGCATGAAACCCGGTGACCACTCCCGGGGATCAACCTCACCACCCTGGTTACACCGTTGGTTTGTTTGACAGACCCTTCCACCGCTGTACCGACACGACCCGACGGCCATGACGCTGGCAGTGGTCGCCCTCAGTCACCGGTCGTCGGGGCTCAGCAGCGCGGCGGCCGCGGCGATGAAGGCGACAGATGCTTCCTTGGCCGCATGCCGCCGGGCATCCAGCTCGGCACGGTCGACGGCCTCGCGCAACGCGTACGTGGTATCCGCGGCCTGCTGGGCGGGGCCGACCAAGTCGGGGACCAGCACCCGAAGGCGGATGTGGGGCGCGGTGACAGCCGCCCGGGTGTCGTGGGACCTCGTCCGAGCCTCCAACTGGTGCTCGGTGCCTGCCTCGGCCAGGTCTGCTCGCTCCAGCTCAACACTCACGTAGTCACGCTGTACGCACCGGGAGCGGCACTGGGCGGGTGCGAAACAACATCCGGCCGATCAGGCTGCATGTTGCTAGTTGTGAAGTTCCGCCGCACCGGTCTCATGGGCGAACCAGCAGCCGCGTGATGAGCGCTGGACATTGAAGCGGCGCCCAAGATCTGGATGCGCCGGGTGGCACGCTCAGCGACGGCGACGACGCAGCTGCGAACCCTGGCCAAGTGCTCTCGCAGGAACGCACGCGATCACCGGCCTGGCAGCGTGAGAACGTGCTCCAGATGAAGGATCTGCCGTCGGGTGCGGGAGGCGTCAAGCCCAACCCTAAACCCTGCGCTACTGCAACCGCCACCTCCCCGCACGACTGAATGCGGTCCACATGGATGTCGCCTCAAGCTCCCCGCCGCCTGACCGTGAGCGGCAGCGATCGTGCGGGCCTTCAGCCACATCCGTGCCCCACCCCACCTAGCCTGACCAGCCCACCCGGTTCCACTGAGAACACGAGCCTAGGGCCCGCCGCACCGGTCCCCCGCGACGCCCAACTCCGCGCCAGCAGAGGGCAGGAGGGTCTTGACATAAGTCTCTCGATAGAACACTCTCATCAGGTGCCAGCCAATGATCATTCGTCTTCGCCGCAGCATCTGACCGATCCCTCGTCCATAAGGGCCCTCTCGCACGCGGTGCGGTTGGCCTTGATCGAGGTCCTCGGTGTGCACGGCGCACTCACCGCTACACAGGCTGGGGAGTTGATCGGCGAGAGTGCTACTACGTGTTCTTTCCATCTGCGCCAGCTAGCCAAATACGGCTTTGTTGAGGAGGCAGGCAAGGGGCCCGGTCGCTCACGCCCGTGGCGTGTTAAGCAGGTGGGGTGGATCGTTGAGGAAATCGCAAACGATACGGAACAGAATGCTGCGGCAAAGATCTTGGGTGAAATAGCTCTCGAGCGGCAGCTCCAACGGCACCAAGAGTTCAATCACCGAAAGCATGAATATCCAGTTGAATGGAGAGATGCTGGCGATGAATCTCATACGGTGTGGTGGGTAACGCCGAGCGAGATGGCCTCACTGCAGCAAGAAATTAACAACCTGATTTACCGGTTCCGTGAGCGACTCGAGAATCCGGAGCTACGGCCGGCTGGCGTTTTGCCGGTAGAGGTCATGGTGCTGACCCACCTATTCACTCCACCGGATATCGTCGCCCAGTCGCACGAGCAGGATAAAGATTGACTTTTAGACGAAGAGAAGAAAAAAAGGGGGGAGCGTGAAGGCCGCAGAAGCAGAGGTCGGATACACCAGTACAAATTGGATGCCGCTGCTAAAGTATAGAGATTTCTCCCTGTTATGGACTAGCCAGGCCGCGTCGCAGTTGGGATCAGCTGCCTCGATCCTGGCCTTCCCCTTGCTGGTTCTCTCGATACATGGCTCAGCAGTCCAGGCTGGCGCGGTAGGCACCGTGCAGGCCGTAATCAGGGCAGTGCTCCAACTTCCTGCAGGTGCGCTGACGGACCGCTGGAATCGCAGGCATTTGATGCTGGGATGCGATGCTGGCCGGACGGCTCTATTCATAACTCTAGGGGTGGCAATTCTGACAGGCCACGTCTCACTTCCTCTAGTTTATGCGATCTCCGGCGCTGCGGCGATTCTGGACGTTTTGTTTGGACCCGCTGAGACCGCGGCTATCAGTCAACTTGTTCCGACGGAAAGGGTCTCTGAAGCTTTCGCTAGAAATGAGGCCCGCTCTTACGCCGCGTCTCTGGCGGGACCCTCGCTCGGAGGTTTCCTCTACAGTGTCGGCCGCGCGGCCCCCTTTCTATTCGATGCCTTAAGCTATCTCGTATCGTTCATCTCAATCACCGCTATCCGTAAGCCCTTGCAGCACTCGCGCACGGACAGATCCGACAGCTCACTGGTGAGCGACATCCGAGAAGGCCTCAAATATGTGGCGGGCAGCCCTTTCCTTCGCGCCGTAATCTTTGTTGCTACGCCGGTCAATTTTGCTCTCACTTCGGCGCAATTCTCAGTCGTATTGACGCTTCGCGAGAACAGCTATCCCCCCTTCCTTCTCGGGATGGCGCAGGGCATAATTGCTGTCGGTGGACTCCTGGGTGCGATTTCCGCAGCATGGATACAGAGGCGTGCTTCCTTCCGTACTCTGCTAGTAATCGCAGTCTCGGCTCTGTTTGTGCTCCTAATAGTCAGCGCACTATTGACCGGCAATTTCTATATGGTATTTCCACTGACTCTCGGCCTGTTCCTTGCTCCCGCTATCAATGCGGCTCTTTTTGGTCGGCTGGCTACCACAACACCGGATCACCTCCAGGGTCGAGTTATAAGCGTCGTCGTCCTATCTGCCACAGTAGTCGCATCCACGGCGCCGCTTGCTGCCGGACTATTTATCGAACGACTGGGCAGTGCTGCTGCTATGACTGTCTGCGTCGCCGCTATGGGATTGTCGCTAATCTCGGCGCTTTGTCTTCGAGGGCTCCGCAGTCCGGCCCTCATCGCCGAGGATTCCGTGCTTGGGGAGTAGCGACCTGCCATAAGCCTTCACCATTCAAAAAGTGGGAGATTGGGTTGGGCTCCTCGAGCACCAGCACTCTGTACGAGGTGAGAAATCCGCCCTCGTTCGGGACCGTCCCGCGCGGTTGCGCACGACGGTGATTCGCCCCGAGCGTTACGGCGATCCGGAGACAGCTTTCCGGACGGAAGCCGTCGACACCTCCGAGGTTCCGCCAGCATTCGTTCTGGGCGCGGTCATGACGTCCGAAAACAACTACAAGGTCAAGCCGTTCGACAGGATACGACTGTGAAATTCCAGTTCTACGCGCATCCCCCCGACACCGAGGGCCTGGACGTCGTGGTCACCAGCGTGGCTTCGGACGCTCACACATGGAATCTGGTCTACATACAGCTCCTCCTTGAGGAGCTGGGGCATCGGGTAATCAACCTCGGCGGCTGTGTGCCCGACCAGCTGGTGGTCGACGCATGTCGCGCCCGGCGTCCCGATCTGATCGTGATCTCCACGGTCAACGGGCACGGTTTCGTCGACGGCAAGCGCGTGGTGAGGCTGCTTCGCAGCTACCACGAACTGTACGCCACACCCATTGTCATCGGGGGCAAGCTCGGCATCGCCGGTGGAGAACAAGGGCACGGTGTCCGTCAGTTGCTAGAGGCCGGATTTGACGCCGTATTCGAAGAGAGCGCCGGGATCGTCAGCTTCCGTGACTTCGTCCAGTCCCTGCCAGCCAGGGTGATGACGCGATGAGCGGGGGTGATCAGGCAAGGCCCATGCATAACCCCGGCGGTTGGCCCGGTGCGGGGCCGTCGGTCAGGTCTTTCGGGGCGTTTGTCGACGCCGCTCAGCGTGCTGGTCATCTAGTGGTCCAGCCGCGGATGGGAATGAGCGACGCACGGCTGATGCGGTCCGGGCTGCGGGCGACCCGGCAGGCCGAGGCGGTCACGGTGGGGACGATCACACTGGACAGCTATACCCGCCTGAACTCCCACGAGTTAGCTCGCCGCGCGCTGGTCGAAGGCGTGGCGCTGAACGGCTACCCGATGGTGGCCCACGGAGCCGCGACCACGCTCGGCGTCATCGAAGGGATCGCCGGCCCGGACTTCCCGGTCCAGGTCCGGCACGGTTCGCCTTCCCCCTACGCAATCTTCGAAGCCTTGACGGCTGCGGGGCTGGCCGCCACTGAGGGCGGCCCGGTCTCCTACTGTCTGCCCTACAGCCGGAACCCGTTGGAGCAGTCCGTAGCGGACTGGGCTCGCTGCTGTGAGATGTTCGCGCAGCTCCAGGAGACGGGCGCCGAGCCGCACTTGGAGACCTTCGGTGGCTGCATGATGGGCCAGTTGTGCCCACCCGGCCTGCTGGTTGCTCTGGCGGTGCTGGAGGCTCTCTTTTTCAAGCAGCACGGGCTGCGCAGCGTCTCGCTCAGCTATGCGCAGCAGACGAATGCCGCGCAGGACGAAGAGGCAATCGATGCGCTGGCCACGATCGCCGCCGAGTTGCTGGGCGCCATGGACTGGCACATCGTTCTCTACGCGTACATGGGAGTGTTTCCGCGTACGCCGACTGGGGCCGCGCTGCTCCTGAAGGACGCGGCTCGGCTGGCGGTGCGGACGGGCGCTGCGCGGCTCATCGTCAAGACGTCCGCTGAAGCGCATCGGATACCGAGCATCGCCGAGAATGTCGCGGCCCTGGAGCTCGCTGCGCAAGCCGCCGCCCAGGAACCAGCCAGGCGCACGGCGGGCAGCGGTGAGAACACCGGCATCCTCGACGAGGCGCGGACGATCATCGATGCCGTTCTCGCTCTCGCCCCCTCTGTCGGCAGGGCGCTGGTCCAGGCGTTCAGGACGGGGTTGTTGGATGTTCCGTACTGCCTGCATCCGGACAATGCCGGGCGCACGCGGAGCTACTTGGACACCGAGGGACGGCTGCACTGGTGCGACGTCGGCTCGATGCCGGTGCGCCGAACGGTCCATGGCCGAGTCCGGCTCTCCTCCGCCGACCTGCTTCGCTCCCTCTCCTTCACCGAGCGCAAATACGACCAGCTCGCTCTGGCCGACGCGACGTTCTCCTCCCAAGTCACTCGAACCCAACACGAGAAGGAATCGGTCTCATGACGCATGTTACGGGGTCCGCGCTGCTCGAGCAGCCGTTGCCTGCGCCCGGTAAGCTTCGGCAGCACCTCACCTCGGACATCACCAGGGCCGTGCTGGCAGTCCAGCGGCACATACTGGTCGTGGCCCGTGAGCACCTTACCGAGGCCGGGTTCATGGAGATGTTGCCGCCGATCATCGGCCCGGTAACGGATCCGGGGACGCGTGGCTCGAAGCAGGTGGACCTGGATTACTACGGCCATCGATACAAGCTGATGACCAGTGCGATCCTCTACAAGCAGGCCTCGCTGCTGACCTACGACAAGATCTTCTACATCGCGCCGAACGTCCGCCTGGAGCCGTTGGAGACGACCAACACCAGCCGCCACCTCGCCGAGTTCCATCAGATCGACGTCGAGATGGCCGGTGCCTCGCGCGAGGAGATCACCGGTGTTCTGGAGCAGCTGGTCCGGCAGATCGTGCGCCGGGTGATCGCCGATCTGCCAGCGGAGCTGGAGACACTGGGCCGTGATCCCTTGGCCTTCGAATCGCTGGTAACGCAAGTCTTTCCGTCCATGACGCACGCTCAGGCCCTGCAGCAACTTCGGGAACTGGGCCATGTGCAGAATACGGACGCAGAGATCGAATGGTCGGGTGAGGCGCTGCTGTCCGGCCACTTGGGTCGACCGGTTTTCGTCACCAACTACCCAAAGGGGTCACGCGGCTTCTACGACCGTGAGAGCCAGACCGAACCGGGTATGCTGCGCAACTTCGACTTGCTGGCCCCGGAAGGGTATGGCGAGCTGTGCAGCGGCAGTGAGCGGGAGTACGACTACGCGCGCATCGTCAGCCGCATCCGGGAGACCGGCGAGAACCCGGCCAAGTACGGCTGGTATCTGGACCTGCTGCGCGACGGCATTCCCGCCAGCGCCGGTTTCGGCATCGGCCTGGAGCGGATCACCCGCTACATCGCCGGCCTCGACAGTGTCTGGCAGGCGTCCGCGTTCCCGAAGCTGCCGGGAGTGGTGTCGCCGTGACGGATCTGCACACCCACGACTTCGGCGAGGAAGCGGTCCGAAGGCGCGCTCGCGAGGGCATGGCCGCAGCCTTCCCCGACCGGCGGGACTACGGGCAGCTCCTGTTTGGTTCGGTCCCGGCACCGGCCCGCACCGGCGATCCCCTAGACGGCATGCGGCTGACTCCGCCCGTCTTCATGCCGCAGCGCCTGGAGAAGCTACTCGAACTCGGCCGCGAACCCCTGCACAGCGACGTCGTCCTGGACACAGTGATCGGCGGGCTGCGCTCCCCGCTGCCGCTCTACATGTCCGCCTTCGGATCGACTAGAGCCGCCGGCACAGAACAGGTGCTGAACGCCGGCCGACAGGCCGGGCGTCTGGGCATTCCCATGACCATCGGCGAAAACATCGTGCCCATGACGGGATACGGCAGAGCCGGTGAGCAGACCCGACGCAGTGTCCTCGACAGGCTCGCCGCCTACCAGGAGGAACTGCCGGATGGGTGCGGCGGGCTGGTGATCCAGCAAAGCACCGAGGACGCCGATGCCGAGGTATGGAACCTCGTCTACAGCGACCCGTCCGCCCGGTCGCTGCTGGACAGCGGCCGGCTCGCCTTCGAGCTCAAGGTCGGTCAGGGGGCCAAGCCTGGTCTTGGCGGAATGACCCTGCTGAACCGCTCGGCCGCCGCTCAGGTGGACAAGCAGTTCGCGATAGACGAGATCTTCGGCCAGGACGCCGATGAGGTCCTGCGGTCCGGCAGCGCGGGGACCTTCACGGAGGAGATCTTGCGCCAGCAGGTCCGGCTGATGCGCAACAACTTCCCCCGGGTGAAGGTCTGGGTGAAGCTGCATCCGGGGCGGGACATCGCGCACGCCGCAGCCACCGCCTGGGAAGCGGGCGCCGACGCCGTCGTTCTCGACGGGGCGGAGGGCGGCACTGGCTGGGCCCCCCTCGCTACGATCGGCCAGGTCGGACTGCCGTTGGGCGAGGGCCTGCTCCGGATCGGCAACCGTGAAGCGTGCCTGCTCGCCTCCGGCCGGATGTGGGAGGGCAGCCGAGCCGTCAAGTGTCTGGCGCTGGGTGCCACTGCGGTCGGACTCGGGCGCGCGGCGCTCCTCGCCGTCGATGAGGATCCGGCGGCGGGGCTGACCCGTCTGGTGTCCTGTCTGGCGCTCGAACTGCGGCTGCTGATCAGCGCGTTGGGCAAGTACGCCCCCAGTTCCCTGAGGCCCGAGGATCTGTGGCCTCTACCACGTTCGGCGGCGGCTCCCACGACCAGTTGACCGGCTAACTCTTGGGAAACCTGTGATGACTTCATCAGCTTTCGATCAGCCCCGGCTCTGGCTTCACGACCTTCCAGATGGTCCGCGCCCGCAGGGCACCGTCCCGTTGAGCATCAGGCTGCGGGGGCCGTTGGACGTGCACGCCCTGCGGGCCGCAGTGACCGACCTCGTGCCTCAGACGCGGCTCCCCCGGGCGGTGTCCCACTGCTCCGAGGAGGACCTTTACGACGCACTGGAAGCAGCCGTGCATGACTGTGTGCGAGCGGGCGACGCGTCCGTACACGCCCAGTTGTTCTCGGTGGGCGCCGAGGACCATGTGGTGCTGCTGGTGATGCAACACCCGGCCGCCGTGTCCGGGTCACTCGACCAAGTGCTCGGTGATCTGGCCGCGGCCTACACCGCGCGGTGTCAGGGCGGCACGGCTGACGTGCGGCCGGGCTCTCCCCGCCGTGACGATCCGGCACCCGTTCCGCAGAGCGAGCTGTCGCGGCAACTCGCCCACTGGCGCCGCGCCCTGGCCGATCTACCCGAGGAGTCGGCCCTGCCCACCGACAGGCCCCGTCCTCCCTCGCTCTCCTTCCGTCGCGCCCTTCATGCAACAAGGATCGGGGCCGGACTGCACGAACGGCTCATCGCGTTCGCGCTGGAGCACCAAGTGCCAGTGTTCTTGGTGCTCCAGGCAGCCATGGCGGGCCTGCTGTCCCGGCTGGGCGCCGGCACGGACATTCCCCTGGGCACCCCCGCTCCCGGACAAGAAGCGTCCGGTACGGCCAACTCCCTTGTGCTGCGCACCGATGTGTCCGGCGACCCTTCGTTCCATGAACTCGTCGCGCGGGTCCGCAAGACCGCCATCGAGGCCGACGCTCACCAGGACGTGCCCTTCGACCGCCTCGTGGAGGAACTGGCCCCTGCTCGTCCCCCGTCCCGCCACCCGTTCTTCCAGGTGATGCTGGTGCCCGGTGACCTCACCGCAGTTCGCGCCGAGTTCGGTCGCCTGACTGCCGAGGCGCGGGTGCTCGACCTGAACCTCGCCGCAGTCGATCTCGTCATGGAGTTCTCCGAGGGTCAGCACGCCGACGGGTCCGCGGCTGGCGTCGATGTCTCAGCCAGGTACTCCATCGAGCTATTCGACCGATCGTCGATCGTCGCCCTGGCAGATCGTCTGGTTCGCTTCCTGAAGACGGCACTCGCCACCACTGAGCAGCCGGTGAGCAAGCTGGCGGTGCTGTCGGACGCCGAGAACCGGATGCTGCTGGTCGACTGGAACGGCTCATCGGCACGGCAGCCGGCGGACCGTCTAGTGCACGAGGTGTTCGAGCAGCAGGCGGCGGAGCGGCCGGACGCCGTTGCCTTGATCTACGAGCGGACGCGACTGTCGTATCGCGAGCTGAATGTGCGGGCCGATCGGCTGGCCCACCACCTCGTCGCCGCCGGACTGCGACGCGGCGATGTGGTGGGGGTGTATCTGGAGCGCGGTATCGAGCTGGTGGTCGCCGTGCTAGCCGTGCTCAAGGCCGGTGGAACGTACACCATGCTCGACCCCGATCTGCCGGTCACTCGTGTGGAAGCGCTGCTCACACACGCCTCCACCCGCGCCGTAGTGACCGGAACGCAGCTCGCTGGGCGGCTGCCCGTACGTCCTGATCTGCTGATACGTGTCGACGCCGACGCGGAGTCGATCGCCCGGCAGCCGACTTCGGGGCTTGGGCACCGTGCCAGCCCGCTAGACGCGGCCTGTGTGATGTTCACGTCGGGCTCGACGGGCGCGCCAAAGGGCGTGGTGACTCCGCACCGCGCGATCGTCGGCACCATGCTGGGCCAGGACTTCGCGGCCATGGACCCTTCCCAGGTGTGGATGCAGTGCTCACCCGTGTCCTGGGACGCCTTCGCGCTCGAACTGTTCGGCGCCCTGTTCTCCGGCGGCACCTGTGTGCTCCAGCCGGGGCTGCGTCCCGAACCGGCGGTCATCGCCTCCCTCGTGCGGGAACACGACATCACCACGCTCCACGTGTCGGCGAGCCTGTTGAACTTCCTGCTGGACGAGCACCCGGCGACCTTCACCGGCCTGCGGCAGGTGATGACAGGCGGGGAGCCCGCTTCGGTGCATCATGTGATGCGGCTGGTGCGGGAGTTCCCGCAGATCAGGCTGATCAACGGCTACTCGCCGGTCGAATCGACGATCTTCACTCTGGCCCACCGGATCACCGCCGGAGACGATGCCCGAGCCTCCATCCCAGTGGGGCGGCCCCTGCGCGGCAAGGGCCTGTACGTGCTGGACAACAACCTCGCTCTGGCGGCTCCGGGGACCGTGGGTGAGCTCTACATGTCCGGGGTGGGACTCGCCCACGGCTACCTCGGCCGACCGGATTTGACCGCGGAGCGGTTCGTGGCCTGCCCCTTCGGCGCGCCCGGCGAACGCATGTACCGCACCGGTGATCTGGTGCGCTGGCGGGCCGACGGGGTCATGGAGTACCTGGGACGTGCCGACGAGCAGGTGAAGATCCGCGGCTTCCGGGTCGAACCCGGTGAGGTGCAGTCGGCGCTGGCCGACTACCCGGGGCTGCTGCGAACCGCAGTCATCGTGCGGGAGGACGTGCCCGGTGACAAACGTCTGGTGGCGTACGTCGTGGCCAGGGACGACAGCGGCGTGGATCCCGCGACGGTCCGTGCTTTCCTGGCCGAACGGCTGCCCCATTACCTGGTGCCGTCCGCGGTGGTCCCGGTGGCGGCGCTCCCCATGACGGCGACCGGCAAGCTCGATCGCCGCGCCCTGCCGGTCCCCGTCCTCGCTCGGCGCGAAGTCGACCGTGCACCGCGCAGCGCGCAGGAAGCAGTTCTGTGCGACCTGTTCGCCGAGGTTCTCGGAATCGACCGAGTCGGCATCGACGCCAGCTTTTTCGATCTGGGTGGCCATTCCCTGCACGTCACCAAGCTGATCAACCGGGTCCGCTCGGCCCTCGGGGCGGAACTGTCCATCAAGGCGGTCTTCGAAGCGCCGACGGTCGCCGTTCTCGTCGGCCGGCTCGCACCGCCACGCACTGCCGTACCCGTGCTGAGCGCCCGCCGCCGAGGCAACTCATGACCAACCGTCCCCATCGAGGAGGCACGACAGTGACCACCGCTCCCGACGAACCGCTCGCGATCCGCACAGTGCGCCGCTTCTACGACCTGGTCGACAGCGGAGACGTGCACGGCTTGGCCGCTCTGTTCGCCCCCGACGCCGCCTACCGGCGGCCCGGGTACGACCTCATGGTCGGTCCCGAGGGCCTGCGCGGCTTCTACGGCCGTGACCGCACGATCCGCTCAGGCCAGCACGCTCTCACTACGTTGCTCACGGATGGTCACACGGTCAGTGTGTTCGGCGAGTTCCAGGGTGATCTGCACGACGGCACCCCGGTGCACCTGCGCTTCGCGGACGGCTTCACCGTGCGTCCTGACGGCCTCTTCTCCAGCCGCGACACCTATTTCTTCGCCCCTCTCGTCTGAGACCACCTTTCCGAAGGAGCAACAGATATGTCCGCTATATCTGAACCGAACACTGCCCCGCACAACCGTGCGGTGCGGCACCCTGGCCATGGTGAGTCGTTCACTGAGCACATGATCAGCCTGGAATGGACCGAGGGCGATGGCTGGTCCGAAGGCCGGATGACCCCGCTGGAGAATCTGTCCGTTCACCCTGGGATGATCGGCCTGCACTATGGTCAGGTCGCATACGAGGGGCTGAAGGCCCACCGGCGCGTCGACGGTTCGATGGGTGTCTGGCGCCCGTACGACCACGCCGCGCGCTTCCAGCGTTCCTGCCGTCGGCTCGCTATGCCGGAGTTGCCGGTCGAGACGTTCGTGGCGGCCATTGATCAGCTGATTAACGCGGACGAGAGCAGCCTGTCCGACGATCCCGCCCACAGCATCTACGTACGGCCGATCATGTTCGGGACAGACACGTCGCTCATGCTGCGTCCGTCGCGGACGTACCGGTTCCTGGTCATGGCCTTCGTCGCCGGCGGTTTCTTCGGTGACGGCGTCGAGTCAGTCTCCGTTTTCGCGAGCCATGAGTACAGCCGCGCTTTTCCCGGTGGCACCGGTGACGTGAAGGTGGCTGCCAACTACGCCCCCTCATTCCTGGCTCAGCGTCAGGCAGAAGCCGCGGGCTGCCAGCAGGTCCTCTGGCTGGACGCCGCCGAGCGGCGCTATCTGGAGGAGATGGGAGGGATGAACCTCTTCCTGGTCCGTGGCCAGGGGGCACAGGCTCAGGTGATCACCCCGAAGTTGACCGGCACCCTGCTGCCTGGCGTCACGCGCAGCACAGTTCTCACCCTGGCCGAGCGCCTCGGTTACGACGCTGTGGAGGAGCGCATCGCCCTTGACCAGTGGCGCACCGAGTGCGCTGCGGGACTGATGTCCGAGGCGTTCGCCTGCGGAACGGCCGCCGTGGTCACCCCGATTAGCACCGTCGTGGACCGCAGCAGTACCTGGACCATAGGGGAGGGCAAGCCGGGCCCGGTCACGATGGCGCTGCGCACGGCACTTACCGATCTGCACCACGGGCTGGCCCCGGATCCGGAAGGCTGGCTGCACTCTCCGACCGGGCCGGGCCATGCCGCGCACTGAGCAGCCCCGTCAGGCAGGGCTGTGTGCCCATGGCCGACGTCATCGTCGCGAACCCAAAAACTCCCCTAACTAATCGTTACAGAATGACTTGAGCTGCGGGTCTTGTGCTGGGCGATCTTGGTCGGCAGGGTGTCCGGAGTGCGTGCTGATCTTGTTCCTGACGACCTGTGGGAGCGGGTGGCCCCGCTGCTGCCGCCCGCTCCCGAGCGGCGCCGCCGCTATCCCGGGCGGCTGCGTGTCTCCGACCGAGTGGCCCTCGCGGGCGTCATGTACGTGCTGGGGACCGGTGTGGCATGGCGTGATGTACCCGCGGAAGCGGTGGGCTGCCCCGGTGTGACGGCCTGACGCCGACTGCGGGACTGGACCGAGGCTGAGGCTGATCCTTTGGAGTGGACACCCTGACAATGGATCTTGATGGTCCAGGGAGGGATGTCCAGTTGGGACGTAAGTCTCCGTATCCGGAG
>NZ_JBIATN010000073.1:0-9854 GCF_042891825.1 Streptomyces sp. NPDC001852
CCAGCATCAGCACTTTGTTGCTCGTGAGTCCCATGGGCTGTTTCCTGCCTGCGCTTTCCGCCCGGCACCGCCCACGCTTGCTTGCGAAGGCTTGCTCGGGGCTTTCCTTGGCCTTTGACCCGATTTTCCGGTGAGGAGTGAACCTCTGCTCGCGGAAACACGGGATGCGGTGTCCGCCAAGACAGATGCGTAAATGTCGGATGACGTTCCGACCGACGGCACATTGATTCCTGGTCGGTTCAGTGTGCGGCCGGCGGCTGGATGTAGTCCTCCAGGCGGGCCACCGCGAAGCCCTGTTCCCCGATGCGCCTGAGCAGATTCGCGAACATCTCCGTCATGGTGGCGCCCTTGAGCTCGGCAGGGCCGCGGAAGTGGGCGAGGATGATGTCACCGGGCCGCAGCTTCTTGCCCGGGTCCTGGTACTGCATGTTGCGTACCTGCATGGACTCACGCCACCAGACGATCGCTCGCGGCCCGCACGCTCCCACCGCGATCTTGGTGTTGTCGTTGTACGCCCCGTAGGGCGGCCGGAAGAGCAACGGGGCGGTGCCGAACTGCTGGGTGAGGATCTTCTGGTCGCCGCACACCTCTTGCTTCTGGCGGACCAGAGGGATGGTGTTCATCGCGGGGTGGTGCAGGGTGTGGTTCTGGATGTGGTCGCCCATCGCCTGCAGGGGCTTGAAGTACCCGTAGTCCGACTTGATGGCGTCGTTCATCAGGAACATCGTGATCGGGATCTTCAGGTCCCGCATCATCTCGATGAACCTGGGGTCCTTCTCCAGCCCGTCGTCGACGGTGATGAAGACGACCTTCCGGGATGTCGGTACGTGCGCGAAGACCGGAACCGGGCCGGTCGCGGAGAGCTTGATCGGCTTGTCCGCCGGGGGCGGGGGAGCCGCGGGCAGCGGTGTCAGGCCCCACTTCCGCCAGGCGGCCGGCTCAGCCGTGGCGTGCGACGCGGTCCCGGGCGTGCCGCCGACGGTGGCGGACGCCGACGAGGTGGCCGCCGGACCGGTCGCGTCGCCACCGCTCGTGCTGCAGCCGCCGACGGACAGGGCCAGGAGCACGCTGGCCAACGGCGCGTAGAACCTGCCGCCTGTGTTGCGTCGCCTCACCGTACCGGTCTCCTGACTCCGAAGCTGACCTCGACTCTGCTCGGAAGGTAACCGCGGCATGAAAGGCGAAGTTCAGCGGCGTGAAAGGCGAAGTTCAACAGAGGGTGAGAATAGGACCAAGGCCGACATCACTCCCCGGCATCATGCGGGTGATCACAGCCAACCGTCGGGGCTCAGCACTGGAGGGCGAGGAGGACGACAACGGCGGGTACCTCCAGGTCGGCGGCCTTACAGCCGTACGAACTGGGTCTCGGCGGCGCTGACGTCCGCGACCGGCATCGGCGGCGGGCGGCGGGCGGTGTCACTGACCTTGATCAGGACGGCGACCAGCAGCCAGTTGGCCACCATGGACGAGCCGCCCTGGGCGAGGAAGGGCAACGCCTTGCCCGTGAGTGGAATGAGCCCGGTGACACCACCCACGACGACGAAGACCTGGAGGACGAGGGCCGAGGCCAGGCCGCCGGCGAGCAGCTTGCCGAACGGGTCGGTGACGGTGAGGGCCGTACGCAGGCCGCGCTCGGCGAGCAGGGCGTAGAGCAGGATGATGATCGTGACCCCGGTCAGGCCGAGTTCCTCGCCGACCGTGGTCAGGATGAAGTCGCTGCGCCCGGCGAAGCCGATGAGCTCCGGGTGGCCCTCGCCGAGGCCGGTGCCGAGGATGCCGCCGGAACCGAAGCTGAACAGGGCCTGGGCGGCTTGGTCCGAGATGAGCCCCGGCGGGCGCTTGTCGGGCGGCAGGAAGATGTCCATCGGGTGCAGCCAGGCCACGACACGGCCGTGGACGTGCGGTTCGAAGGAACCGACGACGAAGGCGCCGACGGCGAACATGGCGACGCCGAACACCACCCAACTGGTGCGCTCGGTGGCGACGTACAACATGATGACGAAGAGACCGAAGAAGATCAGTGAGGTGCCGAGGTCCCGCTCGAAGATCAGGACGAGCAGGCTGAGGATCCACACGGCCGCGACGGGGCCGAGCTGCCGCCCGCGAGGGAGATACATGCCGAGGAAGCGCCGTCCGGCGAGCGCGAGGGCGTCCCTGCGGAGCGTCAGATATCCCGCGAAGAAGACCACGATGACGATCTTCACGAACTCTCCGGGCTGGAAGGACAGCGGGCCGATGAAGATCCACCGCTTCGCGCCGTAGACGTCGCCGGGATAGAAGGCCGGCGCCATCAGCAGGACCAGCCCCATGGCGATGGTGACGTACGGATAGCGCTGGAGCCTGCGGTGGTCCATGAGCAGCGCCACCGCCGCGGCGAACACCGCCACCGCGATGCCGCACCACATGAGCTGGCCCGGCGCCGCGGCCGTCGAGTGGTGGTAGTGCGACGCGTAGGCGATGTCGAGACGGTGGATCAGGACGAGACCCAGACCGCTCAGCAGGGTGGACAGGGGCAGGATCAGCGGATCGGCGTGCGGTGCGAACCGGCGTACGGTGACATGGCACACCACGGGCAGTGCAGCCGCGGCCAGGCAGGTCGGTGCCACATTCGGCGGCAGCTTCCCGCTGACGGCGAGGGCCGTCTCCGCATAGCCGTAGCAGCAGATGAGGATGGCGCCGAGGAGCAGGACGAGCTCCAGGTTCCGGTCACTCATGCGTCCTGACCGGCCTGGCCGCACTGCCGGCTTCGCCGTCCCCCGCCGACCAGTCATGCCTCCCCCTTCGATCGGGTTCACCCGCCGCAGTCCCGCTCGGGACCACGGCCAGCAAGGTTATATGGTTGCGCAATGACGCAACTGAACTGTAGCTGAGGGCGGGTAAGAGGAGGGTCGGCGTGGCGGCACGCAGGCAAAGGCGCCGCAGGTTGTGGCCGGCGGTGATCGGGGTGGGCGTGGTCCTCGCGCTCGTCGGCTATCTCGCCGTCCGGTTCATCCGCTCGGCGACGTCCGACGACTGCACGGCGCACGGCACGGACGGCACGACCGTCACGCTCGACCCGGACCAGGCGTCCCACGCCGCGACCATCGCGGCCGTGGCCCACGCGCGTGGCCTTCCGCAACGGGCCGTCACCATCGCCCTGGCGACCGCGATCCAGGAGTCCAAACTCCGCGACCTCTCCTACGGGGACCGGGACTCCCTCGGCCTGTTCCAGCAGCGGCCGTCCGAGGGCTGGGGCAGCCCCGCCCAGATCCGCGATCCCGTCTACGCGTCGGGCAAGTTCTTCGACGCGCTGGTCAAGGTGCCGGACTACGTCGACCTGCCGGTCACCGTCGCCGCGCAGGATGTCCAGCACAGCGGCTACCCGGGCGCCTACGCGTCGCACGAGGCCATGGCGTCGACGCTGGCCGACGTACTGACGGGACAGGACGGGCCCGCACTGACCTGCACCGTGAGCGGGGTGGGCAAGAGCGATGCGGATGCCGCCCGGGCCGGCGGAGGGAACGGTACCGACGGCGCCGGGGCGGGGCGGGGCAGGGACGGGGCGGGTGTCGTACACGTGGGCGGCGACGGCGGCGGTGGTGTCGCCGCAGCGGTCCGACGGGAGTTCGGCAGGGTGCCGGCCGCCGTCCCCACGACCGGCGGCGGCGTCAGCTATCCGGTCTCCGAGACGGCCACGGGCTGGTCCCTCGCCCTGTGGCTGGTCTGTCACGCCCGCGCGTTGCACGCCGCGTCGGTCACGTTCGACGGCCGCCGGTGGAGCAGCGGCGCCTCGGACCATGGCTGGACGCACATCCCGCATGCGCCGGCGGATTCCTCGACGGTGGTCGTGCGGGTGAGCTAGGGATCAATTGCAGGCTTGCGCAATGTCGCATACATCTGGCCAGAATGGAGCCCGTGACCAGCCATGACACCCCTCCTCCGCAGCGCCTCGGCCCCGAGCACTGGACCGAACTGCTGCATGTCCGACTGGAACGGATCGAGGGCTTGCTCGCTCCGGCCGAGCAGGCATCCGAGTCCGAGCGTCCCGCGTGGCAGCGGCGCACCAGAGGTGAGCAGCGTTGGGCGGTGATGGCGGCGCTGCTGGTGGCCGTCTGGGTGCAGTGGGCGCTGCCGGAACGGTTCAGCATCCATCCGCACTGGCTACTGCCCGCCCTGGAACTGTTCCTGATGGCGGCGCTGTGGGTGGCCCATCCGCACCGGCGGATCGAGTACCGGTCGAGTCTGCTGCGTGTGCTGGGTCTGTTGCTGGCCGCGGCGGTCAGCCTCGCCAACGGCTGGTCGGCCGTCATCCTGGTACGTGACCTGCTGCACGGTACCGAGGGTTCCAACGCCGCGGCGCTGCTGACGACGGGAGGCGGCATCTGGCTGACCAACGTCATCGCCTTCAGCCTCTGGTACTGGGAGTGGGACCGGGGCGGCCCCGCAGCCCGTGCCCTGGGCACGCACCAGCACCCGGACTTCCTCTTTCCCCAGATGCAGCAGGAGGGCATCGCGCCCGACGACTGGGAGCCGCAGTACATGGACTACCTCTATGTGGCCCTCACCAACGCCACGGCCTTCAGCCCCACCGACACCATGCCGCTGTCCCGCTGGGCGAAGCTGCTGATGTCCACACAGTCCACGATCTCGCTGCTGACCCTGGCGCTGATCATCTCGCGGGCCGTCGGGGTCCTGCAGTAGCCCCCGGCAGGGAGTACGTGAAATCTCGTGCCTGCGCGGGCAGGTGGGGGCCGTCCGATGCGACTCCGCAGGCAGGTGCCGCCACCGACCAGGAGGCGGTCGCTGCTTGTGCCGGGCGCCTACACTGGGTGGGCGCATGAGTGTCGACTGTGAAGTGTGGGCGGGAGGGCAGAGGACCGTGGCTGGGAACGTCGGTGGCTTCAAGGATCCGTCGGCCGACGTGCTGGCGGCTGCCGCCGGCGCCTTCGGGCTGCTCGCCTCGTCCGTCAGGCTCCACCTGATGTGGGCGCTGTCCCAGGGGGAGTGCGATGTCACGCACCTCGCCGACCGGGTGGGCGTTGCCCTGCCCGCCGTCAGCCAGCACCTGGCGAAGCTGAAGCTCGCCGGACTGGTGCGCTCTCGCCGTGAGGGTCGGCGGCAGGTCTACTACATCGACGACCCGGACGTCGTGACGCTCGTGCGCGTGATGATCGGGCAGCTGACGGCACGTTCCCACCAGGGTTCCGCGCCCGTACGACTTCTGCACGGGACCAGTGGCTGAGAGCACAGCGGCTTCGGACCAGGAAGCGGACCCGCCTGCTCCGGTGGCGCTGTCGGCGGTGTGGGCAGGGCCCGAAGTTCTTGGGGAGCCGGGGCCGGGGCTCTCCTCGCCGACGCTGCTGGAGGTCCTGCGCCGGCTGGACAGCGGTCCGCGCGGCTTGACGGAGGCCGAGGCCGAGGCACGCTTGGCCCGGTTCGGCGGCAACACGGTTCCCGCTCCGGGCGCGGCTGCCTGGCCACGACTGTTCGTGCGCAGCCTGCGTGACCCCTTCACCGCGGTCCTGCTCTGCCTCGGGCTGGTCTCCGCCGCCGTCTTGGCCTGGGGCACCGCCTCGGTGATCCTCTTCCTCGTCGTGGTCAGCTGCGTGCTGCGCGCGACAGGCGAGCAGCGGGCCGACCGGTCCACGGCCGCGTTGCGCCGGCTGGTCGCCACCACGGTGACCGTCCTGCGGCGCGCCGACGAGGACGCGGCAGCCACCGCTCGCGAGATTCCCGTGGACGACCTGGTCGTCGGCGACGTGATCCGTCTCGGGCCGGGTGACGTCGTACCGGCGGACGTGCGCCTGCTGCGCGCGAGCGGTCTGACGGTGCACCAGTCCGCGCTGACGGGAGAGTCGGCGCCCGTCGCGAAGCACACCGGCGACATGTCCGTCGACTCCGGGAGCGGGCCGTTCGACCATCCACAATGGTGCTTCCTGGGCAGCAGCATCGCCTCCGGCAGCGGCACCGCGGTCGTCACCGCGACCGGTGCGAGCACTCGGTTCGGCGCCGCGCACGGCCGTACGGCGGGCCGGCCGGAGCCGAGCGCCTTCGACCGCTCCGTCCACGGCGTCTCCTGGATCCTGATCCGGTTCATGCTGCTGACGCCGCCGCTGGTGCTGATGGCCAACGCGGCGTTGCGCGGACGCGGCCTGGAGACTCTGCCGTTCGCGGTCGCGGTGGCGGTGGGGCTGACCCCGGAGATGCTGCCGGTCCTCGTCACCTCCTGCCTGGCTCGTGGCGCCTCGCTGCTGGCCCGGACCCACGGAGTGATCGTCAGACGGCTCCCCGCCCTGTACGACATCGGCGCCGCCGATGTGCTGTGCCTGGACAAGACCGGCACGCTCACCCAGGACCAGCCCGTCATCGACCGCAGCCTCGGCCCGGACGGCCGGGACGACCCCGAGGTCCTGCGCTGGGCCGCCGTCAACGCCTGGTGGACCCTGCAACTCGCCGACCTGCCCGAGCCCGACGCCCTGGACGAGGCGATCCTGAATGCGGTCGACGAGGAGGACCTCCTCGCACACGACGGCATCGCCGCGGTCCCCTTCGACCCGGCCCGCCGCCTCGCCACCGCCGTCGTCCGCTCGCCCGGCCGCCTCGGCATGCACACCCTGGCCGTCAAGGGAGACGCCGAAGCCGTACTGTCCCGCTGCGCCCTCTCGGACCGGGAACGCGCAGACCTGCGCGACCTCGCCACCCGGCAGGCCGAGGACGGGCTGCGCGTCCTGGCCGTCGCCACCGCCGAACGCCCGGCACGCACCCGCGACTACACACAGGCCGACGAACGCGGCCTCACCTTCCGCGGCCTGATCACCCTGCGGGACGCGCTCACGCCCACCGCCGCCGAGGCACTGGAGGTCCTCACCGGCCAAGGAGTCACCGTCAAGGTCCTCACCGGCGACCACCCCGGCACGGCCGCCCGGACCTGCCGCGACCTCGGCATCCCGGTCCCCGAGGACGCCGTCCTCACCGCGGGCGCCATCGACACCCTCACCGACGCCGAACTGGCCGCCCTGGTCGCCCGTACCACCGTCTTCGCCCGCTGCACCCCCGATCACAAGGCCCGGATCACCCAGGCACTGCGCAGCGCCGGGCACACCGTCGGCTTCCTCGGCGACGGCGTCAACGACCTGCCCGCCCTGCGCGCCGCCGATGTCGGCATCGCTCCGCAGGGCGCCGCCGACGTGGCCCGCGAGGGCGCGGACGTGGTGCTCGCGGACAAGGACCTCACCGCTGTCACCCATGCCATCGACGCGGGCCGGCATGCGGGCCGCAACATCGCCACCTACCTGCGGATCACGCTGTCCTCCAACCTCGGCAACGTGATCGCGATGCTCTCCGCGGGCCTGCTGCTGCCCTTCCTGCCGATGCTCCCCGCCCAGGTCCTCACCCAGAACCTCTGCTTCGACGCGGCCCAGCTCACCTTCGCCCACGACCGTCCGCACCCGTCGGTGCTGCGCCGGCCGACCGTGCTGAGCCCCCGCGGCCTCCTGCGCTTCATCACGGGGTTCGGCCTGCTCAACGCCCTGGCCGACATCGCCACCTTCGCCGTGCTCGCCGTCACCCTGCACGGGCTCGGCACGCGCGGCGACCAGGCGGTGTTCCACTCCGGCTGGTTCACCGAAAACCTGCTCAGCCAGGCCCTGGTGATGGTGCTGCTCCGGGCCGGCCGCCGGGGCGCGCAGGGCCGTGGGCCGGGACCGGTCGGCCGGGCCGCGATCGCCCTGTCCGTCATCGGACTTGCGCTGCCTCCTTCACCGCTCGGCCCACCGCTCGGTCTCGCCGCCCTGCCGACCGCCTACTACCTCCTGCTCGGCGTGGTCCTGGCCCTGTACGCCGCCGCTCTCCTGATGGCCAGGACGCGCCATGAGTGATCCCCGTCCACGCCGACCGCGTCTTCGTACGACCCCGCCGACCACGCAGTCAGGCCCCGTCGTACCTGGTCCGGCCGCACCAGAACCGGGCGAAGGCGTCAAGGGCCGTCGGTGCAGGGTGACTTGCGGACTTGCGCAATAATCCAGTCGGCAGCGGGTAAGGCCCGTGATCGGGGGAGGAAGGGTGTTCCATGCCGCGCGATGACATTCGGCGAGTGCGCGATGCGAATCTGCGGCTGGGTGCTGCCCTGGCCGAGGTCGAAGGGCTTTATGCGGCGCTGTTGAGAGCCGGTTCCTCCGAGCGGCGTCAGGGTGTGCGAGCGGAGCTGGCCCGTGCCGCCGGCCGTCTCGCAGCTGTGGCGGCAACGCCGACGGAGACTCCGCCCCCACGCCTCGCCGGTCAGCGTTCGCGCCGGGGACGGCGGCGGGCCCTGGCGGAACGCGGCGCGGCCTGGATCATCGCAAGGTACGGAAGGAACGACCACTGAGGCAGGCCGGTCCGACCCGAGGGTGAGGACGTCGATCGTGTTTGCTAGATTGCGCAACTATGCAAGCCAGGTGAGGCCCCGCCTCGCCTGTCCGGACCCAGCCGCGCATGCCTGGCCGTACCGCTGATGGCCCGGCCTGACGAGCCCGACCGTTCATGGGAGTGCAAGATGAGCGACCCGTGGGACGGCCCGAACGGCCCAGCCGTGCGCAGCCGCACCACTCGCCGGGTGCCCGGCCAGCGTACGCGCGAGGCCGAGGGCACGCGCCCATCGAGCGGCCGCGCCGCGGCCCGGGCCACCTCCCGGTCACGCGGCGCCACCCGGTCGCGGCGCCGTGCGCATCCGGCGGGACGCGCCCGAAGGGCGCTCAAGATCGCCGCTATCACCCTGTCCGTACTGATCGTGGTCACGGCCGGTGCGGGCTGGTGGTTCTACGAGCACCTGAACGGCAACATCAACAGCGTCGCGCTCGACGGCAAGGGGGGCTCCGAGAAGGCCGACGCGTTCGGCCGCACCCCGATCAACATCCTGGTCATGGGCTCGGACGGCCGCACCAGCGTCGAGGACTGCAGGCTCGGCGGCGGCTGCTCTAAGACCGGGGTGCAGACCGGCAGCAACGCGGATGTGGAGATGGTGGTGCACATCTCCGCGGACCGCTCCAACGCGACGGTGATGAGCATCCCGCGCGACACCATGACCCAGGTACCGGCCTGCAAGGACAGCGAGAGCGGCCAGTCCACGAACGGCTACTACGGGCAGATCAACAGCGCGCTGCAGTACGGCCCCGCCTGCCAGGTGGCCACGGTCCACCAGCTCACCGGCATCCCGATCGACCACTTCGTCAAACTCGACTTCTCCGGCGTCGTGAAGATGTCCGACGCGGTCGGCGGCGTCTCCGTCTGCGTCACCGACGACGTCTACGACACCTACTCGCACCTGAAGCTCTCCAAGGGCGACCACACGCTCAAGGGTCAGGCGGCCCTGGAGTTCGTCCGCTCCCGGCACGGCTTCGGCGACGGCAGCGACCTCGGCCGTACGACGACCCAGCACCTCTTCCTCAGCTCACTGATCCGCAAGTTCAAGAGCGCGGGCACCCTCACCGACCCGACCGCGGTCTACGGCCTGGCCGACGCCGCCACCAAGGCCCTGACCGTGGACGACGGCCTGGGCAGTGTCAGCAAGCTGATCTCGCTCGCGTCGGACGTCAACAAGGTGCCCACCAAGCGGATGACGTTCACGACGATGCAGACGGCCCCCGACCCCAACAACAAGGAGCGCCTGGTCGTCGGACCGGGCGCGAAGACCCTGTTCTCGACCATCGCCGACGACCAGTCGCTGACCACGGGCTCCGGCAAGAAGGCGGAGGCGGCCTCGGCGACCGCGAAGGCCACCGCCCCGGCCGTCCCGGCGTCGCGGATCGCCGTCACCGTGGAGAACGGCACCGCGGTCACCGGCCGCGCCTCGGGCATCGCGACCGCGCTGACCGACCAGGGCTTCAGCTCCGCGACGA
>NZ_JBIATN010000074.1:0-9237 GCF_042891825.1 Streptomyces sp. NPDC001852
TTGTGCATGCGGCTGCGGTACGAGCCTGCTGATCCCTATGTCGTCCGTGCCGCCTTTTTCGTCCACAGCGACGAGCCGGTCGAATGGGTCCTGGGGCGGGATCTTCTGGCTGACGGTCTGGAGGGTTCCGCAGGTTACGCGGACATCCGGATCTGGTCGGCCGCAGGGCGGGGTGACGAGTCGATCTACATCGCCCTCGGTTCTTCCGGAGGCACCGCCTTGCTCGAGGTCCCCGTGCAGGACATCTCGTCCTTCCTTCAGGACACCCAGGCTCTGGTGCCGCGGGGTACCGAGTCCGGACTCATCGACTGGGATGCCGAACTGGCACACCTCCTCCCCCGAGGCTGACCGCCGACCATCCACGCTCAGAAGTAAAGGAACCAGTGTCATGCCCCAGTACCAGCTTCGCGTCTACACCCTGCGCAGCCCCGACGCGCTCTCCGCCTACGAGAAGATCTGGGCCCAGCACATTCCCGGTATGGCCAAGCACCGGATCACCACCCACGGCGTCTGGACGGTGCCCGCGGCGCCCGGAAGCGACACCCCCCGGCTGTACGCCCTCGTTTCCTACAAGGACGCCGAGGACGTGCAGGAGCGGCTGGAGGCATACCTGTCGAGTCCTGAATTCCGCGCGGACATGGAGGGATTCGACATCAGCCAGATCGTCGGCCTCGACGAGACCCTCCTGACGCCCACCGTGGACTCACCCTTGCGCTGACGGGTCAGCCTGCGACGAGTGACGCGGCCAGAAGGGCCGGTATCCGGCGACCCTGCGCTGGTGGTTCCGGTGTCGTCGATGGCGACCCACCAGTGGTGGCCCTTGCCGGCATCCCCGTCCGTGCAGCCCCTTTGAATCCGGCGACAGCCCTTTCGATGGCCCTCCCCGGATGGCTCAAAGCACCAGGAGTAAGACCCA
Organism: Streptomyces sp. NPDC001852; assembly: GCF_042891825.1. Taxonomy (NCBI): domain Bacteria; kingdom Bacillati; phylum Actinomycetota; class Actinomycetes; order Kitasatosporales; family Streptomycetaceae; genus Streptomyces; species Streptomyces sp. NPDC001852. The sequence continues at coordinate 917 of NZ_JBIATN010000074.1, forward strand.
ATGAAGTCATTGAGAACTGTGATCCGGGGGCTGCCTGTGAAGCTTGTCGGCGTTCATGCGACGTCCTTGCCCATGATCATGAATCTGCGGTACGAGCCGAGTGATCCCTATGTGGTCCATGCCGCATTCACCACCGATGTCGACAGCGACGAGCCGGCGGAATGGATCATCGGGCGCGATGTGCTGATCGACGGCCTGGCGGGTCCCGCCGGCGAGGGGGACGTTCGCATATGGCCCGCCGGCGAGGAGGGCCGCCGCGACTTGTACATCCTTCTCAACCCGCCGTCCGGTACGGCCCTGCTCAAGGCCCCAGCGCAGGAAGTCAAGGCGTTCCTGCGGGAAACGGAGGCAGTGGTGCCCCGGGGGGCCGAGCTCGGCCACAGCGACTTCGACCGCTTGCTGGCGCACCTCCTCGCCGAAGGGTGAGTCCTGGCCGGATGCTGTTGGAGTCGGTGACCTCGCAGACCAGAACGCTGTGGCGGATCAGCCGCAGCTCCGCCCGCTGACGGCAGAGCCGCCCGAGCAACCCGGACCGCGGTGCTGCTGTGACGACCGCGGTCGTCAGACCCACTTGCTCACGACCCTTCCTTCAGGTCGGGCGGTCACCGTGCGTCGGTGTCGAACAAGCGGCCGGCATTGCGGGTGGTGAGGTCCCGCCAGGTGACGGTGGCGGACGGCTGCACCGCGGAGTCGATGGAGGTGACCTGAGCGAGCACCGCGTCGATGGGTGTCCAGCAGTAGTCGCTGCCGTAGAGGAGCCGCTCGGTGCCGAAGGCCGCGTCGAAGGCCGGGATCTGGCGCGGGAAGGGCGTGCCGGCCATGTCGTACCAGAGTCGGCCGAGTTGCTCGACGGCGCTCGGCGCGTCGACGGCGCCGCCGCCGACGTGGGTGCGGAAGAGTTCCATCCGGTCGGCGAGCAGCGGCAGCACACCTCCGCCGTGTGTCAGGATCCAGCGGATCCGCGGACGACGGGCGAGGACTCCTCGCAGGAGCAGGTCGCTCGCAGTGCGCGCGGTGTCGAAGAGGAACTCCAGCATCGGCCGTGGCCGGCCCAGAGCAAGCTCGTCGGCGTGGGGCGCTGAGGTGGGGTGAACGAAGACGACGGCGCTGCGGCGGTCGAGCTCCTCCCAGAGCGGCTCGAACCGGGGGTCACCGAGGTAGAGGCCATGGTGGTTGGTTTCCACCACCACTCCGTCCGCACCGAGGACGTCGAGCGCGTGGGCGGCCTCGGCGAGCGAGCCCTCGACGTCCGGCAGGGGCAGGGAGGCGAAGAGACCGAACCGCTCCGGGTCCTCACTGCGGACCCGGGCGCCGAACTCATTGACCTCACGCGCGAGAGCGCGGGCCTCGCTGTCGTCCCCGAAGTGCACTCCGGGCGAGGAGATCGACAGGTAGGACTTGTCGATCCCTGAGCGCTTCATCATGTCGAGGTGCTCTTCGACGCTCCACGCGGGCCAGCCGGGCATCCCGTCGGGATATTCGACACCTGCGGCTCGCGCCGCCGCCACATAGCTGTCGGTCACGAAGTGGGCGTGCACATCGATGAAGCCGCTCGCGATCATACGGCTCTCCCTTTCGGCGGAGTCCCTGTCAGTGCCAGCCACCGTAGGAAGCGTGCCGTACATTGGCAGCGGTGATTCCAATGAATGAAATGGCGATCACTGACGACGGTGTGCCCAGGAGACGCGGCGGCAGGCCGGCTGAGGGACAACCGGTGATCGACCGAGCGTTCGCCCTGCTCGGCAGCTTCGACGGTGACCATCGTGCGCAGACGCTTGCCGACCTCGCACAGCGAAGCGGCATCCCCCGCAGCAGTGCTCTCCGGCTCGCCCGGTCTCTGATGAGAGTGGGCGCTCTGGAACGCCTCGGCGACGGCCGATTCGTCGTGGGTCTTCAGCTGCTGGAGACCGCTTCCCTGGCCCCGCGCGGTCACGGGCTGCGATCGGTGGCGATGCCGTTCATGGAGGACCTCTTCCACGTCACCCGTCAGCATGTCCTGCTCGCCGTGCGGGACCATGGGGAGGCGCTGCTGGTCGAGCGGCTGTCAGCGCGAGATGCGAGTCCCGTGCGCTACCGCGTGGGGGGCCGTCTTCCTCTGACGTCCACCGGCGTAGGACTGGTACTTCTCGCCTTCGCACCGCCGGCCGTCCAGGAGCAGGCCCTCGCCGCCTACGCGCCGGAGCACGGCGACGACGACATCCGCACCCCTGCCGACCTGCGCCGTGTGCTGGCGGAGGTACGGCGCGGCGATCACGCTGTCGGCCACCAGAGCCGCCCTTGGCAGGTGAGCACCGTGGCCGCGCCGGTGCGTGACGGCGGCGAGGTGGTCGCGGCGTTGTCGGTCGTGGCTTCCGGCACCGGTTCGCCGAACCCGGGGTACGGCCCGGCCGTGCGCGCGACGGCCCGTGCGATTTCCCGCTGTCTCATCGAGGACAGTGGTCGGACCGTGTCCGTGGAAACCGAGGACGGGCACCGGTAGCGTGCCGACCCTGGCCCCGCCGGCTGTCGTTGTGCCGAGTCCTCTCCGCCACATCTCCCCTGGGGAAAGTCAGTTGCTGCAGGTGTCGAGCCACCGGCGGCGTTGGGATCGCGCAGCGGCCGCAGGGTGGCGTCGGCGCGGACAGCACGTCGAGGTTCCAGTGATGAGCCCGCAAGCCGCTATACCTAGGACCAACCTCGCAAAGCGGCGTCCACGACGGCGTTCACGGTGTCGCGCCCCAGGTGGTTCCCGACGAAGAAGCGCTCGAAGAACAGCGGCCCGGCGGTGGCCATGGCGAATGTCTCGGGGGTGACGTCGGGCCGGAGCTGGCCGCGCTCGACGGCTGTGGTGACCGCGGGGCGCAGGGCGTCGGCGATCTGGTTCAGCAGTGACTCCCGGAGGCGGCGCATACCTTCGTCGTGCCGTGAGCCCCCGAGGACCGCGGCAAGGACGGCCCCCGACTGCTCGTCCTCCCAACGCTCGGCGAGCACGTTCAGACGGTAAATGAGCTCCGCTCGCGGATCGTTGCCCGAAGCGGCCCGAAGCTCCTCGGGTACCGGAGGGAGAGGGGGCATGCCGGCCTCCAGCGCGGCCAGGCGGAGGTCGAGAAGGCTCGGCCAGTGCCGGTAGACGGTTGCCCTGCCGACGCCGGCACGCGTCGCAACCGTTTGATGTGTCACGGCCTCCAGCCCGCCTTCCGTGAGCAACGCGGTGGCCGCCGCGACCATGGCCTGACGGCTGCGCAAGAGACGCGGATCTGTTCGATCTTCCACCTGGTGCACCTTCCGCTGATAGAACCCGAGTCGCAGCCACTATGGGACATCCATTGAGCAGGTGAGGGGAGCCGCAAGGACCCTGTTCGCCTCCTTCGAAGGCGGGCCCTCACAGCACTGCTTGTCCCGCTACATGTGCACGACAGGTGCGGCGTTCTCGTTCTGCTGGGGCACACCCCGGCGGTAGAGCAGGGCGGTGATGACCAGGCCGGCGACGAAGACGGCCGCCGACCACCAGTAGGCCGTGGAATAGCCCTCCAGGCCGGCCTGAGCCAGCACGCCGGGGTTCTTGGGATTGCGGCCGGAGAGGTAGCCGGTGGCTGCGTCGGATGCCATCGTGCTGAGCAAGGCGATACCGATGGAGCCGCCCACCTGCTGAAGCGTGTTGACGGCGGCCGACGCAACGCCGGCATCGGCGGCCGCCACGCCGGAGGTCGCCAGGCTCATGGCGGGCGCGATGACCGTGCCCAGCCCGATGCCGACGAGCACCAGCTGGGGCAGTACCTGCGTCACGTACCCACTGTTCAGGTCCAGCGTGGTCATCCAGATCAGCCCGGCGGCCGCAATGGCCATGCCCAGCGGGACCACCGGCTTCGGTCCTATGCGCGCTACCAGGACGTTGTTGGCCACCGCCGAGGCCGACGACGACGCCACGATCAGGGGCAGGAAGGCGAAGCCGGTGTTCAGGGCGCTGTAGCCGAGGCTCTGCTGCAGGTAGTAGGTGAGGAACAGGAACACGCCGAACATGCCCGCGCCGGTGACGAAGAGGGCGGCGAAGGAGGCGCCGCGGTTACGGTCCAGCAGGACCCGCAGGGGCAGCAGCGGAGACGCCGCCCTGCTCTGCCACCACACGAAGACGGCCACCAGTACGACGCCGGCCGCCAGCATGCCCCAGGTCGCCACCGAGCCCCAGCCGTGCGTCTCGGCGTTCGAGAACCCGTAGACCAGGCAGAACAGGCCGATAGAGGCCAGCAGAGTGCCGGGGACGTCAAGCCTGGAGGACGTGTCACGCGGGGTGCGGTGCAGCAGGGCCGCCCCACCGGCGAACGCCACCACCGCGAAGACCACGTTGACGTACATGGTCCAGCGCCAGTCCAGATACTGGGTCAGCACGCCGCCGAGGATCAGGCCGATGGCTCCGCCGGCACCGGCGACCGAGCCCGCGACGGTGAAGGCCTTCGCCCGCTCGCGCGGTTCGGTGAAGGTGGTCATCAGGAGCGACAGTGCGGACGGGGCCAGCAGGGCGGCGAACAGGCCCTGGACGGCGCGCGCGATGACGAGCATGGCGAAACCGTTCGCCGCACCTCCCACCATGGACGCGGCCGCGAAGCCGGCCAGACCCACCAGGAAGGTCACCTTCTGACCGACCAGGTCCGCGACCCGGCCGCCGAGCAGCAGCAGACTGCCGAAGGCCAGCGCGTAGGCGGTGACCACCCACTGCCGGTCGGCGTCCGAGAAGCCCAGGTCGTGCTGGGCGGACGGCAGGGCGATGTTCACGATGGTGCCGTCGAGGACACCCATCAGCATCGACAGGGAGATGACCACCAGAATCCACCAGCGACGCCGGTGCGACAGGTCGGGCACATGCTCAGGTGTGGTCTCGGCGCCGCAAGCAGCGACGGTGGCGTTCTGGGACATGGGGGCAGCCCTCCGGACAGCGAATGGGGGATGGAGGAAGAGAGAAAAAGAACGGAATCGAGAGATCGGGGAGGTCCCATCCGGTACGGGGCGCCACTTCGGGCGGGAGCACTCGGCGACGTAGCCGCCTCGGTGAACCGATGACGCGGGTGATTCAGTTCGACGAGGCCGACGGTCTCCCCCTCAGGAGGGAGACCAGGAACAAGCCAACGACCATGGTCATTTCACGGTTCAGCGTCGGCAAACAGCTGCCGTGCAGGGGCTGGATGTGGAACCACCCCGCCGGGCGGTCTCACCCGATGTGAGGCGGTGGCTCCCGTGTGTCGCAGCCTGATATCGCCCGACTGCGGGCGCGCCTCAGGCGCTGGCGCCCGGGGCGCAGCGCCTCAGGCTGACTGGCTCAATGGCCGGCGTGCCGGCCGTCACGACCGGCGGTGAGGCGGCCTTCCAGGCCCGTGATCAGCGTGTCCATCACGAGACGGAACATGTGGTCCTGGTCAGGGCCTTCAGGGGCCGCACTCGTAGAGCCAGGGTCTGCGTCGGCCGCGTCTTCGTCGGCTTCAGGGCCGTGGGACTTGAGGGTCGACCACTGGTGGAGTGCGCCGTTCAGTTCTGCGGTGAGGACACCGATGACGACGGCGACCATCAGCGCGGCGATCTCCGAGACCTCTGACTGCGGCACACCGGCAGCGGCCACGATGGCGGTGAGGGTGGTCCAGAACGGGTCGTGGGGCTGGATGAAGTCCGGCTGGTGGCTGAACGAGTACGCCAGCAGCTTGGGGTGACGGTGCGCCAGGGTCCGGAAGTCCGTGGCGAGCAGACGGATCCGCTCCTGCCAGGGCGCGTCCTGCAGTGTCACGGTGCGGAACTGCGCTCCGACCATTCTCGTCACGCCGCGCAGCACGGCTTCCTTGTTCGGCACGTGGTGGTACAGCGACATCGGGTTCGCGTCAAGCGCGGCGGCGAGTTTGCGCATGGTGAGCGCCTCGACCCCGTCCTCGTCGATGAGCCGCAGGGCGGCGGCATAGATCCCGGCCTCCGTCAGAGGCACGTCTCTCTTCCTCGTTCCCCGCGGGGGACGTCTCACCTTCTTCTCCATACCTCGTACGGTACCAGTTCCGTACACAGTATGGAAATGAGCTTCACCACAGCCCCATCTGGAGTCCCGGGGTTGCACTCGACTTTCCGTACCGGGTATGGTTCTAATTCCATACGGCGTATGCTTCCGTACGGCGCCACGGCATCGACCTGCGCAGCGCGCCCTTGCCCATCCCCCTCCACCCCCTCCGCGCAGAGGAGCAAGACATGACCACGCACCCCGCGAACGACCTTCGCCCCATCCGGTCCCCGCGCGGGATCCCCCTGCTCGGCAACACGCCGCAGATCCCCGACACCAATCCGGTCGAGTACTTCGCCGAGCTGTCCAAGCAGTTCCCCGAGGGCATCTACGGCTTGGACATCGCCGGTATCGAGCAGATCTTCGTCTACGACCCGGACCTGGTGGCCGAGGTCTCCGACGAGACGCGGTTCTTCAAGCAGATCGAGAAGACGCCGCTGCAGCATGTCCGGGACTTCGCGGGTGCGGGCCTGTTCACGGCCCACCAGCACGAGGAGGAATGGGGCATGGCCCACCGGATCCTCCTGCCGGCGTTCAGCCAGCGGGCCATGAGGGCCTACTTCGGGCAGATGCTGGAGATCGCCCAGAACCTGGCGGGCAAGTGGGAGCGCAAGGAGGGGCAGTCGGTCAACATCACCGACGACTACACCCGGCTGACGCTGGACACGATCGCCCTGTCGGGGTTCGGCTACCGGTTCGACTCCTTCAGGAAGGAGGAACTGCACCCCTTCCTCAACGCGCTGCTGGGCGCGCTGGTGGAGTCGCTGCGGCGCTCGCAGGAGCTGCCGATGATGACCAAGCTCCGCAAGGCCGATGCCAGGAGGTACGCCGAGAACGTCCAGCTGATGCAGGAGCTGGTCGAGAGCGTGATCAAGGAGCGCCGCGAGGGGAAGGGCGGCGGTGAGGAGGACCTGCTGGGCCTGATGCTGGAGGCCACCGACCCGGAGACCGGCAAGCGGCTGTACGACGACAACGTCCGCGACCAGGTGCTGACGTTCCTGATCGCCGGCCACGAGACCACCAGCGGCCTGCTGTCCTTCGCCACGTACTCGCTGATGCGCAACCCGCACGTGCTGGCCCAGGCGTACGCCGAGGTGGACCGGCTGATGCCAGGTGACACGGTCCCGGACTACGACACGATCATGCAGATGGACGTCATCCCGCGGATCCTGGACGAGACCCTGCGCCTGTGGGCTCCCATCCCGTCGTTCGGCAAGACGGCGCGGGAGGACACCGTCATCGGCGGCCACTACGAGCTGAAGAAGGGTGCGAAGGTCCTCATCCTGGAGGGCCCGCTGCACACCCACCCCAAGGCGTGGGAGCGGCCGGACGAGTTCGACATCGACCGCTGGCTGCCGGAGAACCGCGTCCAGCACCACCCGCACGCCTACAAGCCGTTCGGCAACGGCATACGTGCCTGCATCGGCCGCCAGTTCGCGCTCACCGAGGCCCGCCTGGCCCTCGCGCTGGTGCTGCAGAAGTTCAAGTTCTCCGACACCAACGACTACAAGATGGACCCCCGGGAGGCGCTGACGCGCAAGCCCGGCAACTTCGAACTCATCGTCCGCCGTCGCCAGGAACACGAGCGGACCGTCTTCGGCGCCGCGGACCTGCAGACCGACGACACGCAGGCGCAGGCCGCGGTCAGCGGTGTCGGTGTGAACCTGACCGTCGCCTATGGCTCCAGCCTCGGCTCCTGCGAGGACCTGGCCCGTACCATCGCCGACCGCAGTGAGCGCTCCGGCTTCGGCACCACGCTGGTGAGCCTGGACGAGCTGGGCGACAACCTGCCCACCGAGGGCCTGCTCGCCGTCGTCGCCGCCAGCTACAACGGCAAGGCTCCCGACAACGCCCAGCGCTTCGACGACCTGCTCGCCGCCGGACTGCCCGAGGGCTCGCTGGCGAACGTGCGGTACGCGCTGCTGGGCGCCGGCAACACCCAGTGGGTGGCCACCTACCAGGCATTCCCCAAGCGGATCGAGGAAGGTCTGCTGGCCGCCGGCGCCACCCCGGTCGTGGAGCGCGGCATCGCGGACGCCGCCGGGGACTTCGACGGCATGGCCACACGGTGGATGGACAACCTGTGGGCCACCCTGGCCGAGGAGTACGCCGCCGACACCTCCCAGGCCAGCGGCCCCCGCTACCAGGTCCAGCTGCTCACCGAGTCCGACGTGCGCCCCGCGATCGTCTCCGAGCAGGCGTACCCGCTCACGGTGGTGGCCAACGAGGAGCTGGTGGCGGATGCGACCGGCCTGTGGGACTTCGCCATCGAGCCGCCGCGCCCGTCCGCGAAGTCCATCACCGTCGAGCTGCC
>NZ_JBIATN010000075.1:0-9051 GCF_042891825.1 Streptomyces sp. NPDC001852
CCCGCGGAGCGGGTCCCTTCGCGCTGCGCGCGAAGCCAGCGAATACCCGCGCTGCGCGCGGCTGTTCCGCTCCCGCTCCGCGTGAGCGGAAAGCGGCTCGCTGCGCTCCCCGCTCAACGAGCCTGCTGCGCAGTCTCGTTGCTGCTCCCTACGCTGCGCTTCGGGAGCAGCATGCCCCGCGTTGCGGGGCATGGGCCGGCCTTCGGCCGGCTGGTGGCCTCCGCTGCGCTACAGCCACCGGTGACGCTCCGCGTCACCGGGCGTCCCACGCTTCGCGTGGCACGATTGCGGGCCTGGCGGCCCGGGCTAGCGGCAGGGGCCGGGTTAGGGGGAGCTGGTGACTGCCCGTCAGGGGGCAGACTGGTTCGGGAGGCCAGGCCTGTGTGCAGGGGTCGGTCTTGTGTGCTTCAAAATGTGCTGCGGATGAGATATGGAAAAGATCACGCCTCCCGGAACGGGATCTCCGCACCGCTGTCACCGGACAACTGGAGCAGCATGTCACCGGCCGACGACCGGAACCAGCAGCCACCGTAGAGGGTAGGCACGAAGAGACCCCGTGCGGTACCTCCCGCACGGGTGGACTCGCAGCGTCGCCGAACGCACCACCCGGACAAGCATCCTGGGCGCAGCACCGGTTCACCTGGTCTCCCGGCACAGATGCAGACAGGGAAACTGCACGATGGGCAGGAGTACTGATCGGCAGTCACCAGTCGGGCGTGTCACGCCTGTTGGGGGTCGTAGCCGGGTGGTTGGGGACGGCCCTGCATGCCCCCTTCACTCCCGCGGGCGAAGGCATCCTGTTCTCAGCAGATGTCTGATGGTCTATCGGCAGACTGGCCAGTCGGAGCGGTGCCTGGCGTGTTGTTGGCGGGTCCTGGTCGTGGGCGTGAACACGCCCCACAAACAGACCGGTGAGCCGGTCTTCTCCAGTAACAACTACGCCGCCATGCGGGTCCGATACGATCACGAAGGGGGCGAGCGGGAATTCATTGGGGCGCCCGATGACCGTCCCGACCGAAAGTGCGGGATTCTATGAGCCCTTTGATCGACCGGACTCGAATGGAGTCGGTCTTCAGCACCGATGATCTGGTCGCTCTGGACGATGGTGTGCTGGCTGCCATCGCGCATGAGCCGACCCGAGTCTTCCTGCGCGAGGTCGGTCTCCCGGACCAGGAAGGCTGGTTCGAGATGGACCAGTTCCTTCTCGACGGTGACCTGTGGATCGGCGGTGAGGCGTGGCAGGCCGTCGCGGAGAAGTACCCGAACTGCTCATTCGACATGTCGGCCTGGCTGACGCTCGGAGGGATCGCCCTTGATGACGTCATCGTCGATACCGCCACCGGCATTGTGTACTGCATCCCGGAGGAGGGCACTCCGCACCTGCTCAACAGCAGCATCGACGCTCTGGCATATTTCCTGCACGCACTGGAGGAGGAAAGGCCGGAGTACGACGCCGAGGCCAGCACCGACGAGGGTGTCGACCCCGAGGGCGCCGCGGACAGGCTTTTGCATCGGATGCGCCAAGCCGACCCCGTCGCCATGGAAAATCCCGAATCATTCTGGTTCGCGGTTCTGGGGCATGTGCGCAACCTTCTACGGGACTAGCGCCGCGCGCGGGTGCGGTGTGGCCGCGTCCGTGGGCCGGGTCACCGTGGTTGCGGGCTGCCGGGTGGTGTTCACGATGCGGCCTGCCGGGTGTCGGTCGTGGTGCGCCGGGCGCGTGCCTGCCAGAGGAGGACGACGAGGGCGGTGACGGCGACGAGTGCGGCGATGACGCGGTAGCCCTGGGTCATCGCATCGGTGAACGCGTGCACGGCGGCCGTGTGCTGGGCCGCGCCCAGGTGGTCGGCGGCCGTCATCGCGTCGGAGGCGGAGTGCGCGCCGCGGCGGCCGCGCGCTCCAGGACCCGGCGTTGGGTGCCCGGACCGGAGCCGTGATCGGTGCCGCGGAGGGCGATCAGCGGCTTCACGCCGAAGTCCCGGACCAGACGGCGGTACTTGTCGTGGTCGTAGCCACGGTCACCCAGCACCACGTCCGGGCGGCGCCGGGGCCGGTCGCGCTTGCCCCGCACGGGCGGCACGGCCTGGAGGAGCCGGATCAGCCGGGTGACGTCGCTGCGGTTGCCGCCGGTCAGGGTGGCGACGAGCGGGATGCCGGTGCCATCGGTGATCAGGTGATGCTGAGGGCGGTGGCCAACAGGGTGAAGGCGGCGATGATGACGGCGACGCGGACGTAGTGCCAGCGCAGCCAGAGGTTCAGCTGCTGCTTCCAGTCCTCGGGCCGGTTCTCGGGGGTCCACATCTTGTTCCGGTTGTTGATCGGGACGAGCAGCAGGACCGACATGACCACGCTGAGGAGCAGCAGCGCGCCGGCGGTGACGACGAGGCCGGCGCCGTGGTGGCGTCCGGCGACGGCCCAGAGCGCGGTGAGGACGAGCGAGGTGATGTACCAGACCGGCATCACGGCGCCGAGCATCCGGCCCCCGTGGGCGTGGCCGAGCTGGCCACTGTCCTCCGGGAGGGCGTTGAGGATCGGGTTGATGACGAAGAGGACGGAGAACTCCACCCCCACCATCAGGCCGACGACCACGGTGGTGAACACCTGGAGTGCGCTGAGCATGATGACCCCTCCTGGATCTAGCGCTGCTAGATGACGAGGCAACGCTAGTACTGCTGCCGCTCGCTTGTCTAGCGGTGCTAGGATCGCATCATGTCGGTACAGGAACGCAAGGAACGCGAACGGGCGGACCGCGAACGCCTCATCGTGGCGACAGCCCGCGAACTCGCCGAGCAGCAGGGCTGGGACGCAGTCACCACCCGCCGGCTCGCCGAACGCATCGAATACAGCCAGCCCGTCCTCTACAGCCACTTCCGCGGCAAGCGCGAGATCATCGGCGCCGTCGCCCTCCAGGGCGCCGCCGAAATGGCCGCAGCGGTGCGGGCCGCGACCGCCGCCGCGGACGGCCCGCGCGAGCGGGTCGCCGCCCTCGCCCGCGCCTACCTCGACTTCGCCGCACGCAACCCGGCGGTCTACGACGCCATCTTCCAGCTCGACGGAGGTCTCGCCTACGCGCAGGAGGACACCCCGGAACCTCTGAAGGATGCCTTCGCCGCGTTGCTGGAGAGCCTGGGCGAGGTCGCCGGGGACGGCGTCGGCCCGGGGCTGTTCACCGAGGTGTTCTGGGCGTCCCTGCACGGTGTGGCGACCCTGACCCGGGCCGGACGGCTCCCGCCGGAGTACACCGAGATGAGGGTGGAGCTCCTGGTGGACCGGCTCGCCACGCTCTGACACACCGTCCCGGCGGGCACACAGCCGGCCGCCAACGCTTCGCCGCGCACACCGCCAACCTCCCCCATACCGCCGCCCACCCCAGTGCGCTGCGACGAGCACCCAGTGCCGTGGCTCAGTGGTGTACCGCGAGTCCGGGGCGGTGGCGCCGCATCGCGTCCAGGACCGCTTCGGGCGGCACCGGCAGGGTGTTCGTGGGCATGTTGGCCGGACCGAAGCCGAGTCGTGCGTTCATGGACGCGGTGCTGCGAACGAGCTTGGGGGCACGGGCCAGATAGGCGTCCGGGTCGTGGAGGACCAGCTCGATGAACCGCTGCGAGGTGTTGCGTACCCGCTGCTCGCGTATCCGCACCGCCGCTATCTCGTCCCAGCCGAACCGGCCCAGCCTCACATGGTCCACTCCCGCGTCGTCCAGCACCAGCTCCGGTCGGTCGCGCAGCAGGCGCTGGATGATGAGCACCGCGCAGAACCCGAAGAAGAGCACGGCCAACGCCCCCGCCACCGTCATCTTCACGGTGCTGTGGGCGACCAGGAGAACGACGCCCACAGCGACGAAGACCACAGAGCCCGCCAGCATGGCCCACACACGCCCCTTGGCGAGTGGGTAGACCGTCGGGGGCAGCGGAACGCCGTTGGGGATCATGGGCTCAGACGATAGGACCACCGCCCTCGTCAGCGGAAGCCTTTTCGCAGACCGTGCGATGCCCGTGGCCGTCCCGTCCGCCGTCGTCCCCCACGGTGGTGGCACGGGTCTGCTCGGCCTCGCCGGGATCCAGCGCGAGAATCGGTGGCGGGTGCCGCGCAAGCAGGTCGCCTCCTCCACACCCGGAGGAGACGACCTGCGCGCTGTCGAGGCGGCTACGAGCCGGCGCCATCCACCGCCGGATCAGTGACGGTGCCCACCGCGGTCGTCGCGGTCGCCGCCCCAGTGGTCACCGCGGTCGTCGCGGTCGCCGCCCCAGTGGTCACCGCGGTGGTCGCGGTCGCCGCCCCAGGAGACGGCGTCGACGAAGCGGCCGTGGTCGTTGCGCAGCGTGGCGGTGTCGCCGTCGCTCTCCCACATCTCGCGCCGCCGGTCCTGGTACACATCGGTGCGGGTGTCCCGGCCGTAACCGGTGTGGACACGGACCGTCGCCCGGCCCTGCAGCCACACATGGTGGAAGGTGTAGGTGCGGCCGTCCTCGTCCGACAGGGTCCAGCCCTCCAGGTCCACCGCCCGCCGGGTCGAGTTGGTGACGTCCACCCACTGCTTGTTCAGCGAGCGGTTGGAGTGGTCGTACCGGCCCGGGGAGTCGTACTGCACGCCGCTGATGTACACCGCCGCATGCCGCGGGTAGCCCGAGTGGTGATCGGCCGCCGCGGCCGGCAGCGCCACCGCGCCCACGGCAGCGGCCGCTACCGCGGTGACGGCGGTCAGGCGGCGGACGGAAGAAGAAACGGACACGAGGTCCCCCTTCGAGGGTGCCCACACCCAGTCGGCCGTGACAGAGAAAGCGCAGGCCAACTCGGTGTGTTGTGCTGGTGTGTGACCGGTCGGCCGCACACGCACACCCTGCCCCCAGGCCCTCCACGCCGTGAGGGACATGCGAAGGGAATTACCGTTTCGGCAAATTTCCGTAACTCGCACATGTAAACACCATCTAGATACTGAATGCACCGTTCTGATGCAGTATCAACGCCTTGCGCCTTGGAAATACAGGCCTGAGGCAACCAACCTTGGGCCCCGGCCTCCCCACCACCACGACCGCTTTCACCCGAAAGTGAGTAACAAGCAGTGGCAGGCGGCGAGCATTTGCCAGGATGTCAGGGTGGTCAGCGCTGAGGAGTGGAGTCGCATCCGTCGCGGCCTGCGGTTCGGGCAAAGGCTCCAGGGGACGGTCGTTGCAGTCCCGAACCCGGGTGCGATCGGAATCTTCGTCGACATCGGGCTTCCGGTCAGCGGTTTCGTCGACGCTCTGCTCCTGCCCACGGTCGCAGAACGCTGGCCGGGCAAAGGGACCGAGGCCGAGTTCGAAGTCTGGTGGGCGGATCACCGACCACAGGTGCGGCTGAAACCCGTGGATCCGCAGTTCCTGCGTGACGACTTTGCCCGGTGGCAGGCAGACAGGCGGCCGGACTGGCCCGAGAACGTTCCGGTGGACCGGGCTTGGGTCGATGCGGCAGCATCCTCACTACGGCGAACAGGCGTGGTCGAGGAAACACTGCGCACAGCAGGCTGGCAGCCCGGACGGCGCGTTCCGGTCGACCGATGGCGCGAGGCGCTGGAGCGGACCGGATTGATCCGCATGCACGATGCCTCCGAGGCCTTCCTGACGGAGTTCGGCGGCCTGGACGTGCAGATCAGCGGACCGGGCATCACCTGCGCCAAGACTCCCTTCCACTTCAACCTCGATCTCCTGATCGGCGAGGAAGACCGCTTCGCCGACTGGAGTGACACCATCGGGCGCGCCCTCTTCCCCATCGGCGAACTCGATCAGGGCAGATTCTTCCTCGGCATCGACGAGAACAGCGAGGTCTATCTGGTCGAGACCTGGCTGGCCACCTTCGGCCCCGCCCAGGGCGCGTTGGAGAAGCTCATCCTGGGCATCGCCCCGCAGCGGATCGAGACCGCCGAGTGAACGTTTCCCACGACCTGTCAGACGCCTGATTCGCGGCCCGTCGACCGTCTCGTAGCAGAGCTGATCGGCCGCGGACCGCCGCTTTGGTTCGGCGCCCGCGCAGGTGTCGCCCCCCCGGCCGCGTCGGGTGTCCGCAGGCCCCCGGGCGAGGTCGGCCGGGTCGTCGGCGACGGCCCGGCAGGATCTCGGAACCGGTCGGCGCGGCCGGACCGCGCTGGTTCTGTTCCTTCACAGGCTGCGGGCCGTGATGTCGCCGTAGGAGGTGGTGGCGCTGATGTCGAGTTCGGCGGTGCCGTCGTTCTTGAGGGCGTTGCTGATGCGGCCGTAGCTCGTACCGGCGTCGAGGGCGGCCGAGACGCCGGCGGCGGCGGTGACCGTGATGTCGCCGGACTCGGTGCGGAGCACGACCTTGCCGCCCGTGGCCTCGGCGATCCGGATGTCGCCCCGTGCGGTGCTGATCCGGGCGGGGCCGCCCAGCCGGCCGACCTCGATGTCGCCGTCGTGGGCGGTGAGGCTCAGGCTCGCGGTCTCGTCGATCTTGATCTGGCGGTAGGCGCCGTCGAACGCGACGTCACCGAGCCGGCCGACGCCGCGGAGCTCGCAGCCGCCGGTCCTGGCCTCCACGCGGGAGCCGGCGGGCAGCTTGACGGTGACCTCCAGGGATCCGGAGGGGCCGAAGAACTGGTTCTTGGGCTCGGCGGTGTGGATCCGCAGGACGCCGTCGGCGTAGGCGACTTCCGTCTGCTCGGCGGTCTGGACGTCGCGCCTCTTGGAGGGGTTGGCGGGCCGGACCTCGACCGCGGTGTCGGCCCGGTCGGCGGCGATGAACTGGATGCGTCCGGCCGGGATGTCCAGGACGGCGGAGATCGGGGCGGGGGTGTCGAACTTCTGCATCGTGCTCTCCCTCGTACTTGCGACTCGCTGTTTCTTGACAACGGAAACGCTACGTTGCTTTCTAGATTCCTGCAACATTGCCTTTGCTTCGAAGCGGCAACTTCGCAGGTGAAGGCGCCATAATCATTGCAACATCCTCTCGTTTAACGCAACGCTCGAAGAGTCGATCGTTGCAACGTGTTGAAGATGAACGCTATGGTGGAGGCGTCAGGAACACCGAGCAGCACCATGGAGCACCCGTGGGGCATGAAGGAGCGCACCGATGCCGGGAGGCAGGCTCACCCAGGCCGAACGCCAGCAGATCGCGCTGGGGCTGGCCGACAGCCTCCCCTACGCCGAGATCGCCCGGCGTCTCGACCGCCCGACCTCCACGATCACGCGTGAGGTGATGCGCAACGGCGGGCCCACCGCCTACCGCGCCGACCTGGCCCACCGCGCCACCCAGCAGCGCACCCACCGACGCAAGCAGGCCGCGCCCCGGGGGCCGCAGGCACTCCCGCAGCCCTACGGACGCGACGCCGAGGCCGTGGCCGAGTACCAGGAGGCCCTCACCACCGTCTTCATGACCTCGGGCCTGCCCAAGATGATGGCCCGGGTGCTGGGTTGCCTCTACACCACCGACACCGGCAGCCTCACCGCCTCCGAACTCGCCCAGCGCCTCCAGGTCAGCCCGGCGTCCATCTCCAAAGCGATCACGTTCCTCGAGAACCTGGCCCTCGTCCGCCGGGAACGCGACGAACGCCGCCGCGAGCGCTACGTCGTCGACGACGACCTCTGGTACCAGTCGATGATCCGCAGCGCCCGGGCCAACGACCAGTTCATCGAAACCGCACGCCAGGGCGTGAGCATCCTCGGCCGCGGCACCCCGGCCGCCGCCCGCCTCGAAAACGCCGCCCGATTCCTCGACTTCGTCGGCGAAGCACTCGTCCGCGCCGCCGAGCAGGGCCGCGACGTCCTCTACACCCGGACCGACACCACCGACGTCCCCAGCGACTGAGCGAGGGTGAGTCCTGCCGCCAGGACTCGTGCCAGCAGAGCGTTCATCTTCATCCATTGCAATGAACGCGATGCGGGTCGTTGCATTATCCGCCAAGGCTGTTGCAATGATTTCTCCGCTTCTACCTGCATCAATGCTGATTCTGCGCAACGGATCTGTTGCCCGATCCTTGAATGCAACGTAGCGTTTTCGACATCGGAAACAACGAGTCGAAGGAGCGCACGATGCAGAAGTTCGAGACCCCCGCCCCGATCACCGCCGTCCTCGACATCCCCGCCGGACGCATCCAGCTCATCGCCGGCGACCGGGCCGACACCGTGGTCGAGGTCCGGCCCGCCGACGCCGCCAAGAGCCGCGACGTCAAGGCGGCCGGGGAGATCAAGGTCGGTTACGGCGAGGGCGTCCTGCGGATCGAGGCCGCCGAGCCGGCCAACCGGATCCTCGGACACTCCGGGTCCGTCGAGGTCACCGTCCAACTGCCGGCCGGCTCCCGGGTCGAGGCGAAGGCCGACGCCGCCGAGTTCCGCGGCGTCGGACGGCTCGGCGACGTCGCCTTCTCGGGCGGCTACCGCTCGGTCGAGCTCGACGAGGCCGCCAGCGCCCGCCTCACCGCCCACGACGGCGACATCTCGGTGGGCCGTCTGGGCGGCCCCGCGGAGATCAGCACCCAGAAGGGCGCTGTGAAGATCACCGAGGCCGTGCACGGCACGGTGACGGTGCGCACCGCGCAGGGTGACATCTCGGTCGGTGCCGCCCCCGGCGTCTCCGCCTCCCTGGACGCGGGCACCGGTCACGGCCGGATCCACAACGCGCTCCAGAACAGCGGCGGCAGCCCCGAGCTGACCATCCACGCCACCACCGCGTACGGCGACATCACCGCCCGCAGCCTCTGACCACCGCAGCCCTCGAAGGAGCACTCCTCATGAGCACTTTGGCCATCGCGGCGAACGGGCTGCGCAAGTCCTACGGCGACAAGGTCGTGCTCGACGGCGTCGACCTGGCCGTCCCGGAAGGAACGATCTTCTCCCTGCTCGGCCCGAACGGCGCCGGCAAGACCACCGCCGTCAAGATCCTCTCCACCCTCGTCACCGCCGACGGCGGACAGGCCCACGTCGCGGGCCACGACCTCGCCACCAGCCCACAGGCCGTACGCGCCGCGATCGGGGTGACCGGGCAGTTCTCGGCGGTGGACGGGCTGATCACCGGCGAGGAGAACATGCTGCTGATGGCCGACCTGCACCACCTGTCCAAGCG
>NZ_JBIATN010000076.1:0-8150 GCF_042891825.1 Streptomyces sp. NPDC001852
GCCCATTCCGTCAGATTCACGCTCTGACAACGACACTCACTCATACATGGTTACGCACACTTGTCCAACTTCGAGGACCAGCAGGTGGAGACCCCTCGGAGTACCAAGGCCGCTCCTGATCACCATCGAGTACCGCATCCCGGCCGACTACGCCCCTTCGACCGCGGCCCCTCGATCTTCGCCGCCTCAGCACACAGCGGCCCAGGCCCCGCAAACTCCTCGATCTCACCCAGGCTGTCTCGCGGAAGGTCTCGGCCACGCCCCCGGCCACCGTTCCCGAGTGATCACCTGCCGCGAGAGCGTCTCCCGCGCAGCTTCCAGCCGCCCGGTCGATCCGGCGATCTCCGCCCGGCACTCATCAGCGTTTCGACGCACGCCCCAGGTCCGCCGGAGACCCTGCGACACGCGCGTGCTTTGTGCAGTGCAACGCGCTGATCGTGCAGGAACTCACCCGGACGCCCTTCGCATACTCGGTGCCCGAGATACCGACACAATCCCCGATGACGCGGAGGCCGAGCTCAGTGCGAACATTCGTGTACACATCCCGTCCCTCGCGGGTCGTCTTCGGTGCCGGCACGGTGCGCCGGGTCCGCGACGAGGCCGAGCGGCTGGGCTGCTCCCGGGTGCTGCTGCTGTCCAGCCCAGCCCTGCCGGAGGCCTCTGCGCGAGTCCGCCGGGCCCTCGGCGACATGCTGGTGGCGGAATTCGACGGCGCGGCCATGCACACCCCGGTCGAGGTGACAGAGCAGGCGCTCGACGTGCTCACTCAGGCCTCCGCCGACGGCATCGTCGCCATCGGGGGCGGTTCGACGACAGGCCTGTCAAAGGCGCTCGCCCTGCGCACGGACCTCCCGCAGGTGGTCCTGCCGACCACGTACGCGGGCTCCGAGGTGACCCCCGTGCTCGGCGAGACACGGGACGGGCGCAAGGTCACGCAGTCCTCCCCGTCGATCCTGCCCGAAACCGTCGTCTACGACGTGGACTTCACCCTCACTCTGCCGCTGCCCATGACGGTCACCAGCGGTGTCAACGCACTCGCGCACGCCGTCGAGGCCCTGTACTCCGCCGACGCCAACCCGGTCACCGACCAGCAGGCCCTCGACGCTATCTCCCGCATCGCGCGGGCGCTGTCCCGCCTGACCGCCGACCCGGCCGACCCGGAAGCGCGCGCCGATCTCCTCCATGCGGCCTGGCTCGCCGGGACCTGCCTCGCCACCGTCGGTATGGGCCTGCACCACAAGCTGTGCCACACCCTCGGCGGCAGCTTCGACCTGCCGCACGCCGAGACCCACACTGTCGTCCTGCCGCACGCCATGGCCTACAACGCGCCCGCCGTCCCCGGCGTGATGCGTCGCATCGCCGACGCCCTGGGCGTGCCGGACGCCCCGAGCGGCGTGTACGACCTGGTCGCCGCCCTGGGCGGGCCCACCTCGCTGCGCGACCTCGGCCTGCCGGAGTCGAGCCTCGCCCACGCGGCCGAACTGGCCGTCTCGACGCCCTACCCGAACCCGCGGGAGCTGACCGCCGAGGACATGACGGAGTTGCTGACCGACGCCTGGTACGGGCGCCGCCCCGAAGGCCCTCCGTCCACGGAAGCGGGGCTTGCCCGCCTCACCGAACAGGTGGTGGCCAGCTTCGCGAGGGCCCCCGAGCCCCGGGTCCGTACCCTGCTCAGCGACCTCGTCCGGCACCTGCACACCTTCGTCGCCACCAACGACGTCACCGATGCCGAATGGCAGTACGCCATCGACTTCCTCACCCGGACCGGACAGCTGTGCAGCCCGACCCGCCAGGAATTCGTCCTGCTGTCGGACACCCTCGGTGTCTCCAGCGCCGTCGATCTGCTCACCAACTCCCGTACCCCCACCACCACACCGTCCGCGGTGCTCGGCCCCTTCTACGTGGAGGGGCCGCCCGGGGTCGCGCACGGAAGCGACATCTCCGCCGGGCTGCCCGGCATCCCGCTCTGGGCGGACGTGCGGATCACCGGCACCGACGGCGAGCCAGTCAAAGACGCGGTCGTGGACGTGTGGCAGTCCAACAAAGAGGGCTTCTACGACGTCCAACTCCCCGATCTGGACGGACCGGTGCTACGAGCCCGGTTGCGCACCCACGCCGACGGGCGGCTCACGTTCTGGTCCATCCTGCCCTCGGAGTACCCGATCCCCGACGACGGACCGGTCGGGCACATGCTCGGCGCGGTGGAGCGTCACCCCTACCGGGCACCCCATCTCCACTTCATGATCGACGCACCCGGCCACCGTCGGCTCGTCACACAGCTGTTCGTGTCAGGCGGCGCCTATCTGGACAGCGACACCGTCTTCGGCGTCAAGGACGAGCTCGTCGTCGACTTCGCGCCGCAGACCGGTCCCACCCCCGACGGCCGCCAGGTCGAGGGGGAGTGGCGCCGCCTCGACTACACCTTCCGCATCGCCCCCCTGGCCGACTGACCGAGGAGCGTCCACCGATGACATCCACCGACGCGCACCACACCTACGACACCGACGTCCTCGTCGTCGGCAGCGGCCCCGCCGGCGGCTCGGCCGCCCTGGCGCTGGCCACCTACGGCATCCGCACCCTGCTGGTGACGAAATACGGCTGGCTCGCCAACACCCCGCGGGCACACATCACCAACCAGCGCACCATGGAAGTGCTGCGCGACCTCGGCGTCGAATCCGAGGCACTGACGTTCGGCAGCCCGTCCCACCTCATGGGCGACACGGTGCTGTGCACCTCGCTGACCGGGCAGGAGATCGGCCGCATCCGCAGCTGGGGCACGGGGCCCGCCTCGGCCACCGAATACGCCTCGAAGAGCCCCTGCGAGATGATCGACCTGCCGCAGACGTACCTGGAGCCGATCCTGGTGAGCAACGCGGCGTCCCGCGGCGCCAAGGTCCGCTTCGACACCGAGTTCATCGGCTTCACCCAGGACGCCGATGGCGTCACCGCCTTCCTGCGTGACCGGGTCCGCGGCGACGAGTTCACCGTGCGGGCCCGCTACCTGATCGGCGCGGACGGAGGGCGCAGCACGGTCGCCGAGCAGCTCGGCCTGCCCTTCGACGGGCGCATGGCCAAGGCCGGCAGCATGAACATCGTCTTCAAGGCCGACCTCACCCGCTACTGCGCCCACCGGCCCAGCGTTCTGTACTGGGTGCTGCGGCCCGGGGCGGAGACCGGCGGCATCGGCATGGGCCTGGTCCGTATGGTCCGTCCGTGGAACGAGTGGCTGCTGGTGTGGGGTTACGACATCGAGCAACCGCCGCCGGAGGTGGACGAGATGGCGGCGCGGCAGACCGTGCGTGATCTCGTCGGTGACCCCGACCTGCCGGTCGAGATCACATCGACCTCGCTGTGGACGGTCAACCACAGCTACGCCACGGTGTATTCGTCCGGGCGGGTCTTCTGCGCCGGCGACGCCGTGCACCGTCATCCGCCGTCCAACGGGCTCGGCTCCAACACCTCCGTCCAGGACTCCTACAACCTCGCCTGGAAGCTCGCCATGGTGATCCGCGGGGAGGCCGGAGAAGCGCTGCTCGACAGCTACACGGCCGAACGTGCTCCCGTCGGACGGCAGATCGTCGAGCGGGCCAACCTCAGCCGTGACCAGTTCGGCCCTATCTTCGAAGTGCTGGGCGTCGGCGGCGGCAGCGACGAGCAGGCCATCGCCGAAGGACTCGCGGCGCTCGGGGCGCAGACGCCCGAGGCCAGCAAGAAGCGGCGCCTTCTCGAAGAAGCGATCCAGCTCAAGAACTACGAGTTCAACGCGCACGGCGTGGAGATGAACCAGCGCTACGCCTCGTCGGCGGTGCTTTTCGACGACGGTCCCGCCGAAGTCTGGGAGCAGGACGGCGAGTTGGTGGCCCGGCCGACCACCCGGCCCGGCGCGAAGCTGCCGCACGCGTGGCTCGTCGACGCCCACGGCGAGCGTCTGTCCACGCTGGACGTCATCGGTGACGGCACCTTCACCGTGCTGACCGGCCTGTCGGGCGGCGTCTGGGACACCGCCGCGACCGCCTGCCAGACAGAGCTCGGCGTTCCGCTGCGGGTGGTGCGCATCGGCCACGACAACTGCCGTGACGCGTACGGCGAATGGAGCCGAGTAAGCGAGATCGCCGAGGACGGCGTGCTGCTGGTGCGCCCCGACGGCTACGTCGCCTGGCGCCGCGCCAGCGCATCCGAGAGCGCTCAGTCGGCCCAGGACGAACTGCTCGGCGCACTGCGCCGGGTGTTGGACCGGTAGGAGAGAGCGGTATGGACAAGGTGGTGGCCACGGCTGAAGAGGCCCTGGCGGACGTGACCGACGGACGGTCGTTCGCCGTCGGCGGCTTCGGACTGAGCGGTGTCCCCGAGGTGCTCATCGGCGCCCTGTACGAGAGCGGGGCGAGCGGTCTGACCGTGGTGTCGAACAACTGCGGCGTGGACGGCCGTGGCCTCGGCATCCTGCTGGCCGCGGGCCGCGTCGCCCGGGTCACGGGCTCGTACATCGGCGAGAACAAGGAGTTCGCCCGCCAGTACCTCGCGGGCGAGCTCGAGGTCGAACTGACGCCACAGGGCACGCTCGCAGAGCGGCTCAGGGCGGGCGGCTGCGGAATCCCGGCCTTCTACACCCCGGCCGGCGTCGGCACGCAGGTCGCGGAGGGCGGGCTGCCGTGGCGGTACGCGCCGGACGGATCCGTCGCCATGGCATCGCCGCCCAAGGAGGTACGGACCTTCCATGGCGTCGACCACATCTTGGAGCACGCCATCACCACCGACTTCGCGCTGGTCAGGGCCGCGCGCGGAGACCGGCACGGCAACCTCGTCTTCCACCGTGCGGCACGCAACTTCAATCCGCTGGCCGCGATGGCCGGGCACATCACCGTGGCCGAGGTGGAGGAGCTGGTCGAGCCGGGAGCACTCGACCCCCACGAGATCCATCTGCCCGGGGTGTTCGTCCAGCGTGTCGTGGCGCTGACCCCCGAGCAGGCGGCCGACAAGGGAATCGAGAAGAGGACGGTGCGCGAGCGATGAGCTGGACCAGGGACGAGATGGCAGCGCGCGCTGCGCGCGAGCTGCGGGACGGCGACTACGTCAACCTCGGCATCGGCCTGCCCACCCGCGTGGCCGACCACCTGCCGACAGACATCGACGTCGTCCTGCACTCGGAGAACGGCCTGCTCGGCGTCGGACCGTATCCGTCACCCGACGAGGTCGACGCCGACCTCATCAACGCGGGCAAGGAGACGGTGACCGTGCGGCCGGGGGCGTCCTTTTTCGACTCCTCGCTGTCCTTCGGGATGATTCGCGGCGGTCACATCGACACCGCCGTCCTGGGCGCGCTGCAGGTTTCGGTCCGCGGCGACCTGGCCAACTGGGCGGTCCCCGGAAAGATGATCAAGGGCATGGGCGGTGCGATGGACCTCGTCCACGGCGCCCGCCGGGTCGTCGTACTGATGGAACACACGGCCAGGGACGGCAGCCCCAAGATCGTCGAGAACTGCACCCTGCCGCTGACGGGCCGGGCCTGCGTGGACCGGATCATCACCGACCTGTGCGTCCTCGACATCACGCCGACCGGACTCCGGCTCGTCGAAACCGCCCCAGGTGTGACGGCCGACGAGATCGCCGACCTGACACCGCTGAACTTCCACCCCAGTCCTGCAGGGAGCCACTGATGATCGAGAGACCGCGTGACGTGTACGTCGTCGACGCCGTGCGCACCCCCTTCGGCCGCTACGGCGGCGCCCTGGCGGGCGTACGCCCCGATGATCTCGCCGCCGGTGCGCTGCGCGCCCTCCTGGACCGCAGTCCCGACCTGGACCCGGGGCGCATCGACGACGTGCTGCTCGGAAACGCCAACGGAGCGGGCGAGGAGAACCGCGACGTGGCCCGGATGGCCGCGCTTCTCGCAGGACTTCCGGTCACCGTGCCGGGTGCCACGGTCAACCGGCTGTGCGGATCCGGTATGGAGGCAGTCGTCCAGGCGGCCCGGGCGATCGCGCTCGGTGACGCGTCCATTGCGGTGGCCGGCGGCGTCGAGTCCATGAGCCGCGCGCCGTGGGTGTTGCCGAAGCCGGAGCGTGCTTTTCCGGCGACGGACCAGCAGCTGTACTCGACGACGCTCGGCTGGCGGATGGTGAACCCGCGGATGCCGGCGGAGTGGACCATCCCCCTCGGCGAGAGCGCGGAACTCGTCGGCGCCAAGTACGCCGTCACCCGAGAGGCACAGGACGCGTTCGCCCTGGCCAGCCACCGCAACGCCGCCCGTGCCTGGCGTGAGGGCAGGTATGCGGGAGAGGTCGTCCCCGTCGAGGGGGTGGACCTGCCCCGTGACGAGGGCATCCGGGACGACACCTCCCTGGAGGCCCTCGCCCGGCTCAGGCCGGCCTTCATCGAGGACGGCACGATCACAGCCGGCAACGCCTCGCCGCTCAACGACGGGGCGGCCGCGCTGCTGCTCGCCGACGAGGAGGGGCTCGCGGCGACCGGCCGCGAACCACTGGCGCGGGTGCGGGCGGCGGCGGTGACGGGCATCGAGCCGCAGTACTTCGGACTCGGCCCGGTGGACGCGATCCGCAAGGTACTCAGGAAGGCGTCGGTCGCTCCCGACGAACTGCACACGATCGAACTCAACGAGGCGTACGCCGCACAGGCTCTGGCCTGCCTGGTCGCGCTGCCCGAGCTCGACCCGGAGGTCGTCAACCCGCGCGGCGGCGCCATCGCCATCGGCCATCCGCTGGGAGCCTCGGGCGCCCGCATCACCGGCGCGGTCGCGCATCAGCTCGCCGCGGCGGGATCCGGGACTGGGCTGGCGGCCCTGTGCATCGGGGTGGGCCAGGCACTGGCGCTGGTCCTGGAACGCTGACGCCGCTGCCACGGGCGGCGGGGGTGCCCCTTCACCTCTCAACCTGCGCGGCGCAGGGCGGCCGGGGTGGTCCCCAGCCTGGCGCGCATCGCTCGTGTCAGGTGTTCCTGGTGCGAGAAACCACATTCGACCGCCACCTGCCCGATGGGGGCGGAACCCGTGCGCAGCATTCGGCATGCCTGCTCCAGGCGCAGCGCGAGCAGGTACTGGTGCGGCGACTGCCCGGTGCTCGCCCTGAACTGCCGGGTGAACTGGCTGCGGCTCAGCGAGGCGGCGGCGGCCAGATCCGCGATCGGCAGTGCCTCGGCGAGCCGCTCCTCCATGAGCTCCCTGACCGCCACGAGCTGCCGGTCGCTCAATCCGGACGGACCGGGAGGCGGCTCGGCGGGCGCGGCAGCGTGCCGCCGTACGAGCTGTGCGGCGAGCATGCCGGCGAGGTGGTCGACGTAGGTGCGTGCCGACGGCTGCCAATCCCGTGCCACCCCCGCCAAGGCCAGGACGAGCTGTTCGGCCAACGGATCGACGGCACCCAGGTCCTCGGACAGCTGGACCGGCCGACCGTCGTTGGCCTCGCGCAACGCCTCGTCGCTCAGATAGACGTGCACGGTCTCGAGCCGGCCGGCGAGTTCCACGGACAGCGTTCGGCCAGCTGGCTGCACGAACAGCCCACCGCGTGGGACCGCCCGCGACCGCGCCTTCGGCCCTTGGCCCCTGCGGACGGTCACCGGTCCGCTGAGATGCAGGATCAGCAGGTGGGTGGGGGCCGGTTCGAAGCGAGCGTGGTAGGGCTGTTCCTTCTGGCAGGAGAGGTAGAGGTGATCCCAACCGAGCCCTGCGCTGCTGTGCTGCGGCTCTACGCCGGGCTGCCGCAGGATGCCCAGCGTGTCCGCGAGTCCGAGCTCTGCCACGGTACGATCTCCTTGCAGCACCTCGCCAGAAATTGAACTGTAAACTATATTGCTGTGTCGAGGACAGACCTGGTTCCGCGCACCCGGCTCCCGCTTCCGACATCCGGGTCAGCCTGAACCGTCGGGCCACCTCCCGGTCGCCGACTCCGGCCTCGATCGGATCGGCGGCTGCGAGCCCGACTTGCTCACGCTGAGCCCGTTCCTCGGCCGTCAGCCCACCGCCATCGGGGTACCGCAGGGCCTGTTGCGAAAGTGCTGGTCATAGCCAATCGGCAGGTGGCCGTGACGACGGCCAGTCTCGCGTTCTCGGATCGATGAGCCCGAAACGCCGTTGCCGCTCGACTCAGGTGTCGAGGAGTTCCGGCACGAAGATGTCCTCGCACGTCAGCCTTCGCTTC
>NZ_JBIATN010000077.1:0-7546 GCF_042891825.1 Streptomyces sp. NPDC001852
CTGCAACTCATCATGTCCTGCCATGCGCCTCACCTGCTTGATCGCCGTCATTGGACGTGGCAAACCTAGCTGGATCGACCGGGCGGTTGGACGGAGGGGTAGCTATCGGTGGCCGCCTGGAAGAAGGCACCAGCCAGCCTGTTCCTCAAGTCGGCTGAGGAGTCCGTCGAAGATCTGCTTGCGACGCCGACCTGCGCCGAGAGATCAACGACGGCCTCCAGGTCGTGGAGAACTGGAACTCCGCCAACCACGACCTGTTCTACGGCAAGGACGGCGCCCTGACCGGCCCCGACAAGGAGTCCCAGGAGGTCTCCATGCTCGCCCTGCACCTGCTCCAGTCCGCTCTGGCGCACGTCAACACCCTGCTCCTCCAGGACATCCTGAGCGAGGCGAAGTGGCAGAAGGGCCTCACCGACACCGACCGGCGGGCCTGTCCCCGCTGCTCTGGATGAACCCCTAGGGCCGGTTCGAGCTGGACATGAACTCATATCTCGCCCTCGCCGCCACGGCGGCCATGATGCCCGGCCCCCGCACCGTGCCCGGAGCGGAAGCCGCCCGATCGGCGGCGGACGGTGGGTCGGGGTCGGCACCTGAAGACCCGCCCGCCCGGCGTCGCTCCCGGTCGGCTGGATCGTTGACCGGGTGAGGCGCCGGGCTGAGGAGAGACCCGAAGCCACCGTGCTCGCGGACGGCTCGATTCGGCTACGCGTCACGCCTGTGCAGCAGCAGGCTGCCGACCAGCAGCGCGGCCGCGGCCCACGTGGCGAGGACGCCCAGGCCGGCCCATGGCCCGATGGGCAGCTCGTGCAGATGGACGGTGGCTTGGACCGCGAGCCCAGCGGTCATGGGCGAGGTCTGCTGGAGGTGGCACTGCCACTCCGGGTCGTTGACCACCCGGGTGACGACCGGGAAGACGTAGAGCAGCCCGAGCACGATCCCGATGGCGCTCGCCGCTTCCCGTACCGCTGTCGCCATCCCGAGACCGATCAGGGCGATCAGGGCGAGGTAGAGGACCGAGCCCACGGCCGCCCGCGGGTTGGGCCGCCAGCCAGGGACAGCGGGGCATAGCCGTGCGCCTCGGTGAATCCGTTGCCGGGCAGGATGTAGCGGCCGACGAGGAGGGAGACCAGGACCGCAGCCGTCCCGGAGACGAGGACGACCGTGGTGAGGACCCTCGCCTTGGCGGTGAGGAGGGTGATCCGGTTCGGCACTGCCATGAGCGTTGTGCGGATCATCCCGGTGCCGTACTCGCCGCTGACGGCCAGCACCGCGAGGACGGCGATGACCGCCTGCCCGACGGTGACGCCGGTCAGGGCGACCTTGACGGCGTCCTTGCCGCACCCCGCGTCCGGGCACTTCACGGCCTTGGCGGTGCCGCAGCCGACGGCCACGGTCAGCGCGACGGCGAGCAGAAGCAACCAGCCCATTTCCCCTGCGGTGCGCAGCTTTGTCCACTCCGCGCGCAGGGCGCGGCCGAAGCCCCCTCGCCACGCGACGTCCGCCGTGCTCGCGAGTCGTGCACCGCTCAGGAGACTCATACGTTCCTCCCACGCAGCCGCACCACGGCCAGACCGAAGGCGAGCGCGGCGTATCCGCACAGCACGGCGATGCCGGCCCATGGCGCCAGCGGGTAGTAGCCGATCGATGGCTCGTACACGCTGAGCACCTGCGCGTACTGCGGCAGGGTCTGCTGGATGGCGAAGCCCGCAGCCGGGGTCACCCGGAGCAGCCACTCCGAGACGCCCGGGGGCAGCACGCCGGAGGTGGCAAGCAGGAAGGGCAGCACGATCGACGCGATGACCAAGGCGACCGCCGTGCCGCTGCGCCGCAGCAGGGCACCGACGCCGAGAGCGAGCACGGCGACGGGCCGCGCAGAGCGGGCCGGTTCCGACCATGACGCGCACTTCGGTCGCCGACGTGATGGGGAAGTCCTGGAAGCCCCTGCCGCGTGCGCTGCGTTCCCCGATGGGAATGGTGATCGCGGCGGCTACCAGGCCGATGGTGAACGCGACGCCCCCGGCCACCAATGCCTTGGCGTCAAGCACCCGGCCCAGGAGGGGAGTTGCCGCCAGGCTCGTACGCAGCAGAGCGCGCCGGTACTCGCCGGTGATGAACACCGTGCCCACGGCGGTCACCACGATCAGTCCGGCGAAGGTGCCGACGAGGAAGTTCTCGGCGGAGAAGCCGACGCCCATGACGGGCCCGCCGACGACCGGTGCGATGTCACCGGCCCCGGTCACGGTGAACCCGCCGCCGTCGGTCTGCGTGAAGCCGCCCTTAGTGGTGTTCGGGTAGCTGCCGGAGGTGCCCGCGTCGCCGCCCACCTGCGTGCCGCTCCACGCGCTCTGGGACCAGCCGCCGGTGAGGAAGGGACGGCCGAAGGTGCCGGTGGCCACGGCGGGGCTGAAGCCCGTGCCCGCCGCGGTGTCCTGCTTCGCCTCCGGTGACGTCGCGAAGAGCCCTGCCGGCACGGTGCGCGCAAGCCCAGGCAGCTTCGCATGGCCGACCTTGGTCCAGTGGGAGCCGTCGGTAGAGGTGGAACCGGTGAGGCTGTCACCGGAGCGGACCAGCCGCAGCCAGCGCGGGGACTCCTGGGTGACCTTGCGCACGCCGTGGCCGCCGGTGGCCATGACCGCCGCGTACGGGGCTCCCTGGGTGAGGCTTTCCTTCACGATGATCCCGGCCTTCGCCCAGGGCTGGGCGCCCTGGGCCGTCTTGCCGATTCCGGTGTCGGCCGCACCGCTCAGGGACCGCAGGGGAACGGTGAGGGCGCCGTCGCCGGTGAGCGTCTTGTGGACGAAGTAGAAGCTGTCGTTCACGGCCTCGCCGCCCGGGCCCTTCGGGTACGAAGCGGAGCCGGCGCCGCGACCGCCGGGTGCGGCCGTGCCGGGCAGGCCGACCACGATCGTCACCAGGAGCGCCCCCGCCATGGCGAGGACCCAGCCGCGTACCGTACGGAACTTCGTCCACTCGGCGTGCAGCGTCCTGAGGAACCCGCTCCGCTCAGCGCACCTCGTGGCCGGGGGGCGAGGGGTGAGGGTGGCGGTCATGGCGTGGCCTCCCCCACCGGGATGCCCCGGTACTCCACCGCGTCCCGGGTGAGCAGGGCCACGATCTCCTCGTCGGGCAGGCCCGTGACGCCGAGGGTGTCGGGGCCGGTGGCGAGAACGGTGGCGCCTGCGCCGTGCAGGACCTGGGCGGCGCGCGGAGGCGCGGAGGTATGCAGGGTGACCCGGCCGCCGGACGCCTCGGCGAGCAGGTTGCGTCGCCGCTGTCTTCGCGCCCACGCCGGGCAGTTCCCGCACCGGCCGGGGCCGCAGGAACGCTGTGATGGCCTCGGGGGAGTCGTCGATGACGGTGCGCCGGCCTGGTGGGGTGAGGGCGCAGGCCATGACGGCGAGCATCCGGTTGCCCGCACACCCCGCGGAACTGTGCAGGCCGAAGTGGGCGAGCGCACGCAACTGGACCACTTCGGTCAGGGCCCGGACGTCGCGCTTCCAGTACGGGAGGGCGCCGGTGTCAGGAACAGCTCGGTGTCTCATCACCGCGCTCTGTCGCAGGGCGTGGCCACCCGCGCGGGTGATGGGCGTTGCGCGTGATCTAGGGCACTTCTTTCGGATCAGGCCGGCTCCGAGCGACGGCGCCTTGGCGCATGCATCTGCACGGCGGAGGAGGGATTCGGCGACCGCGCTGCTGAAGGAGGGCGTGCCAGCCCCCGCGACCCCGGCAAGCTCTGAAAGAGAGGCCCAAGGTGCTGCGGCAGGCAGCGTCCTCGGCCAGCCTCGTGTGAGAGGTCCGGCCGACCGGCTGCAGGGCGTCCGACGGCTGGTTTTTGCCGGTTTCGTCCTTGCGGTAGGGGTACGTACAAGAGCATGTTGCGATCCGTCCTGTCGCCTGACGCTCGCGTGTGCGTGCACTGGCCGGGCGGGCCTGCCACAGCGGACGTGCCACACCTGGTCTGCGGGCGAGGCGACCCGCTGTCCGTCCGGCAGGCCGTCATCCTGGCGGGCGGAAAGGGGAGTCGGCTCCTGCCGCTGACCCGTGAGCGGCCCAAGGCGATGGTGGAGGTCCACGGGGTGCCGATCCTGCGGCACCAGCTCGACTGGCTCGCCGGCTGCGGAGTCGAACGCGTCGTGGTGTCCGCGGGACATCAGGCCCAGGTGATCGTCTCGTACCTCGATTCCCGTCCGTCGTCGCCACGGGCCGAGGCGGTGGTCGAGAAGCGGCCGCTGGGACGCGGCGGCGGACTGCGCCGGGCCGCGCGGGCCCTGCCGTATCCGGGCGAGCCGTGGTTCGCCCTCTACGGGGATATATGGACGTGTTTCTGCCTGTGCGCTATGCGCGCCCATCACCTGCGCAGCGGCGTCGCGGCGACCGTGGCGCTCGCCGGTCCCGGCCTGCCCGGGAGCGCGGTGGCCTGCGACGAGCTGGACCGGGTGACGGACCTCGCCCCGACCGTCCCGGGGCCGGGCCGGGTGAACGCCGGTGTGTACCTGTTCGCCTGGCGGGTCGTTGCCCTGCTCCCTGAGGAGGGAGACCACGCCGACAGCACACTGCCCCGTCTGGTCGGCGCCCGTCAGCTGGCCGGTTACTCAATCGACGCGCCCTGGCAGGCGGTCAACACCCCGGCGGATGTGATCAGGCTGGAACGCGATCTCGCCGCCCGACGGGCCACCTGTCCGGCTGGGGCCGAGTGTCCGTCAGGTCGGGCCGTCGTTAGGTGAATTCCGAGGGGTGCGCGGTATGGATGTGTCGCCGGTCGGGGTGTGGAGTACGGCGTTCACTCACGGTGATCCCGATCGGGCGAGAGTGTCGGCCTGCGAACTGGAGGAGCTCGGTTGCGGCACGCTGTGGCTGGGCGGCGTTCCCGGCGGCAACCCGAGCGGAGACCTGCACACCAGCCTGAACCTCTTCACAGCGACCTGGCACACGATCGCCGCCCCCTCCTGCGTCTCCATCTGGAACCTTCCGGCGGGACGGCTCGCTGCCGCCTACCGGGAGCTTCCCGCATCGCACCGGCGCCGGATGCTGGTGGGCCTGGCCGTCACTCACGCGGAGATCGCCCCGGCCTACCAGCGCCCATGCGGCGATGTCCGCCCATCTCGACGCTCTGGACGCATCCGCCGGTCCGTTGCCGAAAGCCGCGCGGCTTCTGGGCGCGCACCGGCCCCTGATGACCCAGCTCGCCGCGGACCGGACTGCTGGAGTGCAGCCCTACCTGGTCCCGCCGTCCCACACTGCCCGGGCACGCGCGGCGCTGGGGCCGGGCCGCTCCTCGCGCCGGTGCAGACGTCCGTGGTGGAGACCGACCCGGTCACGGCCCGTGCCACCGCGCGGCGGGCGATCGGCCCCTACCTCACCAAGCCCAACTACGTGCGGACCTGGCTGGAGAGCGGGTTCACCCAGGGCGACCTCGCCAACGGCGGTAGCGACCGCCTCGTCGACTCCCTCGTAGTGTGGGGATCCCCCGCCACCGTCGCGCAGCGCGCCCTGGCCCACCTCGAAGCGGGCGCCGACCATGTCGCCCTCCAGATCGTCACCAACACCCCGCACGCCTTCCCCCTCACCGCTTGGCGCGCCGTGGCCGAACACCTGCCCCACGCCCGAACCCAGGCTTAGTGCGGCAACCGAGTCTGGGGGGCTCCGGCCCTAGCCTTGGTTGCTGACCGAGCTCCCGGCTGAGGACCGACCCATCCCCGTCTTCACACACCAATCTGGTTGCGAGGTGGCACAGTTGACGACGAGAGAAGACCTTGCCTCCCAAGAGATCTTCGATCGATACCAGTTCACCGGGGCGGGCGCCAGTATGCTGCCCCAGCTTCTCAGAGCCCTCGGTGACCCGGGACGCAACCTGCGGGGCATGACCGTCGTCGGCACCAACGGGAAGGGATCGACCTGCGCGTTCGCCGTCTCCGCGTTGGCTGCGGCCGGGCTGCGAATCGGAAGCATGCCCAGCCCGCACCTGCAGCATGTCGCCGAACGCATCCGCATCAACGGGATACCGATCTCTCCTGCCGCGTGTCACCGCGCCTTCGTCACGGTCGACGACACCCTCAGAAGTACGGGCCTCGCGGTCAATGCAGGAGCAGTGCATGCAGCTGCAGCCGCGGTTCATTTCGCCCGCGCGGAAGTGGACCTGGCCGTCATGGAGGCCAACATTGGCGGCCAACGTACCGCGGTCAACTGCTTTGACCCCGGAGTAAAGGTCATTACCGGAGTGGGGCTGGACCACGAGCATCTGCTGGGAAACAGCCTGAGTGAGATCGCACGGAACAAGGCGGGCATTGTGCGGGACGGCGACCATGTTGTGCTCGGTGATTTGCCCGAGGAGGCGGCCAAGGCCATAGACGATGTCCTCAGCCGCCACGCGGGGTTGACGACCTGGCGCCTCCGTGAAGACATCCGTTATCAGCCACGTACGGACCGCGATGGGCGTGCCGTGCTGGACGTAGCCACCCCGCGTGCGGTGCACCGGGAACTCCACTGTCCGCTCCGCGGAGAACACCAGCATCGCAATCTGGCTCTTGCCGTAGCCGGCATCGACGCGCTGGCCGAACGAGGGCTGATCCGTGGCATCTCGGAGAATGCTCTGCGCAGTGGCCTTGCCGCGACCCGCTGGCCCGGTCGCCTCGAACTGCTGGCACCGGCCCGCCTCGGCTCCTGGACCGGCCGCCTACTGCTCGACATTGCCGCCAACCACCAGGGTGCAGCCACCGTGGCCCCGGAAATCCTGAGAGAATCCCGTGCCGCTGGGCGCGCGGCCCTCGTCTTCGGTACTCTCCAGTACAAGAATGTGGCAACCATGCTTGAGCCGCTGCCGGCTGACTGGCCGGTGGTACTGACCCGGGTCGGGCACCCCAACGAAGCGGCCCCGGACGAGATGCGCACCGCTTTGGCGTCACGCCGAGAAATGTACGTACGGGAGGAGACGGCTGACGCCGTCCGCCACGCCGCAGAACTCGTCGGGGCCGGCGGCCTCATCACCGTTCTGGGCACCTCCGTCCTTATTGGCCGGGTCCGTGAACTGTTCCAGCTCCCGCCCGGCTGACCGCTCCTGCCGGCGC
This sequence comes from Streptomyces sp. NPDC001852, assembly GCF_042891825.1. NCBI lineage: Bacteria > Bacillati > Actinomycetota > Actinomycetes > Kitasatosporales > Streptomycetaceae > Streptomyces > Streptomyces sp. NPDC001852. Next base: position 7,065 of record NZ_JBIATN010000077.1, read on the forward strand.
CTCAACCTCCCTCGTAAATGAGCTGCTTCGAACGTGCTGTCTGCGGCCGGCTGGGTTCCCCGCTCATGGCGGGAGTGTCTGATTTGTCGGCCAGGGCCCGTTGTCTGTCGGCCGGCACTCAGGCGCCGCCAGCGGGTACCGAGCTCCCGGCGGCGCTGACGGAGCTTGGTGGGCAGGAAGCGCAGGGCAGAACTGGACACATCAACACCGGACGGGGTAGACAAGGATAGGAAGCCTCTGACGGAGACAGATTTCCTGGTCGAAAACCCATCTACCAGGGGCTTCACCTGTCTGTCAGTCCAACTGCTCCCCTTATCTGGCCAGTTGGCAAGACCTCAGTGCGCCCCTGCATTTGACGCGCCCGTGACCGTGCGTCAGGCCGACGATGGTGTCCAACTGAGCGCAGTACGCATCCTCAACGACCCGGTGGCACTCGGTCTGCAGATCGAGCAGGCCGGGCCCGATCCCGACGTGGTCCTGGA
>NZ_JBIATN010000078.1:0-7441 GCF_042891825.1 Streptomyces sp. NPDC001852
GGCCCTGCCTGCATGCGCCGCTTCTGCCGCGATCACCCGATCAGGACCCCTGTTCGACCAGACAAGCCCGTTGATTGGTAAGCGGAAGCCTTCTAGCGAAGGGCGGGACTCGACCTACGGGTGGACCGTGTGGGCACACCTGACGAACGGAAGCTCGACCGATTTGGGGTCCGACTGGGTATGGATGGACTGGTCTGACACGCCCGGGTCTTGGCATCAGTGCGGCCCCTATGAGATCGACGGATCGCAGGGCTGGCATGACCGCTGGACCTGGGGCGTCAACGCCGTGACCAACCGATACTTCCGCGCCTGCGGCATGATGGGCGACCCAGGGACCGTCCATTGCACCAGGTGGATGCGGGGATGACCTAGTTGTACTGCCCAGGCAGGTTGGTCGAGTTTGTGCTCTGACACCGTCTGAATCGGGTGACGGGTGAAGGCCTCCGGTTGCGGAGTGAGCTGTCGAGGAACCGCTCGCCAACCAGGAGGCCTTCGTGTCTCACGCTAACCTCGCCGTTTCGGTTGGGGTGATGAGACGTCGCTGTTCGTCTGCCGTCGCGTGGGCGGGGTGATTTCGTTGCCTGGGCATGGCGGAGTCCCCGCGCATGGCCGCCGGTGCGCACCGCAGATCGGGCGCACTCAGCGGCCGGCTTCTCGTCCGCGGTGCGGCTGCTGCGGGCGGTGCGCCTGCTGATCGTCCTGGCGCACCGGGTGCGCAGCGTTGGCATCGTCCTGCTCGGCGTAGCGGTCCGTACGGGCGCGGGAGTCGTCGGCTGCCTTGGTGAACGCGTCCTGGAGGTGGCGCAGCCGCTCGGTCGTCAGATCGAGGGCCTCCACGTCCGTGCGGGACTCTCTCAAGGCCCGCAGCGCGGTGAGGTCGATCGCCTCCCGGGGATCGGCCTCCGGCTCCTGGTCGTCGTGCTCGGGGTTGGCGGGCCGGGGTGCGAGCAGTTGCTCGGGCATCGCCGCCTGCTGGTGCGCCACGACGTCGTACGCCGGGCCCCGCACGGCGGTGGTGGTGCGCAGCTTCTCGCGGACCACGGCGCCGGCGAGGACAGCCCGCTCGTACTGCAACGGGAGGCGGGGTATCTCCCACTCCCCCGCTGTCTGATGCGGGGGAGTGGGTGCAGCCGGCGCGCCGGGATCGGCCGGGGGGTGCCGGTCCCGGTCGGGCGCGGGGGTTGGTGGGCGCCGCCGGGCGGGGAGTTCGGACAGCGCCCACCGTGCGGTGTAGAGGCGGTAGCCGGACTCCAGGCCGCGCACGGTCTTCGGCTCGCTGATGTCCAGGCAGTGAGTGGAGATGGCAGCGGCCACGATCTGGTCGTCCAGGCCCGGGTCGCGGCGGCGGCCGCGCAGGACGAGGGCGAGGTGGCGGCGGGCTTCGGCGAGCAGGTGCCGGCGGTGGAAGCGGCCGCCGTCGTTCATCACGAACACCGTCGCGGTGACGTCGACGGCCGCCAGGGCTATGTCGACCACGGCGGCGACCCGGGCCCGGATCGCCGCAGCCGCGGCACGGGCGTACTCGAGGAGAGCGTTGATGACGTCGGCGGCCACCCCGGAGGTGCGGATCGCGCTAGCCTTCCACTCCTCACACAGCCGCGAGAGGGGCCGGGCCCTCTGCTTCGGCGGGCGCGTCATCTTCGCGGCGATCCCGTTCAGCTTGGCGCGGGCCCGCGCGGAGACCACGGGCAGGAACCGCTGGGTGCCGTCGTCGTCGACGGCGGTGACGTACTCGTGCTCCAGGTCTGCCCGGCAGGCTGCGATCTGGTCGCTACGCCGTGAGGTCCAGCGGATCAGCTCGTGCGGCACACCAGCCACGCCATAACTGGGCGGCGGCCGGCGGTGACGGTGCGCGGCTCAGAGGCCAGCCCCAGCGCCTCACACACCTCAGCCATCACGAGCTCGTTGTAGAGCGCGGAGGCCCCCACCGCGTTGTCGTACATGGCCGTGGAGCGCACTGAGCCCCAGATGCCCTTCCCGTTCTTGTCCTTGTGCGGGCGTTGGGCTTTGACAGACACAAAGAGACGGTCATGCACGAGCGGAATCCCCGAGCGCGCCTCGTAGTGGCGAAACCGAGCCGCGACCAGACCATGCACCCGTTAGGGATCTTCTGAGTCATCGCAGGGATCTCCCCGTGATCAGAGCTGCCTTTGACCAGACCAGCGATGAGGTCCCACCGGAACGACTTACGATGGGACCTCGGACGATTCCTTCTCCCGGACGCTTAGAACTCGGTGACCGAAGATCGGCTACACAATCGCCCCCGAAAGCTCGGCGCGAACCTGTTCCAAGAAGACCCAGAGACTCGGCGCAATATCATCCACTCCCGAGTCTTCAACGTCATACTGCGACCCAGCCCAGGCGCCGCCATGCAGCTTCAAGATTCGGCCGTTGGAAGCAGCGAGGGCAATGAGGGCACCGCCGCCGTCAGAGCCGAATACCGTGATGCGCTCATTAAGGGCGCCCACGACTTCCGTTGGCTGATTTCCAGAAATTCCACCAGCCACCGACTCCGCCGAGTGAATGAAAATTCCATTCCCCAAATCCGGAAGAGAGACTTCCTCAATCTGGGTATAGAAGTCAAGCAGATCACCCGTAACGCCCTGAGCCGAGAGAGCTGCAACGGCAAGCCTGCCGATTTCAGGCGTGGCTCTCACCACCGTGTTATCGTCCGGCGGATAGCCGTAACCCGCCTCGAAGTTCGCAGTGAACCTCGAGGCAAGCTCAATCATCACCTGAGCCCAGTTATTTAGGCTCTCCCCAGTAATAGGCACCATAGCCCCTATCGATTTGATCGGCAAAGTCTTCAATCTCGGCCCTAGTGGCGTTCGGGTTCATATCCCCAAACCATTTCCACTGATTAGTGATGTCCTGATGGACGTTCGCGAGCCGCGATTGCATTCTACTCCCGGGAATCCCTCGCATGTTCGACGGGGCATCAAAGTCGAAGCCCGCAAACTCCGGATGATCTCTGAATTCCTGCGGGATGGCGTGATGCGCATCCCAATCCTTGGGAAGTCTTTGCATTCCATCCCTATTGAGGGCGGCATTAAACCTCGCGCCGGGAGCCGACGTCGCACCGGTGACCATGACGACCACCAGCAACGGCCTCACTCTCACCCCCGACTCGTCCATGCTCACCGGCTCGAGCACCACGTGGCCGGTGTACATCGATCCCAGTGTCTTGCCGAGCGAGACCACCAACCACTACTTCGAGGCCCAGCAGGGCTGTGACTCCTCCTCCGCCAGCTCCCACGAGTACGACTACGCGCAACGCTACGGCGAAGGGGTCGGTTACCAGCGCTATGCCTCGTCCAACGGGGACTGCATCGGCGCCCAGCGCACCTTCTACCAGCTGGACACCACCAATCTCAGCAGCAGCATGCACATCATCGACGCAGAGCTGCATCTGACGGAGACTTACGCCGAGGCCTACGGCTGCACACACACCGCACCCCTCACCCTCAAGTGGACCGGAGGCATCTCCTCCGGTATGTACTGGGACACCCAGCCGAAGGCGCTCTCGACCATCGGCACCCAGAACCCGGCCAGTGCCTACAACGGCGCCTACGTCAACCAGCCCACCAGTTGCGGCGACCAGAGCGTGAAGTTCACCGTGACCGGCCAGATCGCGTCCGTCGCCGCAGGCAACTACGACACCTGGACCGTGGGCCTGTACGGCGACGAGGACTCCTCCTCCAGCGACATCGACTTCATGCGGTACTCCACCAATCCCTACATCCAGACCACCTACGACATCCCGCCCGACACCCCGATCAGCGAGACCACCTCACCCGACGCACTGAACCCCTCCGGTGCCAACTGCGGCAGCAGCACACGGGGCTGGATCGGCCAGACTGCGCTGAACGGCAACGCCAGTGACATCACGCTCAACGCGAAGCTGAAATCCAACGTCAGCGGCGAGAACGTCATGGCCGACTACACGGTCTGGGACGACCAGACCGCCAACAGCAGCGGAAACGCGGCCACCGTCGCGACACCACACAGCGGCTACGTCGCCTCCCTCACCACGGTGAACATCAACATCGGCACCACGGTGCAGGACGGCCACCAGTACGGATGGCAGGTCCGCGCCTACGACGGAACCCTGTATTCCGACTGGAGTAGTCCGTGCGGCTTCAAGGTCGACCTGACCCCGCCGTCCCAGCCCACGGTGACCGCACCGAGTACCGTGTTCCCGCCCTCCGGAAGCGGCCAGACACCCACCGGCTACGCCGGCCAGACCAGCAGCATCACCGTCACCAGCAGCGACACCGCACCGACCGGATGCACCCGCGGCACCTGCCTGTCCAGCGACGTCTGGCGCTTTTGCTACGCACTCGACGTACAGCCGGCCGTCAACTGCCCCGACTACGTCACCGCGACCACCAACTCCAGCGGCACACCCAGCGCATCGATCCCGCTCGACCCGACGACATGGGGCACCCACACCCTCTACGTCGAAGCCCAGGACCACGCCGGCAACACCCAGCCACTGCCGACCACATACACCTTCTACGCCCCCTGGAACCCGGCCACCAAGGTCGCCGCAGGCGACCTCAACGGGAACGGCGTCCCCGATCTGCTCGGCACCACCAAGAGCGGCGACCTCACCCTCCTGCCGGGCAACACCGACCCCGGCAACTCCCCCACCGTCGCCTCCACCGCATCCCAGAGCCCCGACGGCAAGACCGGCTGGAACAACTACCTGATCACCCACCGCGGCAGCCTCAAACAGGACGGCCTGGACGACCTGTTCGCCTACAACAAAAACAGCGACAAGCTGTACATCTACAAAAATGACGGCGCCATCTCCTCAGGCACCGCCGGCCACTTCACCAACATCGCGGACGTCTACGGCCCGCTCGACAGACCCCAGTGCCTTCCCACGGCGGACAACGCCCACAATTGCGACACGTACAACGCGGCCGACTGGTCCTCGGTGGCCCAGATGATCGCCCCCGGCGACGTCTACGGAACCGGCTATCCCGATCTGATCACGATCGAGAACAAGCAACTCTGGCTGTACAAGGGCTCCGCGCAGGACAGCAGCTACCTCGGCCCGGCTACCGGCGGCACCAGCAGCACCACACCCGTGCTGCTCGGCACCGGCGACTGGTCGCACTTCACCCTCATCGCACCCGGAACCGTCGGCACCACCCCCACCCTCTGGGCCCGAGACAACAACACCGGAACCCTCTACACCTTCCCCCTGACCGCCGACAGCAACGGCCTGCCCCCGCTGCTGACAGCGCCCGTCTCATCCGCGCTGACTTCCGGCCTCACCGCCTCCGACGGCTCCAGCCTGTGCGCGGACGACTCACACTCCGCCTCCCAGAACGGCAACAAGATCCAGATCTGGGGCTGCAACAACACCCTCGCCCAGTCCTGGACCCCCGCCGCGGACGGCTCGATCCGCGTGCTCGGCAAGTGCCTGGATGTCACCCACAGCGGCACCACCGACGGCACCCCGATCGACCTGTGGACCTGCAACGGCACCGGCGCGCAGCAGTGGACACCCGGCTCCAACCACTCGCTGGTCAACCCCGAATCGGGCAAGTGCCTGGACGACCCCAGTTCCTCCACCACCCCCGGGACCCAGCTGCAGCTGCACACCTGCAACGCCACCAGCGCGCAGAGCTGGACCTCCAGCACACCAAGCACCTGGTCCAGCAATGCCGCCACCGCTCTGCCCGTCACGCTGCCGGCCAGTGACTACCCGACCATCGCCTCGCCCGGAAACCTCAACGGCACCACCGCCGGCTACCCCGACCTCTACACGACCACACCCGCCGGCGAACTCATCGAATACCCCGGCGCCGCCCCCGACACCCAGGGCACAGCCACCTTCAGCTCGCCCGTGACCGTCGGCTACTACAACACCGCCAGCGCCGCCTGGCCCCTGAACGACGCCACCGGCACCACCGCAACCGACTCCGTCGGCACCAACAACGCCACCCTGAACGGCGCCGCCACCTGGACCAACGACACCAGCCGCGGAAACGTCCTCGGCCTGGACGGCACCACCGGCTACGCCGCAAGCACCACCAGTGCCCTTGCCACCGGCGCCCACACCGACCCCGCCGACGGCACCACCACCGACAACAACAGCTTCAGCGTCTCCGCCTGGGTCAACCTCAACAGCCTGACCAACAACTCCACCTTCGTCTCCCAGTCCGACAGCGCCGGCAACGCCAACGCCTACCAGCTGTACTACTCCTCCGGCTCCCAGAAATGGGCCTTCAGCCGCCACAACGACGACACCACAAGCACCGACTTCACCGCCGTCTACGGCACCAAAGCCACCACCGGCACATGGACCCACCTCGTCGGCGTCTACGACGGCCCCACCAACACCCTCAACCTCTACGTCAACGGAACCCTCACCGCGACCAAAACCTTCGCCGGCACCCCCTGGCCCGCCACCGGCCCCGTCCAGATCGGCCGCCGCCTCTACCAAGGCACCTACGGCGAATACGCCAACGCCGACATCAGCAACGTCCAGCTCTATGGCACCGCGCTCCCGCCATCCGAGGTGAGCGCACTCGACTACGACCAGACCCCCTACACACAACTCAGCTAAACACCCACGCGGTGCGGGACCCGGCCACCCAGGGCCGGGGCCCACTTTGCTGCAGCCAGCCCGCCGTTCCTGCGGCCGCTCCCCCACCATCGACGTACAGTCCCGCACAGCCGTTCCACCCTCGTTCGCAACCGCTCCTCACGGCGGTCGTCCCGCTCCGGAACCTGCTGCACGACTTCTTTGCGATCTTGTTGCGGGTTCTTTCTTCGTCTATGCGGTCACCTCATGGGAGCCTCTGCATCGCTTGCACAGAACATGATCAGACTGCCCCTGAGCGGTGTACGAGCCGCGTCCTCCACCAGTGGCGCTCCGGCCGCAACTGTCGAGCAATCGGACAACTACCGCCTTCGGCCCCAACACGAAGGTGATGACAGCCAGTTACCCCGAGGGCGACGGCAAGGCCACCTCGTCCTCTGCTACAACCACGCGGCCCCGACTCCGGCCGTGTGGACCCACCCCCGGGGACGGCGGTTTCGCCGCGCCCGTCCTGCGCTCCACAGGCCTGTGACAGCAGCGCCCGGTGTGGGGCCGGCCCCGCCGGTCATCGCCCCGCCCCGCACCGGGCGCCTCCCCAACGCCAGCATCCCCCTGTCCCCCGGCAGGATTCAGGAGAAGCATCATGCCCAGCCAGCGACGCATGCGCGCCGTCCTCATCAGTGCCATCGCGATCGCCGCCGGTCTCACCACCGGCCCCGCCGTCGCCGACACCGGCCCCTCGGTGACCGGCAGCCTCCCGCAGAGCATCGACATCGCCGGCGCTCCGGGCGACATGACCGTGACGGTCACCAACCCGCCCGCCACCGACGCCTTCATCCGGCTCTACTTCCCCGGCGGCACCACCGGCCTGACCATCACCGA
>NZ_JBIATN010000079.1:0-7385 GCF_042891825.1 Streptomyces sp. NPDC001852
CGCACGTTCGCCAGCGAGCCCTCGGGCAGTCCGGCGGCGAGCAGGTCGTCGAAGCGCTGGGCGTTGTCGGGAGCCTTGCCGTTGTAGCTGGCGGCCACCACGGCGAGCAGGCCCTCGGTGGGCAGGTTGTCACCCAGCTCGTCCAGGCTCACCAGCGTGGTGCCGAACCCGGAGCGCTCGCCGCGGTCGGCGATGGTGCGCGCCAGGTCCTCGCACGAACCCAGGCTGGAGCCGTACGCCACCGTCAGGTTCACACCCACACCGCTGACCGCTGCCTGGGCCTGGGTGTCGTCGGTCTGCAGGTCCGCGGCGCCGAAGACGGTCCGCTCGTGCTCCTGACGACGGCGGACGATCAGCTCGAAGTTGCCGGGCTTGCGCGTCAGCGCCTCCCGCACGTCCATCGCGTAGTCGCTGGTGTCCGAGAACTTGAACTTCTGCAGCACCAGTGTCAGGGCCAGGCGGGCCTCGGTGAGCGCGAACTGGCGGCCGATGCAGGCACGCACGCCGTTGCCGAACGGCTTGTAGGCGTGCGGGTGCTGCCGGACCCGGTTCTCCGGCAGCCACCGGTCGATGTCGAACTCGTCCGGCCGCTCCCACGCCTTGGGGTGGGTGTGCAGCGGGCCTTCAAGGATGCTGACCCGTGTGCCCTTCTTCAGCTCGTAGCGGCCGCCGATGACGGTGTCGTCGATGGGCGCCTTGGCGATCATCGGGATGGGAGCCCACAGCCGCAGGGTCTCCTCCAGGATCCGCGGGATGACGTCCAGCTGCATGATCGTGTCGTAGTCCGGGACCGTGTCACCTGGCATCAGCCGGTCCACCTCGGCATACGCCTGGGCCAGCACGTGCGGGTTGCGCATCAGCGAGTACGTGGCGAACGACAGCAGACCACTGGTGGTCTCGTGACCGGCGATCAGGAACGTCAGCACCTGGTCACGCACGTTGTCGACGTCCAGCCGCTTGCCGGTCTCCGGGTCGGTGGCCTCAAGCATCAGGCCCAGCAGGTCGTCCTCAGCGCTGCCCTTGCCCTCCTGGCGCTCCTTGATCACGCTCTCGACCAGCTCGCGCATCACCTGGATGTTCTCGCCGTACTTCTTGGCATCGGCCCTGCGCAGCTTGGTCATCATCGGCAGCTCCTGAGAGCGCCGCATCGACTCGGTCAGCGCGCCCAGCATCGCGTTGAGGAACGGGTGCAGCTCCTCCTTGTCGAAGGAGTCGAACCGGTAGCCGAACCCCGACAGGGCGATGGTGTCCAGCGTCAGGCGGGTGTAGTCGTCGGTGATGTTGACCGGCTGACCCTCCCGGCGCTCCCACTTGCCCGCCAGGTTCTGGGCGATCTCCAGCATCTGCCCGAAGTAGTTCCTCATGGCCCGCTGGCTGAAGGCCGGCAGCAGGATCCGGTGTGCTCTGCCCCATTCCTCTTCGTGCTGGTGGGCGGTGAACAGGCCGGCGCCGGCGAAGTCCCGGATGTGGTGCAGCGGCGTCTTGTCGATCTGCTTGAAGAACCGTGTTTCGTCGCTGACCTCGGCCACCAGGTCCGGGTCGTAGACGAAGACCTGCTCGATGCCGGCGATGTCCATGCCGTAGATGCCCTCGGGGAACTGCTTGGACAGCTCACCGAAGTACTCCACCGGATTGGTGTCGGGGATCTGCGGTGTGTTGCCGAGGAGGGGGATCCCGCGTGGGGACCGGATGGGGCGAAGGTCGTTCGCGGTGTTCGTGCTCATGGCTTGCTCCTTTGTACGGAGAGAGGGGGAAGGGCAAGGGCGCCGGTCGATGCCGCGCTGCACGACAGAACCATACGTCGTATGGCATTAAAACCATACGCGGTACGGAAAGCGGAGTGCAACCCGGGCGGGCAGGTGGCCGCTGTGAGGAAGCTCATTTCCGTACGATGTACGGAACTGGTACCGTACAGGGTATGGAAAAGAAGGTGAGACGTCCCCCGCGGGGAACGAGGAAGAGAGACGTGCCTCTGACGGAGGCCGGGATCTACGCCGCCGCCCTGCGGCTCATCGACGAGGACGGGGTCGAGGCGCTCACCATGCGCAAACTCGCCACCGAACTCGACGCGAACCCGATGTCGCTGTACCACCACGTGCCGAACAAGGAAGCGGTGCTGCGCGGCGTCACGAGAATGGTCGGCGCCCGGTTCCGCACCGTGACGCTGGAGGACGCTCCCTGGCAGGAGCGCATCCGCCTGCTCGCAACTGACTTCCGGACCCTGGCGCACCGTCACCCCGAACTGATGGCCTACTCGTTCAGCCATCAGCCCGACTTCATCCAGCCCGACGACCCGTTCTGGACCGCGCTCACCGCGATCGTGGAGGCTGCCGGTGTGCCGCAGTCAGAGGTCTCGGAGATCGCGGCGCTGATGGTCGCCGTCGTCATCGGTGTCCTCGCCGCAGAACTGAACGGCGCTCTCCACCAGTGGTCGACCCTCAAGTCCCACGGCCCTGAAGTCGACGAAGACGGGGCCGCGGACGCAGAGCCTGGCTCTACGAGTGCGGCCCCTGAAGGCCCTGACCAGGACCACATGTTCCGTCTCGTGATGGACACGCTGATCACGGGCCTGGAAGGCCGCCTCACCGCCGGTCGTGACGGCCGGCACGCCGGCCATTGAGCCAGTCCGCCTGAGACGCTGCGCCCCAGGCGCTGGCACCCGGGGCGCGCCCGCAGTCGGGCGATATCAGGCTGCGACACATGGGAGCCACCCCGTCACATCGGGTGAGACCGCCCGGCGGGGTGGTTCCACATCCAGCCTCTGTACGGCAGCCGTATGCCGACGCTGAACCGTGAAATGACCATGGATGTCGGCTGGTTCCTGGTCTCCCCCCTGAGGGGGGAGACCGTCGGCCTCGTCGAGCTGAATCACCCGTGTCATCCGTTCACCGAGGCGGCTACGCCACCGAGTGCTCCCGCCCGTGAGCGCAAAGTGGCGCCCCGTACCGCATGAGCCGTACCGGATCACTCCATCCGTTTTTCTCTCTTACGCCATCCCCCACCGCTGTCCGGAGGGCTGCCCCCATGTCCCAGAACGCCACCGCCGCAGCTTGCGGCGCCGAGACCGCACCTGAGAATGTGCCCAATCGCTCGCATCAGCGGCGCTGGTGGATTCTGCTTGTCGTTTCGCTGTCCATGCTGATGGGCGTCCTCGACGGCACCATCGTGAACATCGCCCTGCCGTCCGCCCAGCACGACCTGGGCTTCTCCGACGCCTCTCGGCAGTGGGTGGTCACCGCCTACTCGCTCGCCTTCGGCAGCCTGCTGCTCCTCGGCGGCCGGGTCACCGACCTGGCTGGTCAGAAGGTGACGTTCCTGGTGGGGCTGGCCGGCTTCGCGGCCGCTTCCATGGTCGCAGGCGCGGCGAACGGTTTCGCCATGCTCGTCATCGCGCGTGCCGTGCAGGGGCTGTTCGCCGCCCTGCTGGCCCCGTCCGCCCTGTCGGTCCTGATGACCACCTTCACCGATCCGCGTGAACGGGCGAAGGCCTTCACCGTCGCAGGTTCAGTTGCCGGTGCCGGCGGAGCCATCGGTCTGATCCTCGGCGGGGTGCTGACCCAGTACCTGGACTGGCGCTGGACCATGTACGTCAACGTGATCTTCGCAGGGGTGGCGTTCGTCGGTGGAGCGGCCCTGCTGCACCGCACCCCGCGCGACACGTCCTCCAAGCTCGACGTCCCCGGCACTCTGCTGGCCTCCATCGGACTGTTCTGCCTGGTCTACGGATTCTCGAACGGCGAGACAAACGGCTGGGGTTCGGCCGCGACCCGGGGCATGCTGGCGGTCGGCGCCGTACTGGTTTCCGTCTTCGCCTGGTGGCAGGGCAGGGCGGCGCATGCGCTGCTGCCCCTGCGGGTCCTGCTGGACCGTAACCGCGGCGCCTCCTTCGCCGCCCTCTTCGTCACCGGCGCGGGCATGTTCGGCGTGTTCCTGTTCCTGACCTACTACCTGCAGCAGAGCCTCGGCTACAGCGCCCTGAACACCGGCTTCGCCTTCCTGCCCCTGATCGTGGCCTCGTCGTCCGCCTCCGCCGTGGCCAACAATGTCCTGGTACAGCGCATAGGGCCGAGGCTGGTGGTGCCGCTGGGCATGGCTATTGCGGCCGCCGGGCTCGTCTGGATGACCACGCTGGACCTCAACAGTGGGTACGTGACGCAGGTACTGCCCCAGCTGGTGCTCGTCGGCATCGGGCTGGGCACGGTCATCGCGCCCGCCATGAGCCTGGCGACCTCCGGCGTGGCGGCCGCCGATGCCGGCGTTGCCTCGGCCGCAGTCAACACCCTCCAGCAGATAGGCGGGTCCATCGGTATCGCCTTGCTCAGCACGATGGCATCCGACGCAGCCACCGGCTACCTCTCCGGCCGCAATCCCAAGAACCCCGGCGTCCTGGCGCAGGCCGGCCTCGCGGGCTATTCCACGGCCTACTGGTGGTCGGCGGCCGTCTTCGTCACCGGCCTGGTCGTCACCGCCCTGCTCTACCGCCAGGGTGTGCCCCAGCAGAACGAGAACGCAGCACCTGTCGTGCACATGTAGGGGGCAGAAAGCGCCGACGGTATCAAGCATCCCGACGGGATGCCCGGCTGGCCCGCGTGGAGCGTCGCAGATCATCTCGGCATGATGCCGTGCCCAGGGATCGACAGGTCCTACCTGTCGATCTCCTCGCCTGGCGTGTACTTCGGGGACCGCAAGAAGGTCCGCGCCCTCGCAAGTGAGTTCAATGAGTTCGGCGCCGGGGTCCGCAGGGAGGACCCGAAGCGGTTCGGTCTCTCCGCCTCCCTGCCCCTGCCGGACGTCGAGGGCTCGCTCGCAGAGGCCGCCCACGCGCTCGACGTCGTCGGTGCGGGCGGGTTGGTGGTGGAACCAACCATCATGCCCACTACCTCGGTGACCCCGGTTCGAGCCGCTCTGGGAGGAACTCGACCGCCGCAGCGCCGTCGTCCACGTTCACCCCACCTCAGCGCCCCACGCCGACGAGCTTGCTCTTGGCCGGTCACGACTGGCTTTGTTCACGAGAACCGACAGCACCTGTACACGAGATTGGGCAGCACTCGAAGCTCTGCCGAAGTCGAACAGTTCATGGCTTCAGGCAGTGCAGGCCCCTGCCGAGCCGGCAGGGACCCGTGGGGAGCCGAGGAGAGGTGGGGTCTGTCCTCGACGAGCACCGTCCTGGCCGACACCGCCTACCGTCCGGCGTCGGCCTGCTGGCCCGGCCTTACTTCAGGTGCCGGGCGAAGAACCGGGCCCCGGCGTCGAGCTCGTAGTGCGGAACGCCGGTGTGCCCGCCCATGTTGGCGTGCAGGGTCTTCTCCTTGGAGCCGAACGCGTCGAACAGGTCCAGGGCTGCCTGCCGGGGGTTCCCCTCGTCGTCCCACTGCAGCAGGACGTGCAGCGGGATGGTGACCTGCCGGGCCTCCTCGAAGATGGCGGCGGGCACGAGACTTCCGGCGAAGAGACCGGCGGCCGCGATGCGCGGCTCGACCACCGCCAGGCGGACGCCGATGGAGATGATTCCCCCCTCATATCCGACCGGGCCGCCGATCTCGGGCAGCCCAAGGAGGCCGTCGAGCGCTGCCTGCCATTCCGGGACGGCCTTCTCGACCAGCGGGAGGATCAGGGCGTCGATGATCTCGCCGCTGACCGGCTCGCCGGCCTCCATCACCCGGCGCAGGTCGGCGCGGGCCTGGTCGGCGGCGGCCCAACGGGGACGGTCACCGCTCCCGGGGAGCTCGATGGTGGCCGAGGCGAAGCCGTACTCCGCCGCGTAGTACCGGGCCCGCCCCGCCAGCCGGGGGTACATCTTGCCCAGTCCGAGCGGCGGGGGGCAGATCAAGATCAGCGGCGCCGGTGCGGACGCGGAGACGGACGCGGGCGTCCACAGGATGCCGGGGAGCTCGCCGAGGGTGAACTCGCGCTCGACGACGTCGTCGTCGAGACGCTGCTCAGAAGTGAAATGCATGGTCGTGCCTTCCGGGATTGCTCAGAGATGGCGCTCCCGGACGACGACCTATCGTCCGACCGTGACCCCGGAGGGGAGCACCCATGTCGATACTGCGTTCACGGGTACCACCTCCTCGTTCTCTTGCACGGCCTTCGGAAACGTAGCAGTGGTCGCCGTGGTCCGCCAAACGGGTTGTTGCGCGGGCTCCGTGGGGCTTCGTCGTTGCTTCCCGATGTGTGGCCCTGCGACGGCGGGGCGCGCGCTGGGGGCGCTGTCGCTTCTCATGGACATCGAACACGACGTGCCGGCGACGCCTCCCAATCTCGTGTACAGGTGCTGTCGGTTCTCGTGAACAAAGCCAGCGCCCTCTGCGTCCGCAAGGACAGCACCGACCCGTTCACCTTGGAACCTGGTGACATGGTGCTGCTCTACACCGACGGCGTGATCGAAGCCCGCTCACCCGCTGGAGCCTTCTACACGCTCGCCAACGGGTCGCCTTCTTCCCCGCCTCAAGCCCCGGCGCGCTACTGCACCACATTCACCACGACCTGCTCGAATACACCGCAGGGCGACTCACCGACGACGACGCTTTCCTGATCACCCCACGCACCCCCTCGCGTCATCTGCACCGGCCGCACCTCATGTCCGGTGCCGAGTGAACTGCTCCCGTGATGAGACCTGTTGGACGCCGGCCGCCATGGCCGAAGCATCCGGTCGCGCGAGAACCCTCAGCGCAAGGGTGAGTCGGCGGTGGGCGTCAGTGCGGTCTCGGTGACGCCGACGATCTGGCTGAGGTCGAAGCCCTCCATGTCGGCGCGGAATTCCGGGCTGGCCAGATACGCCAGTAGCCGCTCCTGCACGTCGTCGCCGTCCCGGTAGGAGACGAGGGCGTACAGCTGGGGCGTCTCACTGCCGGGAGCCGCGGGCACCGTCCAGACACCGTGCGTGGTGATCCGGTGCTTCGACATGCCGGGAATGTGCTGGGACCAGATGTTCGCGTAGGCGACGAGCGCCTTGCGGCTGCACAGCGTGTAGACACGAAGCTGGTACTGGGACATGAACAGTCGATCCTTTTCTGTCTGAGCATGATGATCAGTGGTCAGCTTTGCGAGAGCAGGTATGCCAGTTCGGCGTCCCAGTCGATGCGCTCCGACTCGGTGCCTCGTGGCACCAGGGCTTCCGTGCGCTCCAGGAAGGTCTTGACGTCGTGGAGGGGGACCTCGACGAGGGCGGTGCCCGCGCGAGACCGGAGAGCGATGTACATCGTGGGGTCACCGCGGTCGGCGGCCGACCAGATCCGGACGTCCGCGTAACCTGCGGAACCCTCCAGACCGTCGGCCAGAAGGTCACGTCCCAGGACCCATTCGACCGGCTCGTCGCTGTGGACGAAAAAGGCGGCACGGACGACATAGGGATCAGCAGGCTCGTACCGCAGCCGCATGCACAA
>NZ_JBIATN010000080.1:0-6624 GCF_042891825.1 Streptomyces sp. NPDC001852
AGGCCCTGCCTGCATGCGCCGCTTCTGCCGCGATCACCCGATCAGGACCCCTGTTCGACCAGACAAGCCCGTTGATTGGTAAGCGGAAGCCTTCTTAAGCCTGGTGACGTGATCACCATGCACGAAGCCCAACCGGCCGCTGGCATCGCCGAAATCATCGAGGTCCTGCCGCCTCGCGCCTGAGACCAGGGCAGCCAGGGGCGAAGGGCCCGTGATCGGACGGCTGTCAGCCGATGTCAGAGCTGCCGGTGAGTCGGCCGGCGCTGGTGCGGAAGTCGGGCATGCCGAGGTGGACTATGGTGTGCCGGGCTGCGAGGTCGCGCATGGCGGCGAGCTCCTGCTCGGCGGCGGCGAGGCTGGCCTCGATCGCGGCGACCTCGCCGAGCCAGCCTTGTTCCTTGGCCTCCTGGAGCCGGTCGAGCAGGTTCGCGTAGATCTCCTCCAGGCGGGGCCTCTGCCCGGGATCTGGTCGTAGGACGGGGCATCTGATGCAAGCGTGCTCATGTACGCAGGGAGTTCCGAAGTCGCGTGCGCAGACGCCCAGCGCCACCTTGCGCAGCTCGAAGTGGGCCAGGAAGTCCTGCCACTCCTGCGCGGTGGGCTCGCGGTACTCCTCGCTGGGCCGCAGCGACCGGCGGCGGGCGATGAAGGACTGGTGGTGGTTGATGACGTCCTCGGGGTAGATCGCGGCATATCCGAGTGCCGGTCAGTCCGCTCGCGGAGAGGGCGTCGTTGAGGCAGGTGTAGATGTAGTTGCGCGGGATCGTTCGGTCCTCCGGGCCGCAGCGGCGCTGGAAGAGGAACGGCATCGGCGCACTCCAGAGCCGTTCCAGACTGTCGTAGGCGGCGACCAGGGGCATGGCCTGCTGCCCGCGCCGGACGCGGTGGATGATCGCTGTCAGCACCTCTCCGAGTTCTGGCGAGACCAGCAGCAGCCGCTCCTGGTCGAGCTTGGACGGGGCGACTTGCAACATGGGCACGATCTCCCCGGTGGTGGGCAGCTGGTAGGCGACGAAGCTGTGGTGGGTGAGCTCCAGTGCTTCCTCGATGCGCATGCCGGTGTGGCGGAGGACCTCGACGATGGCCCAGGCCCAGAACGCGCGTTCTTCCTCGACGGTCAGGTCCCGGCGCCGACCGGTGGCTGGGTCGTCGGCGTAGACGCGGGACGACACCCCGGCCCGGCGGAGGAGGGTCTCGCCCGCCGGGGTGGTGAAGGAGGCTCCGGCCGTGGTCTCCCGTCCGGTGGCGAGACACGTCTGGGCGTCCTTGAGCTGGCGCTCGACGGCTTTGACCAGGGCGGGGAGTGCGGGCAGGAGGGTGCGGTGCGGGTGCGCTGGTCCATGGCCGCTTTGCGGCGGGCGCGGTTCTTGCTGTGGTCGGTGTCGCTGTCGCGGACCGGGCAGGGAGCGACCCACGGGCCCCACCGTGCCGGCTCTTCGGCGGCCCAGCGGGCGAGATCCTGGTAGAACGCCCGGACCCAGCTGAAGACGGTGTGCGCGTTGACCCGCGGCCGGATGGGGATGCCGTGACGGTCGCGGACCATGCGGACGCGTTCCCGCCAGGCCGTGACGGTATCGGCGTCCAGCCGCACCGAGTCGATCCCGGGGTGGTGTTTCTCCAGGTCACGCCAGAACAGTCCGGCGAGCGAGCGGGCCATGTCCTCGAGCGTGGTGTAGTCGACGTCCACCGCGCGCTCGGTGAGGTAGTCGACCAGGAGGTCGCGTATCGCGGTGCAGGTATTGCCCTGCCGGTCGACCAGGGCCGCCGGTGTCAACTGTCCCGGCAGCATCACCGTCTTCAGCCGGGCGGGGGCGTCGGGGCCGAAGACACCGAGCCCTGCGAGGAGTTGGTAGAAGAGGTGCTTGCCGTGGTAGCCGTTGGTCTGGTGCTCGCCGATGGCGTGCTGCAGCTCGACGCAGTCGCCGATGGTGACGTCGTGAACGGTGCTGCCCTTGCGGGTCACGATCCAGGTGACGCGGTTGAGGGCGTTGTTGCAGTCGTTGGCCCTCGTGTGGCCGGTGGCCGTGTACCGGTCCTTGAGCGCCGCGAAACCGTGGGGATCGGTGACGCTACGGATGTGCGCCAGCAGTTGAGAAGGGCGCTGCCGGAGCAGCCACCGGTAGGCGGGGCGTACGACTTGTCCGCCCGCCAGCGGGATCATGCCGCAGCACAGATCGGCACGGTCGTACTTGCGCGCCCGCTGGTGCTCGGCGAGCCACTGCATCGGCAGCCGCGGCCACTCCCGCCCGGCCTCCTCGGCTCCGCTGGCCGTCCAGCGTTCCTGCCAGGTGCGGCCGGGCTGGTCCTCCAGCCAGTCGAGCAGCTTGATCAGACCGCGGCGGCGCGTGCGCTGGTTGGTGTCCGTGTCCGCAGTGAACGGCAGCGCGAGCGTGCGCTCCAGCACCTTCTCGCGCGATTCCTCCGTCTGCCACCAGGACGTCGGTACTTCCCGTATCTTCTGGCCAGGAGGCAAGGGAGCGTGGCGAACAGGTGCGGAGGGGCGGGCGGTCACTGTCTCGGTGGTCATGCCGGGCCTCCGCCGAGGGCGGCCGGGCCGAGCAGTGTCTGGAGGACCTCGGAACGGTAGCCCGGGGCGGGCATCACCGGATTGACCGGCTCCGCAGCCTGCCGGGCGTGGTGGGCCAGTACGTTCGCGACGACCTCGCCCTCGGCGGGTTCGAGGTACTGCTCCGTGGTGCTGATGTGGAGATGCCCGAGGACCCATTGGACGTCGGTGAGCGAGAGCTTGGGGTCGCGCACCATCCTTTTCGCCGCGCTGTGCCGCAGGTCATGCAGGGTCCAGTTCGCCCCCAAGGTCTCGTTGGCCCGCGTGAACACCATGCGGGCCGCGTCGTAGCTCAACGGCCTGATCGGACGCCGCAGAGTCCACCACAGAGGCTCGTCCGGCCCGTCGAGAGGTTGCGGGCGGATCTGCTGCTGGTAGAGACGCAGCCAAACGAACGCGTCGCTGGAGGCGGGAATCCACTGCAGAGCCCGGGAGCCCTTGCGGATGACGCCGACCGTCTGGTCACCGGGGCTGACCCGGTCCCGGCTGACGCCGAGGAGCTCCGAGGCGCGCGGGCCGGCCGAGATGTAGAAGGCGACCAGCGCGCGGTCGCGGTGCGAGGGAAGAGCCGCGAACAACTCGTTGAACGCCTGGTCAGGGATACCGCGCGGGGTTCGCCGGGGTTCCTTCGGCTGGTAGGGAGCCCGGCGAGTGGGGTGCCGATAGGCGTGCATCGGGTTGTGGTGGACGTTGAGATGCTCGTCCTCGGCACGCTTGCTCTTCGGGAACGGGTTGAGCAGCGGCCGTCCGTGCATGTCGCGGTGGTACTCGTAGAAGCTGCGGACCACCGCCCGCGCGTGCCTCCGGGTGCGGGGCGCGTAGTTCTCACCCGCGTACCGCTTGCCGGTCACCGGGTTAACCGACCCAGGCGCCGGAGCATCCGGCCGTCGAGGCCGCGGTGGCTTCTTGACCGGCCTCAGCCACAGCGCGAAGTCCCGGGCCTCCGCACGACTTGCCCGGTCCCACGGCACGTCGACGGCCCACAAGAACCGGAACCAGGCCAGCAGTTCGTACGCGTACGAACGGAGCGAAGCTGGACTGTCGTCCTCAGCGAGCATGTCGAGCAGGAACTCGCTGACCGCCGACACCTCGACGCCGTCCCCGTCCAGCAGCCGGAACGGCAGGGCCGGGTCGCCGGTCTCCCCGACTCGGCCGACCCTCGGCACCGCAAGTGCTGTGACATCCCGTAACTCCGTACGTTCCTGCACCTAATCCTCCACGAGCCGCTGTGGTCTCCAACGACTCGTGATGACAGCACATGAGGACGGTCGTACGGGAAGGCTTCGCTGGTCGTGCGCTGGGCCGACCGGCCGATCTCGTCACCGTGCGTCGAACTCCGGGGACGCTCCACCTCACCCCTCGGTAGTTCGGTCAACAGGTCCTCCATGCCCTCGCGGTAGTGCTGGCGCAGTTCGCCGCGCTACCCGAAAAGGATCTTCCGGGCGAGGCGGTGGCGGGCCTCGGTAACGTTGAGCGCCGATCATGCGCCGTAGCCCTCGTCCGAGACGAACTGGAGCAGGGGACCAGTTCGCGGCGCCATCTTTCGATCCCTACCGCCCGGTGCTCAGCAACCGGGTGTGCGGGCAGGGGCAAGAGATCACAATGTCTTGACCTGGCCGCCATCGATGGTGAACTCGGCTCCCGTGATGTTGCCGGCGAGCGGGGAGGCGAGGAAGAGAGCCAGATCGGCGACTTCGTGAGCTTCGGTGACTCGTCCTGTGGAGATGCCCATGCTCTGCGGCACGACTGCATCGATGGCTTCCTGCGCGGTGGTGCCGGCCTGGGCTGCCGTGGCATCGGCGAAGCCGCCCGGCGCGGTCCAGAAGGGAGTGCGAACCGGCCCCGGGGCGATCGCGTTGACCCGGATGCCTCGCGGTGCGAACTCCTCGGACAGCGACTTGGTCAGACTGCTCAGCCCGGCCTTGGCCGCGGAGTAGTCCACGACCATGGGGAAGGGTAGACGCGCGTTGATGGAGCTGATGTTGATGATGGAACCCCCGTCCACGACCAGCAGGTGAGGAAGCGCAGCGCGGCTGGCCCGAACCGCGCTGAACAGGGTCATGTCGAAGATCCGTTGCCACTCGGCGTCGTCGATGTCCAGGAAGCTCGGACGGGGCGTCGCGGTACCCAAATTGTTGACCAGGACGTCGACCCTGCCGTACTGGTCTACCGCGTGTCGGACGAGTGCGCCCGGTCCGTCTGCGGTGGACAAGTCGACCGGGACTGCGGTGACGCCGTACTTCTCGTGGAGCCCTTTGAGCTCGGGAGTAATGCTCCGACTGCCGACGGTGACGTGTGCGCTTTCACGGGCGAACGCATCGGCGATGGCGAGGCCGATGCCCTTGCTCGCTCCGGTGACGACGGCGACCTTGTCCTTGAGCTGGAGGTCCATGGCGGTCCTTTTCCGGGTTGGTCACCCCTGTATCGAGGGTAGACAGAACCGGCGCCGCCGGCCCAGGCGGGCAGCCGGTCCCAGCCTCGTGTCAAGCTGCGGAGATCAGTCACCGGCTCGCGAAGCGCAAGGTTGGAAGATCGCGTATGCGGTCGGCTGCTGAACTGGGGAGGTGCTGACCCGGGCGTTCCCGGTGTGCTCCCCAAGGTTCCCCGTGAGTCCCCACCAGTCGCTGTTCCATCGGGCACGCCGGGGGCACGTCGCCTTCTCTCACCCTCACAGACGACGGATGCCTCGCGGGCCCAAGGAGTCTCGTAGGCAAGCGGCCGGGTAGTCCCCCCGAGAGTGTCCGAACATCACTGCTTCGTACCTCGCGCCTGGCAGCCCTCGGCTTAGATGGCATCGTGTCCGAGCAGACCGTCGCGCTGATCAGCGCCGCCAGTGCGCTCAGTGGTGTTGTCCTTACTGGGGCGTTCTCCCTACTCAAGGGGCGTCAAGAACGTCTGAGCAAGGAAGCGGATCGTGATGAACAGCGCGGGATCATGCATCGCGACGCGCGTCGTGGGGTTTACGCTGAGCTCCTCAGTAAGTTGCATGAGACAGATCGGGCCCTCAGCCGAATAGGCAAGATCATTCCTGGTACTTCCCCAGGCACCCAAGTTGTTGAGGACGTCGTTGAAGCCGAGGCGTCGCTCTTCCGCCTTCGTGCAGCGGCCACAGCTGTGTCCCTGGAGGGTCCGGCTACGGTGAGTGCCGTAGCTGACGACCTCGTCAAGGCATGTTGGTCCATGCTGACGATCTGCGCTGAGCTCAGTGGTCAGCATATGGGCCGATTCAAGGCTGTGGGGCGCCGCTCATCGGTTGAGAACGGCGCCGTGCCGGCGTTGCGCGATGCTGCCCCTCGATGCGAACTATGGGCGGGGCGGTCGCTGAGGTCTGCCAGGCACGTCAGTCGGCTGCTTGGGCCTGGTGGCGGTCGTTCGGAGGCGCGGAGGTTGCCGTACTTCGTTGCTGTACGGCTCCCCTGGATCGTCTGCCTGGACGGGACAGCATGACGGCCGGCGCTTGCGCGATCATGCGCACATGGAATCGTGGACGATCAAACACTTCTCCCAGTCCAACCCGGCGGGAACCGGGCAGGATGACGTGCCTGCGCTGCTCCGTAGAGTCGCAGACTCCATCGAAAGCCTTGGCTTGGTCAAGGTCCAGGATCTCGTCATGCATATGGAGATCACTGCGGGCGGCGATTGGCCGAGTCTTACGGTCTACTTCCACGACGCCGAAGACTGATCCGGGCTGTACGCGGACGCTTTCTACGTGGTCCGCTTCCTTATCAGGTCGATCACAGCGACCCAGCAAGCTGGGTTCTGTCGGCCGTGGCCTCTGAGCCCTGGTCGCCGTGATCCACCCTGATCCGCTCGCGTACGCGACTGCTGGTGTCAAGCACTGATGTCAGGCATCAGTGGACTGCTCGACAGGCACCCTGCGAGGGGCGCCGGACCACCGAGCCCACGAGAAGCAGCACAATGACCACAGTGATCAAAGTTGTGAAGTTGGTCTAACAAGGCCTAAGACGCCATCCGCTTTCCGAACGTGATCATTTGGTTCGGGCTGGGTGGGCATGAACTCCGCCTGGCGGCGGGAGAGATGGGCGTGTTTCGTCCGT
>NZ_JBIATN010000081.1:0-6285 GCF_042891825.1 Streptomyces sp. NPDC001852
ACACCGGGCCAGGCACCACGACGTCGGCAAGACGCTCAAACGCGCCGAGTCAATCAAGGAACACCAAGCCCGCCGAGGATAAACGCCAAGCTAAGGGCCTGTGGCGCTACGACTGGCCGTCGCGGCGGGCCAGCAACCAGGGCTCGACCACGCCGAGTCCACGCACCGGGCGCTGCCACATCGGCTGGAGCGCGAAGCGGTACGTCGGCGGCTCCTCGCCCTCCTTCTCGGCGGCCGCCTCCGCCTCGGAGGCGGGCGCCTCGCCGGTGCGGATCAGCTCCTCGGCGAAGGCGCTGTCCACCAGCACGGCGTCCCGGGGAGCTATCGACGTCAGCCGGGAGGCCAGGTTCACCGTCGTACCGAACACATCACCCATACGAGTGGTGACCGTGCCGAACGCCATGCCGACCCGCAGCTCCGGCATCGTCTCGTCGTTCGACAGCGTCTCCACCAGCCGCAGCGCGATGTCCGCGGCGGTACCCGCGTCGTCGGCCGCGTACAGCACCTCGTCGCCGAGTGTCTTGATGAGCCGTCCGCCGCGCGCGGCCACCAGGTCGGCGGCCGTGGTCTCGAACGCCTCGACCAGCTCCCCGAGCTCTTCCTCCTCCATCCGGCGGGTCAGCCGGGTGAACCCCACCAGATCGGCGAAGCCGACGGCGAGCCGCCGGTCGACCATCTCCTCGTCGTCCGCCGACTGCACGACCCGCCCGGCGGAGGCGGCGAGCTGCCGCCGCCACACGTACACCAGGAACTCCTCCAGCTCGGGCAGGAGCAGTTCGACGATCGGGTAGGTCACCTCGGTGCGGGTCATCCCGGGCTCGGGCGGCTCGGTCAGGCCCTCCAGGAAGGAATCCATCTGCCACTCGGCCAAACGGGCGGTGGTCTGCCCGGTGGACCGGGCCACCTGCACCGCCATGGCCTCGCTGAGCAGCCCCGCCTCGACCAGACCGGCGAGCCGGCGCAGCGCGAGCACGTCGGCCTCGGTGAGCGCCTTGGCCTGCCCGATGTCGGCGAAGCCCATGGCCCGCCAGAACCGGGACGCCAGCTCCATGGAGACTCCGGCGCTGCGGGCCGCCTGGAACGGCGTGTAGCGGCGCTCGGCGCCCAGGATGAGCTGTTCGAGGCGCAGGGCCAGCGGGTCCTCGCCGGGGTCGGCGGCGTCCGCGCCCGCGCCCGAGCCCGTGTCGTCGACGGTCACGCCTGCTGCCCTTCCGATCTGCCGCGGTCACGTATCGACCGGCCTCAACTCTACGGCAGGTGTGCGCCAGCTCACTCCGCTGGGTTCGGCCGACGGTTCACTTCCTGGTACCGGTTGCGCTTCCCGGCGTTGGTGCCGCCCGACCCCGGGGGCTGCGCCCCCAGACCCCCGCATCGGCGCAGGTCCGGGGGTACCCCCACCGTCCCCGACCGCACGGCCGTCATGGCTGGTCGCGCAGTTCCCCGCGCCCCTTCGCGGCACCCGGCCGGCGCCGGTAAGCGGTCCGACCCCCGGCCCGCACCAGCCCAGGGCACCCGCACAACAGAGGGCACCCGTCACCGCCGTACCCCCTACGCAGGCCGCAGATGCACGATGTCCCCCGCCCCCACAGGCTCCCGCACCCCGGCCTCCGTGGCGATGACAAGACGCCCGTCCCCGTCGACCGCCACCGCCTCCCCCACCACCGACCGATCCCCGGGCAACTCCGCACGCACCGCCCGCCCCAACGTCGCGCACCCCGCCGCGTACGTCTCCTGCAGCCCGCTCACCGCAGGGTCACCCCCCGCCGACCGCCACCGCCCGTACCAGTCCTCCAGCGCCCGCAGCACCGCCCGCAGCAGCGGCTCGCGGTCCGTGCCCACGGCGCCCGCCAGGGCCAGCGAGCCCGCCTGCGGCACCGGCAGCTCCTCGGCCCGCAGTGTGACGTTGATGCCGACGCCGATGACCACACCGTCCTCACCGGCCCGCTCGGCGAGGATGCCCCCCGCCTTGCGCTCCTCGCCCCCCACGGTCACCAGCAGGTCGTTCGGCCACTTCAGGGCCGTGTCCACGCCCGCCGCGCGGGACAGCCCGGTCGCCACGGCGACCCCCGTGAGCAGTGGCAGCCAGCCCCACCGGGCCACCGGGACCTCGACGGGCCGCAGGAGCACGGAGAAGAACAGGCCCGAGCGCGGCGGTGCCGTCCACCGGCGGTCCAGACGGCCCTTGCCCGCCGTCTGTTCCTCGGCGACCAGCACGGCCCCCTCGCCGGCCTTCCCGGCGGCGGCCCGGGCGACCAGGTCGGAGTTGGTGGAGCCGGTGCGCTGCACCACGTCCACCTCGCGGTACAGGCTCCCCTCCCGGACCAGCGCGCGCCGCAGTGCCGCGGCGTTCAGGGGCGGACGGTCCAGATCGGACCAGCGGCTGTCTTCTGATGCATTGTGCGGCGTCATGCAAGTCACCCTAGGTGTGGGAAACGCCGCACTGCCGACCCACAGGCCCAGCACTACTCTACGGATGAGTAACCGTCCCCCCTTTTGAGCAGGCAGGGAGCCGCATCCCGATGTCCGAGCCGGAAGAGCGTCACGAGATCGACATTCACACGACCGCGGGCAAGCTCGCGGATCTCCAGCGGCGCATCCACGAAGCGACGCACGCCGGTTCGGAACGCGCCGTCGAAAAGCAGCACGCCAAGGGCAAGCTGACGGCCCGTGAGCGCGTCGAGCTCCTCCTCGACGAGGGGTCGTTCGTCGAGCTGGACGAGTTCGCCCGCCACCGGTCCACCAACTTCGGCCTGGAGAAGAACCGCCCTTACGGCGACGGAGTCGTCACCGGTTACGGCACCGTCGACGGACGTCCCGTCGCCGTCTTCTCCCAGGACTTCACCGTCTTCGGCGGCGCCCTCGGCGAGGTCTACGGCCAGAAGATCGTCAAGGTCATGGACTTCGCGCTGAAGACCGGCTGCCCGGTCATCGGCATCAACGACTCCGGCGGCGCCCGCATCCAGGAAGGCGTGGCCTCCCTGGGCGCCTACGGCGAGATCTTCCGCCGCAACACCCACGCCAGCGGGGTCATCCCGCAGATCAGCCTGGTCGTCGGCCCCTGCGCGGGCGGCGCGGTCTACTCCCCGGCCATCACCGACTTCACGGTCATGGTCGACCAGACCTCGCACATGTTCATCACCGGCCCGGACGTCATCAAGACCGTCACCGGCGAGGACGTCGGCTTCGAGGAACTGGGCGGCGCCCGCACCCACAACGCGGTCTCCGGTGTGGCCCACCACATGGCGGGCGACGAGAAGGACGCCATCGAGTACATCAAGCAGCTGCTGTCGTACCTGCCGTCCAACAACCTCTCCGAGCCCCCGGTCTTCCCCGAGGAGGCGGACCTCGCCGTCAGCGACGAGGACCGCGAGCTGGACACCCTCGTCCCGGACAGCGCGAACCAGCCGTACGACATCCGCACGGTGGTCGAACACGTCCTGGACGACGCCGAGTTCTTCGAGACCCAGGCGCTGTTCGCGCCGAACATCGTCACCGGCTTCGGGCGGGTCGAGGGCCATCCGGTCGGTGTCGTCGCCAACCAGCCGATGCAGTTCGCCGGCTGCCTGGACATCGACGCCTCCGAGAAGGCCGCCCGGTTCGTGCGCACCTGCGACGCCTTCAACGTCCCGGTGCTGACCTTCGTGGACGTCCCCGGCTTCCTGCCCGGCGTCGGCCAGGAGCACACCGGCATCATCCGGCGCGGCGCCAAGCTGATCTACGCCTACGCCGAGGCGACGGTCCCGCTGATCACCGTCATCACCCGCAAGGCCTTCGGCGGCGCCTACGACGTCATGGGCTCCAAGCACCTGGGCGCCGACCTCAACCTGGCCTGGCCGACCGCCCAGATCGCCGTCATGGGCGCTCAGGGCGCGGTCAACATCCTGCACCGGCGCACCATCGCCGAAGCGGAGGGATCAGGAGACGGTGAGGCCACCCGGGCCCGGCTGATCCAGGAGTACGAGGACACCCTCCTCAACCCCTACATCGCGGCCGAGCGCGGCTACATCGACGCAGTGATCATGCCGTCCGACACCCGCGCCCACATCGTCCGCGGCCTGCGTCAGCTGCGCACCAAGCGGGAATCCCTGCCCCCGAAGAAGCACGGCAACATCCCCCTCTAAGGAGCCCGCTGTGACGATCAAAGTCGTACGGGGCAACCCGACCCCGGAGGAGCTGGCCGCCGCCCTGGCGGTGGTCCGCGCCCGCGCCGCGGCGGCAGCGGCAACGCCGTCCGGCGCGGAGAGCCCGAGGGACGCGTGGTCCGACCCGAGCCGCATCGCGGGCCGGAGGCTGCCGCAGCCGGGCCCGGTGTCCTGGACCCGCACCTACTGGCCGAGCTGAGGAAATCCGGCCTCAGGGGCGCGGGGCCGTATCGATGTACGGCTCCGCCACGTGGGCGCACAGTGGCACGGCTCAGGGCGCCGATTGAGTACCAGTACTCAGGCGCCCTGGATCGGCCAAGCACCACGCTGGTGGCATGCTGTGGTCGGACCCGGAGGACGAGCCGCCGAAGGACCTGCGCGACGCGCAGGACATGCTTCGGCGGCTCGGCTTGCTCATGGCCCTGGCCATGGTCCTCGCCATGCTGGTCATCGGCCTGAGGTGAGCCGAACCGGCGTCCCCGTGGCTAACCTGGCCGCATGACTGCCAAGCCACGCCGCCGCCTGATCCTCGCCTCCGCCTCCCCCGCCCGCCTGGGCCTGTTGAAGCAGGCCGGCCTCTCACCGGAGGTGATCGTGAGCGGCGTCGACGAGGACGCCCTCACCGCCCCCACCCCGGCCGAGCTGGCGCTCGCCCTGGCCGAGGCGAAGGCCTCGGTCGTGGCGGCGAAGCCCGAGGTCCAGGGCGCCCTGGTGATCGGCTGCGACTCGGTGCTGGAGCTGGACGGCCAGGCCCTCGGCAAGCCCGCCGACGCCGAGGAGGCGACCGCCCGCTGGAAGGCGATGCGCGGGCGCGCCGGGACCCTCCAGACGGGGCACTGCATCTGGGACACGCAGGCCAAGCGGTACGTGTCCGGGACCGCCTCCACGGTGGTCCACTTCGGCGAACCGACCGACGAGGAGATCGCCGCGTACGTCGCCTCGGGCGAGCCCCTCTACGTCGCCGGTGCGTTCACCCTGGACGGCCTGTCGGCGCCGTTCATCGAGCGCATCGACGGCGACCACGGCAACGTGATCGGCATCAGTCTGCCCCTGGTGCGCAAGCTGCTGGCCGAACTGGGCGTGGGGATCACGGAGTTGTGGCCGCCGGCCGAGTGACCTGGGCGGGCACGGCGTCCTGCGGCTCGTCGTCCCCGTCCTGAGGTTCGTCCGTACGGGGGGCCGGCACGGCCGCGGCGTCCGGGGCCGTGGCCGGTCCGGGCTCGGCCTCGGCCTTCGGGTCACCGCCCCGCTCCGCGCCGCCGGGCCCCGCAGGCTCCGTCCCGCCGTCACGGTCGTACGTCATCAGCAGCAGGACGACGAGCCCGAGCACCACCACCATGAACAGGAACGCCGTCAGGCCGACCAGGCTCAGGGCGAAGGCGCCCAGCAGGCCGTGCACGACCGCCACGCTGATCAGCAGGACGCGGCCGAAGCCCGCGGGGGCGCGGTCGCGTATCGCCACCAGGACGGCCACCAGCGCGCACAGCGCGAAGTAGAGACCGAAGACGAGGCCGCCGATCTTCGAGGACGTCGACATCACGTTCGGATCGAGGCCGGCCAGGGACATCTTCTGCCGGTCGACGACCACGCCGAGGAACCAGTTCAGCGCCGCGATGAAGAACGCCTCCGCCAGGAGGACGATCGCCACCACCCATGCCACCGGTCTGCGCACCACCGGTCCCCACCCACTCTCAAGCCAGCGTTGTGTCACCCCAGGTACGTTCGAGCCGTCCCGAACGCTACTAACGGGTAAACCCCGGGACAAGGGTTCGCGCGGCAGCAAAGAATCATTGGGCCATTCGTAGGGACTCGACAAAGAAACCGAGTGGGCCGCGGCACGCTCTCACAGAGACCTTGACCACATGACGGGGCTAGGGTTTCCGGGAGGAGCCCTGCGTACCGAGGTGCGACAAGGCTTTTCGCGGGTCGAGCGAGCCTCGAATCACGCTCCGTGTGGGCAAGCTCACCATTGGGGACGGGTCGAAGTGCCGTGTCGGCAGTCCCTAAACTCGGCTTGTTTCAAGGAGGGAGCCTCAATCGTGCGCAAGGTGCTCATCGCCAACCGTGGCGAAATCGCTGTCCGCGTGGCCCGGGCCTGCCGGGACGCCGGGATCGCGAGCGTGGCCGTCTACGCCGACCCGGA
>NZ_JBIATN010000082.1:0-4990 GCF_042891825.1 Streptomyces sp. NPDC001852
CTGCGGGCGGCAGCGAACATCCCGCGTTCGACGTCCGGGTGGGACGGCGGGAAGAAGGTGGGCGGACGCAAGAGGCACCTGGTGGTGGACTGCCTCGGTCTGGTCCTGGCCGTCGCGGTTGCAGCCCGCCGGAGTTCCTCGGTGACGTTTCAGTGTTCGGCGGCGGCCCGGAATTCTTGCGTGAGGGAAGCGATCTGCTGGACGTTGATGCCGCTGGACAGGTTGCTGAGGAGTCCGCCGACGGTCCCGGAGTCGGCCCAGGCGCAGAGCACTTCTGCGTTGTTCTTTCCGCACCGCACCTTCCCGCCGGCCGAGCCAGGGGTAAAAACCTTGGCGTCGGTGACGCGCGCTCCGGCCATGAGATCGGAGTTCTCGGTGTCCGCCGACTGCCGGGTGAGCTCCTGGGCGAGCTGTGGATCAGCGGTGCTGGTGTCACTGAAGACTTCCAGCACGGGCTGAGTGGGCTTTCTTGCGGTGGTGTAGAAGACGACGGCGTAGTGTTTGGGTAGTTTCCCGGCTATTCGTGCGTTGAGCAGGTCTGCTTGTCTGCCGGTCATCAGTCTGTAGCTGCCGAGGGTGGTCGGCGGGGTGACGGTGAGATGCGTGGGCCCCTTGGCTGCGGCGCTGCCGTAGTCGTCGGACCGGTGCATGTGGGGTGCGGCCATCGCCGTGGCTGCCACCACGATGACCACAGTGCCGATGACGACTCGACGGGTTCGTTCCCGCGCGAGCTTGGCCGTGGCCTCTTGGTCCTCGGGGATCGTGACCGGTTTGGGTCGGCGCCATGTGTGGGTCGTCGCCCAGAGGATGACGATGGCGATGGAGGCCAGGATGAACGGGGCGAGGACTTGTCCCGCCTGGTAGGCATCCGAATGTGTGTCGACAGCGGCAAACATGGATCGAGACCCTAGGAGGCGTGCATAGACATGTCCATGCCGCCAGGTTTCGGTCTGCTACCGATCATTCTGGTGTAAGGCAAACCGTCTTCCATGACCGGGAGGACTCGGGCGGATCGCGCTAGCGCATTCCGCTCTCGCAGCGGCACATCAGCGCTGTGCGCTCCCACTCCCCGGGCCAGGAGACCGCTCCAATCGCTCGCTGAACCGGAAGCGGGCGTACATGACCAACCCAGCCCGTGGGGCGGTGAATTTGGATGGGCTGGACCTTGTCGGACGGCGACGGCCGTACCAACACCCTCCGCCATGTCTGGCATCGCGCATGTGTACGGGGTCGGGCCCCGGTGCTGCCTTCACGGGGCCGCGGCGTGCGCGGCCCCGTGTGACGCACGGTCGTGGTCAGGGCTTGGTCATCGTGCGGTTGTGGTGGTGCCGGTGGCCCACAGGGTGCCGCCCTTGCCCGGCCCACCGGTGCTCTTGTACACGACGAGGTTGCCGTCGTTCTGCATATACGCGTAGGCGCCGGAGTGGCCGCTGGTGCCGGTGGCCCACAGGGCGCCGCCCTTGCCGGGGCCTCCGGTGCTCCTGTAGACGACGAGGTTGCCGTCCGTCTGCATCACGGCGTACGCGCCGGGGTGGCTGGAGGTGTGGGTGGACCAGATGGCGGCGCCGTCGCGTCGGCGGTACATCACCAGGTTGCCGTCCGTCTGCATGACCAGGCGGGTGTAGGTGCCTTGGGTCCACCAGCCGGGCTTGAGGGTGGTGCCGGAGTGGACAATCTGCGACCGGGCGTAGGTCCCGCTCGACCACAGTGCAGAGGTGCTCGCCCTGCCGTAGACGACGATGTTGCCGTCGTCCTGCACGGTGGCGTACGCACCGGGCGTGCTGTCCGTCGGGCCGGACCACAGGGCGCCGCCCTTGCCGGGTCCCCCGCTGCTCGTGTAGACGACGAGCTGGCCGTCCGTCTGCATGACTGCGTACGCGCCGGAGTTGCCGCTCGTCCCGGTCGACCAGACCACCTGGCCGGCGCCCTTGCCGGTGTTCAGGCGGGCGACGAGGTTGCCGTCGGTCTGCATGGTCAGTGTCATCGTGGAGCTGCTGAGGCTGTGCCCGGAGGGCAGGTGCTGGCCGGGGTAGATGAAGGAGCCGGCGGCGGGTGCGGGGGTCGAGGCGGGGATGTGCGGGTCGACGAGGTGGACGTTCTCGCCGCTGTCCAGGTAGGCGATGGTGCCCTGGTACTTGTCGACGGCCCAGGTCACCCGGCGGTCGTTGGCGACCGGTCCGGCGGGCAGGTCGGCCAGGTCGGTGGTGGTGGCGGTGTCGGTGTGCACGTCGGTCAGCGTCAGTTTCCCCGCCGCCGTGTCGTGCTCGACGACGAACCCGTCGCCGAGCTGCGCGGGATGAGCGGGTACGGGGATGTCCTTGCCGGTGGCGAGGTCGTGCACGCCGGCCGGGCCGGAGGGGCCGCAGGACCAGTACACCCAGTGCTGGGCGGCGGCCTGCAACTCGCTGGGCACGCAGGGGGCGTCGGTCGGGACGGTCTGGACGGTGCGCCGGGTGGTGAGGTCGATCTGGGCCAGGGTGCCGGGGGTGCTGCCGGGGACCCATACCGTGGAGCCGGACAGTGCGGCGGCGGAGATGGTGCGGCTGAACAGGACGTGGCTGGTGCCGCCCGCGTCCGCGTCACCGATGTACTGCTTGTTCGTGGAGCCGCCGTCGTAGACCACGTAGGGGCCTTCGGCGTCGACGAGGGTGCCGCCGGTGGCGCCGGGGGTGATCAGGATCGGGCTCAGGCCGGGAATCTTCACGACGACGGCGTCACCTTCGGCGCTGTCGCCCGGGCGCAGCTGGGAGATGCTCCCGTCGACATCGCCGTTGGCGATGGGCGGGTTGCACGTGGCTGCGGTGTCGCAGTCGGTCGGGGCGAGGGAGTCGCTGAAGTCCAGGTTGGGGCCGTAGGAGGGCGGCGAGCCCGGCTGGACGCTTCGGTCGTAGACGTAATCCCCACCGCCTGGACCGCGCTCGACGGTGAACAGCTTCCCGCCGCCGAGGGCCAGGCCGTCGATGGGGGCGGGCACGTCGGGGTCGGAGTCGACGGCGGTGCCTGTCGGGGTCCCGTCCGGTCCGGCGGTGAACAGGCGCGCCGCCCAGTCGGTGGCGGCCGGGCCGCCGACGGCGACGACTCCATTCGGTTCTTGGCGGACCGTGTTTGCGTTGGCGTGGTCCAGGAGCGGAGTCACTGTGGCGGATCCGGACAAGGGCATCGTGTAGAGCGGGTAGCCGAGTGTGTCGTCCGGGGTGAGCGGACCGCCGTGCGACACGGCGTCGGTGAACACCAGGGAGTCGCCCGCGACGCCCACGTAGCGCAGGACGCTGCTGTATCCGCTGCCCAGCGGCGCCGACGGGACCTGAACCGTGCTCACCGGGCCGCCAGGAGCGGACCGCGGCACGAAGAAGACCTGTCCCGCCGTGCCGCTCGCCGGGACCGCCGTCATCGAATACCAGGCGATGTACTTGCCGGACAGCACGACACGGAAGCCGGAGTTCAACGGCTCCGAGTTGATGGGTGTGACCCCGCCGGTCGCCAGGTCCACCAGCGCCAGCCGACGCTCGGTGGTGCCGTTGACGGTCTGGCCGTAGGACACCACCACCGAGTCGGCGTCCCCGGCCATCACCCCGGCCCCCAGCGTGGCGCCGTCGGGCCACCCGGTGACGGGTGTGTCGGTCTGCTGCCCGTCAGCCATGCCGAGCACGTGAAGGCCCGTCACGGTTCCATCGGCGGCCTTGGCGACCGTCAGCAGGCGCGAGCCGAAAGCTCCGACGTAACTCTGACCGGCACCGGGGGTGATGGTCGTGGTCGTATCCGAGTCCATGTCGTGCAGCTGGTACCCGTCGGCCGAGGGGGTCGCCACCACGTCGGATCCCGCGCCCCAATATCCGGGCGTCGGGTTGGCCGTGACCTGCGGTACTGGGATGTCCGGTCCGCCCGCGTACTTTGTCCAGACGAAGCTGGACTGGTTGACCGGCCGATGCAGAAAGCCATGGGTACCCGCGAAGACGACGACGTCGCCGGGCGGGTTGTACAGCAGCGCGGCCGGTATGACCGTCTCGCTGGTCGTGTCGGCCGAGGCCATGGCCGCGGTCAGGGGCAGTGCCCCCGTGGCGAGGGCGCATGCCGCGGCGACCGCGATGCATCCGCTCCTCAGGGTGTGCTGGGCCACCCGTTTCCTCCTTGGGAGTGAGCCGGACCGGGTCCCGTGCAGGGGCCCGGCCCGATGGTGGTTGGCGTGGTGTGTGGTTACTGGTCGGTGTAGCGGCGGACGGGTGAGGCGAAGCCGCCGTCGCCGTCGCCGGTTACCTGGGAGAGCCCCGGGCAGGCGGATGGTGCGGCCAGGTCGATGCAGCGCAGGATCATGAGAGGGCGTTGTATTCGTTCCATCCGGAGCCGATGCGCGTGCGCGGCTTGAAGAGAAGGTTGGATCCTCCGGTGCCGGTGTAGAGCCAGAGGACGCCGTTGTGGTCGCGGGCGAGGAGGTCGGGGTGGCCGTCGTCGGTGACGTCTCGGACTCCGACGAGCGTGCTGTAGGTGTTCCAGCCCGAGCCGATCCGGATGCGCGGCTTGAAGGGGGCGGCGGCGTTGCCTGAGCCCGGGTAGAGCCACAGGACGCCGGAGGTGTCGCGGGCGAGGAGGTCGGGGTGGCCGTCTCCGGTGAGGTCGCCGGCGCCGATGAGCGTGGTGTATGCGTTCCAGCCGGAGCTGATGCGGACGCGCGGCTTGAACGCGGAGGCGGCGTTGCCGGTTCCCTGGTAGAGCCACAGGACGCCGTTGCGGTCGCGGGCCAGCAGGTCGGGGTGGCCGTCTCCGGTGACGTCCCCGGCGCCGACGAGCGCGGTGTATGCGTTCCAACCGGAGCCGATGCGGACGCGCGGCTTGAAGGGGGCGGCGGCGTTGCCTGAGCCCGGGTACAGCCACAGGACGCCGGAGGCGTCGCGGGTGATGAGGTCGCCGGTGCCGTCGCCGCGCTGCCCGGCGAGGCTGGTGATGGCGTTGTACTGGCCCCAGCCCGCGCCGATCTTCTCCCGCCCGCCGAACA
>NZ_JBIATN010000083.1:0-3528 GCF_042891825.1 Streptomyces sp. NPDC001852
GGAACAGGACGGTGCCGCCGACCGCGTGGTCCGCCAGCCACGGCTGGGCCGAAGTGGAGAGCCGGCCCGTCAGCACCACGGCCTCGCTGTCCGGCAGCCTCACTGCCGCACCGAGCAGCGCGTGTCCGGCGGGATCCAGCCCGGCCTCGGACAGCCCGCCCAACTCGGCGGCCACCCAGGACTCGGCCAGGTAGTCCAGGGTGTGGAACCAGT
Organism: Streptomyces sp. NPDC001852; assembly: GCF_042891825.1. Classification (NCBI taxonomy): domain Bacteria; kingdom Bacillati; phylum Actinomycetota; class Actinomycetes; order Kitasatosporales; family Streptomycetaceae; genus Streptomyces; species Streptomyces sp. NPDC001852. The sequence continues at coordinate 214 of NZ_JBIATN010000083.1, forward strand.
AGCGCTGCCGCTGGAAGGCGTAGGTGGGCAGCTCGACACGGCGGGCTCCGGTGCCCGCGTAGAACGCCGACCAGTCGACCTTCCCACCGTGCACCGCGATCCGGGCCACCGCGGACACCAGCTCACGCGCCTCACCACGGTCACGACGCAACACCGGGACGAAGACACCCTCGGCACTCTGCTGACCCATCGCCGTCAACACCGCGTCCGGGCCCAGCTCCAGATACGTGGTGACACCCTTGTCGGCCAGCACCTTCACCGCGTCCGCGAACCGGACGGCTTCGCGAACGTGCCGGACCCAGTACTCCGGATCCGACAGGTCGTCCGTCACCGGGGCACCGGTGAGGGTGGACACGATCGGGATCGACGGGGTGCCGTACTCCAACTCGCTTGCTATGGATCGGAATTCGGCGAGCATCGGCTCCATCAGCGGCGAGTGGAACGCGTGCGAGACCTTCAGCCGGGTCGTCTTACGACCCTCCGCCTCGAAGTGCGCCTTGACCCGCAGCGCCTCCGCCTCCACCCCGGAAACCACCACCGCAGTCGGACCGTTCACCGCTGCGATACCGACACCGTCCACCAACAGCGGACGCACTTCTTCCTCGGTCGCCTGCACGGCGACCATCGCGCCGCCCTCCGGAAGCGCCTGCATCAGACGGCCACGAGCGGTGACCAGCCTCGCCGCATCCGCAAGCGACAGCACACCCGAGACATGGGCGGCGGCGAACTCACCGATCGAGTGCCCCGCCAGATAGTCCGGCTTGACACCCCAGGAATCCACCAGCCGGTACAGCGCCACCTCAACCGCGAACAACGCCGGCTGCGTGAACTCCGTGCGACTCAACCGCTCCGCGTCCTCACCCCAGATGACCTCACGCAACGGCAGCTCGATCGCCTCGAGGACCGCATCGAAGGCCTCCGCGAACACCGGGAAGGCGTCATACAACTCCCGGCCCATCCCGACCCGCTGCGCCCCCTGACCCGTGAACAGGAACGCCGTACGACCAGCCCCCCGCACACTCCCCTGCACCACACCCGCAGCCGACCGGCCCTCCACCAACGCACCCAGACCGGCCAGCAACTCATCCCGGTCCGCACCCACCACGGCCGCCCGGAAGTCCAGGGCGCTACGGGTGTCGGTCAGGGAGTGGGCGATGTCCAGGGGGCGCAGGTCGGGGTGGGACTCGAGGTGGGAGCGCAGGCGCTGGGCCTGGCCGTGCAGGGCCTGTTCCGTCCTGCCGGAGATGACGAGGGGGACGACGGGGAGGGTTCGGCCCTCGGCTTCCTCCTCCGGGGCTTCCTCGGCGGGGGCCTGCTCGATGATGACGTGGGCGTTGGTACCGCTGATACCGAACGAGGAGATGCCCGCGCGGCGCGGACGACCCGTCTCCGGCCACGGACGGGACTCGGTGAGCAGGCGCACCTGGCCGGACTCCCAGTCGACCTTCGGGGTCGGCTCGTCGACGTGGAGGGTCTTGGGCAGCACACCGTGCCGGATCGCCTCGACCATCTTGATGATGCCCGAAACACCCGCAGCCGCCTGCGTGTGCCCCATGTTCGACTTGATCGAACCCAGCCACAACGGCTGATCCTCCGCACGGTCCTTGCCATACGTCGCCAGCAACGCCTGCGCCTCGATCGGATCACCCAGCGTCGTCCCCGTACCGTGCGCCTCCACCGCGTCGATGTGGTCGGGGGCGAGCTGGGCGTTGGCGAGGGCCTGGCGGATGACGCGGACCTGGGAGGGGCCGTTGGGGGCCGTCAGGCCGTTGCTCGCACCGTCCTGGTTGACGGCGATGCCGCGGACGACGGCGAGGACGGGGTGGCCGTTGGCGCGGGCGTCGGACAGGCGCTCCACGAGCAGCATGCCCGCGCCCTCGCCCCAGGCGGTGCCGTCGGCCGCCGCGGCGAACGACTTGCAGCGGCCGCTGCGGGACAGACCCCGCTGGCGGCTGAACTCAACGAACGTCTCCGGGGTCGCCATCACGCACACACCGCCGACCAGGGCGAGGCTGCACTCCCCGGAACGCAGGGCGTGCACCGCGGAGTTGAGCGCGACGAGGGACGAGGAGCAGGCGGTGTCCATGGTGACCGACGGGCCTTCGAGGCCGAGCGCGTAGGAGACGCGGCCGGAGGCGATGGAACCGGTGTTCGCGTTGGCTGCGTAGTCGTGGTACATCATCCCGGCGAAGACACCGGTGGCCGAACCCTTCAGCGTCGTCGGGTCGATGCCGGCCCGCTCGATCGCCTCCCAGGCGGTCTCCAGCAGCAGCCGCTGCTGCGGGTCCATGATGAGTGCCTCGTTCGGGCTGATGCCGAACAGGGACGGGTCGAAGTCGGCGGCGTCGTGCAGGAAGCCGCCCTCACGGACGTAGGTCGTGCCCGGGCGCTGTCCCTCGGGGTCGAAGAGCTGGTCGGCGTCCCAGCCGCGGTCGGCCGGGAACTGCGAGACCGCGTCCACCCCGTCGGCGACCAGCCGCCACAGCTCCTCCGGCGTCTCCACCCCGCCCGGGTATCGGCAGCTCATGCCGATGATGGCAACGGGCTCGCGGAGTGTGGCGGTGAGCTTCTTGTTCTGGGCGCGCAGCCGCTCGGTCTCCTTCAGCGCCGACCGGAGCGCGTCGACGAGCTTGTTCTGGTCAGAGCCGGCCATTACACATCTCCCGTTTCGCCGCTGAGCGCCAGGCTGATGAGGCTTTCGGCGTCCATGTCGTCGATCGATCCCTCCCAGGCCTCGTCGGCCTCGTCCGGTTCGGTCCGTACGTCACCGACGCCGCCGAGTTCGAGCAGGGCGTCCAGCAGACCCGCGTCCCGCAGCCTGCTGAGCGGAATGGTCTGCAGCACCTGGCGGATCTCCGCCTCACCCGACCCGTCAGCGTTGCCGCCCGCACCGGAGTCCGGAACGAGTTCCGCTCGCATGTGGTCGGCCAGCGCCCGTGCGTTGGGGTAGTCGAAGACGAGCGTGGGCGGCAGCCGCAGGCCGCTGACACCGCCCAGCACGTTGCGGAACTCGACCGCGCTGAGGGAGTCGAAGCCCAGCTCGCTGAAGGCCCGGTCCGGGTCGATGGCGTCGACGCCCGCATGTCCGAGGATCGTCGCCGCGTGGGTGCGGACGATGTCGAGCAGCAGGGCTTCCTGCTCCTCCGGCGAGAGGCCGGCGAGCTGCTGCTTGAGCGCCGCCGTGTCCCGGCCGCCGCCGCCTGCCGCCGCGGTGCGCCGACTGGTGACGCGGACCAGCCCGCGGAACAGGGCGGGCAGGTCCTCACCGGCCGAGCGCAACGCCTTCAGGTCCAGGGCGATGGGGACGAGGGCGGG
>NZ_JBIATN010000084.1:0-3130 GCF_042891825.1 Streptomyces sp. NPDC001852
GCACCTGCGGAGGAAGAAGCGGACGACGATCGCGGACCACGCGGCGCCGCCCGCGCCGGACCTGGTGATGCGCTACTTCACCGCGGACACACTGAGCTCTTTCAGCGCTGCCGCTCCAGGGTGAGGACGGCCGCGGCGATGGACGTCATTCGATTCGGGCTGCACCGGGACCTGCGGAAGATCCGCCACGACTTCAGTCGTGTGACGCCGCGTTCGGCCGGCGCCCGTGCTGTGGACAGCGCCCGGTTGACGCTTTGCTGGGTCGGCGTGAGGTCGCGACCCGGTGGGCGTCTGAGGGGTGTCGTCACCCAGGGGCCGGCTCCCATGTAGGCGCGGTCGGCGAGGATGGGGACGCCCTGGCGTTCGCAGATCCGGATGATCCGGTGGGCGCGGGCCGCAGTGAGATCGTGCGTGCGGCCGGGCAGCGTCGGCGAGATCCACAGCAGGTGTCCGACACGGTCGGTCACCACCTGCACGTTTACCCCGTGTCGGCGGTGCTTGTGGGAGAAGTCGGCCCGGCTGTCGCCGACCCGGTCGCACTCCGCGCGGGTGCCGTCGAGGAGGACGTAGTCCGGGTTGGCCTCGCGCAGGGCGCGTAGCAGGCCGGGTGCACGGGCGGCGAGCAGGTCGATCACCGCGGCCGTGTAGACGTGGGCGGTGCCGACGGAGATGCCGAAGCCGGCCGCGAGCTGGGCGAGGGTGTCGTGCCGGCGCAGGTAGACCAGGCCGACCAGGGCACGCTGGTGCGGTGGGAGCTTGCAGCGGCGGTCACCCTCGCGGGTGACGATGAGCATCGTGACCCACTCGACCAAGGCGTGAGGCAGGTCGAGTGCGGCAGAATACGGAACCAACGCGACTCATGTGCCAATGCCGCGAAGTTAGAGGGGAAGCTGCCCACGTCAAGTGGGTTGGCGATACTGGCGGTTGAGCCGGACGACGCAACGGGACCTCTGGTAGCCAGGAGTGATCCGTCAAGGTCAATCCGAGCGCCGAGGTCCTGTTGCTCCAGCCTGCCACCAGCACTCTCACGCGAACCCTGACCGTCGCCCAGGGCATCTTCGCTCCCGACCATCTCGGCGAGTTGACCAAGTACCTTCCCTTCGAGCTGGTCGACGCTGTGCTGGCCGAGACCGGTGCCGTCCAGCGCCGGTTACGGGTCCTGCCGTCCCGGGTGGGCGTGTATTTCCTGCTCGCGCTCGGCCTGTTCCCACATCTGGGCTACGCGAAGGTCTGGGACAGGCTCGTCGCCGGTCTGGCCGGACTGCCAGTCGCGGTCCCCTCGGAAAAGGCGCTGCGTGACCTGCGGCGTCGTCTGGGACCGGTTCCGCTGAAGGCTCTGTTCGAGGTGATGGCCGGGCCTCTGGCCCAGCCACGTACGCCCGGAGCACGCTACCGGCACTGGCGCACCGTGGCCTTCGACGGCTGCAGCTCGATCAAAGTGCCCGACGCGGAACGCAACCGCAGCTGGTTCGGCCGCGCCAGGGTCCGCCTGGGCTGGGCAGGCTATCCCACGCTGCGGCTGATGGCGCTGGTGGAGACAGGCAGCCGCGGCCTGCTCGGAGCAGCATTCGGCCCCACGTCCGATGGAGAGGCCCACTACGCACGGCAGTTGATGCACCTGCTCGGCCCGCAGTCGCTGGTGCTGGCCGACCGGGGCTTCGACAACGGCAAGCTGCTGGCCGAGTTCGCCGGCACCGGTGCCCAGTTCCTGGTCCGCCTCACCTCCAAGCGCCGCCTGCCCACCACCCACCGGTTGCCCGACGGCTCCTACCTGTCCCGCATCCGCTCGGTGCAGGTAAGGATCATCGAGGCCGACATCACCGCGACCTGCACCGACGGCACCCGCCTGCACGACGGATACCGGCTGGTGACCACCCTGCTGGACCCCGACCAAGACCCCTCCGACACTCTTGTCCGCCTCTATCACGAACGCTGGGAGATCGAATCCGCCTACTACGCCCTGCGCCACACCCTGATGCAAGGCCGGGTGCTGCGCTCCACCGACCCGAGGGGCGTCGAACAGGAGCTGTGGGCCCAGCTCATCCTCTACCAACTCCTGCGCACCGCCATGGTCGACGCCGTCGAGTCCTCGCCCGGAACCGACCTGGACCGGGCCAGCTTCACCATCGCCCTTGAAGCCGCCCGCGACCAGGTCGTGGCCGCCCACGGCGTCCTCGACGAGGACGCCGGTCTCATCGGCCGGATCGGCCAGGCCGTCCTGGCCCACCTCCTGCCCGCCCGCCGCCCGCGAATCAGCTCCCGCAAGGTCAAATCTCCCATCCCGCGCTACGCCAGGACCGACGACAGACGCCCCCTGAACAGCACGAAGATCGCCTCCATCACCATCAGCGTCCACGCCGCCCAACCGACCACGCCCGCCTTCGTCTCCCGCCGCCACCCCTTCCCATCCCTGGCGCCGCACCCGCGCGCCCTACAACCACTGCCCTTGATCGACCGCACCATGGAGCTCTTGAACTCCCGCCCGGGGCGTTACTGGAACGCAACCGACCTCGCGCACGCCCTGGCCGTCAGCAACATCAACAGCTTCCGTGTCCTGCTGGCCCGCTGGGCCAGCCAGGGACACATCGCCAAGACCGGCAGAGGCACCTACACCCTGATCGAGGATCTGGCCGTCCTGCCTCCCCCGCCGACGCCTCCCCGTGTCGATCCGACCCTTTCCCGGTTCGAAGGCACTCTCGCTGTCCTGCAATCCGCACCGGAACACTCCTGGACCGCCAGGGAGATCGCGCCGGCACTCGGCATTACCAACCCCAACGTCTTCGCCACCCAACTGAGCCGCTGGGCACGGAACGGGCGGATCACCAAAACCCGCAGAGGGGCCTACACCCTCCTGCCCGGCGCGCCAAAACCTCTGCCAGAAAGCAAGTTGACCTGCGGAGGAAAGCCTTAACTTCGCGGCATTGACTCATGTGCCTGTGGGTTGAGACTTCGAACACCTCCCCCGGCGGCACGGGAGCCTCGTGCGTTGCGGGCATCGATCCCGTCACCCGATCAGTGGCCACGCTGAAAGAGCTCACTGAACACCAGGTGGTGCGGCGACATCACATACATAGCCGTCGGCACGACGTGGCTCTACCTCGCCACAGTGATCGACATCTACTCGAGAAAG
>NZ_JBIATN010000085.1:0-3077 GCF_042891825.1 Streptomyces sp. NPDC001852
CGCATACCAGGGGCCTGTTCACCCCGGCGACTGGTCAGCAGCAGACGGCGCACACCGTACTCGGACACCAGATGCCGGGCGAAGAGGCCACCCAGCGTGCCCGTCGCACCCGTCACCAGCACCGTCCCCTCGGCGGAGAAGACCGATGCGGGACCGGCTGTGTCCTCCTCAGTCACCGGGGTGCGCACCAGCCGGGCGCCGTAAGCCTCGCCGCCCCGGACGACGACCTGCGGCTCACCCGTCGCCAGCGCCAGAGCGACCGCGTCATCCGCGTCCGCGCCCGTGTCGGTGTCGGTGTCGATCAGGACGAAACGGTCCGGATCCTCCGACTGGGCGGAGCGCACCAGACCCCACACGGCCGCACCCGCCAGATCGGTGACGTCCTCACCCGGCAACGCCACCGCACCTTGCGTGACTACCGCGATGCGATCGGCAGCCGACCGCAGCTCGGCGAGCGCCCGATGCACCGCCGTCCGCACGGCCTGCGCGTCCGCACCCGGCGCACTGCGGAACACCACCACATCATCCGGCGCAGAACCATGCGATCGCACCTCCGGCAGTCGTACCCAGTCGAGCTGGAAGAGGGATTCGTGGAACGCCGGCCGGGCCGCCGCCAGCTGCTCCGGCGCGACCTCCCGGAGCACCAGCGAACGGACCGTCGCCACCGGACGGCCCTGTTCGTCGGCGACCGCGAGTGCGACAGCCTCGGCACCCTCGCGGGCGAGTCGCACGCGCAGCCGGGAGGCGCCGGTCGCGTGCAGCGAGACACCGGTCCAGGCGAAGGGCAGACGGGTGCTCTCGGCACCGCCGGGCAGCAGCGCGGTCGCGTGCAGGCAGGCGTCCAGGAGGGCCGGGTGCACCCCGAAGCCCTCCACCCCCGTCTCCTCCGGCAGAGCCACCTCGGCATACACCGTGTCACCGTCGCTCCAGGCGGCCGTCAGGCCCTGGAACACCGGCCCGTACTCCAGACCCGCCTCCGCCAGCGTGTCGTACAGGCCCGCCAGATCGACCTGCTCAACGCCGCGCGGCGGCCACTGGGCCAGGTCGAACGAGGCCTCCGGTGCCGTGGCGGACAGCAGACCGGTCGCGTGCCGGGTCCATGTGCCCTCCTCCTCGTCGGAGCGCCCGTACACGTGCACCGACCGCGTCCCGTCCTCGGCGGCGGTACCGACCACCACCTGTACGGCGACTCCACCACGCTCCGGCAGCACCAGCGGAGCCTCCAGCGTCAGCTCCTCCAGCAGCTCGCAGCCGACCCGGTCGCCGGCCGCCAGGGCCAGGTCCACCAGGCCGGTGCCGGGGAACAGGACGGTGCCGCCGACCGCGTGGTCCGCCAGCCACGGCTGGGCCGAAGTGGAGAGCCGGCCCGTCAGCACCACGGCCTCGCTGTCCGGCGAGGCCACCACGGCACCGAGCAGCGGGTGCACCGCGCGGTCGAGCCCCGCGGACGTCACCCCGCCGGTGTCCGCACCGGCCCAGGCCTCGGACCAGTACTCCAGAGCGTCCATCCAGAAGCGCCGGCGCTGGAAGGCGTAGGTGGGCAGCTCGACACGGCGGGCTCCCGTGCCCGCATAGAACGCCGACCAGTCGACCTTCCCACCGTGCACCGCGATCCGGGCCACCGCGGACACCAGCTCACGCACCTCACCACGGTCACGACGCAACACCGGGACGAAGACACCCTCAGCACTCTGCTGACCCATCGCCGTCAACACCGCGTCCGGGCCCAGCTCCAGATACGTGGTGACACCCTTGTCGGCCAACACCTTCACCGCGTCCGCGAACCGGACCGCCTCACGGACGTGGCGGACCCAGTACTCCGGATCCGACAGGTCGTCGGTGACCAGGGCGCCGGTGAGGGTGGAGACGATCGGGATCGACGGGGTGCCGTACTCCAACTCACTTGCTATGGATCGGAATTCGGCGAGCATCGGCTCCATCAGCGGCGAGTGGAACGCGTGCGAGACCTTCAGCCGGGTCGTCTTACGACCCTCCGCCTCGAAGTGCGCCTTGATCCGCAGCGCCTCCGCCTCCACCCCGGAAACCACCACCGACTGGGGACCGTTGACGGCCGCAATACCGACACCGTCCACCAACAGAGGACGCACTTCTTCCTCCGTCGCCTGCACGGCAACCATCGCGCCGCCCTCCGGCAACGCCTGCATCAACCGGCCACGAGCGGTGACCAGCCTCGCCGCATCCGCGAGGGACAGGACACCGGAGACATGCGCGGCAGCGAACTCACCAATCGAATGCCCGGCCAGGTAGTCCGGCTTGACACCCCAGGACTCCACCAACCGATACAACGCCACCTCAACCGCGAACAACGCCGGCTGCGTGAACTCCGTACGACTCAACCGCTCCGCGTCCTCACCCCAGATGACCTCACGCAACGGCAGATCGATCACCTCGAGGACCGCATCGAAGGCCTCCGCGAACACCGGGAACGCGTCATACAACTCCCGGCCCATCCCGACCCGCTGCGCCCCCTGACCCGTGAACAGGAACGCCGTACGACCAGCCCCCCGCACACTCCCCTGCACCACACCCGCAGCCGACCGACCCTCCACCAACGCACCCAGACCGGCCAGCAACTCATCCCGGTCGGCGCCGATCACCGCGAGGCGGCGGTCCATGGCGGCGCGGTGGGTGACCAGGGAGTGGGCGATGTCCAGGGGGCGCAGGGTGGGGTTGTTCGTCAGGTGTGTGCGCAGGCGCTCGGCCTGGGCGCGCAGGGCGTCGTCCGTCTTCGCGGACAGTACCCACGGCACGGCGGGAAGGGTTCGGCCCTCGGCTTCCTCGGGGGTCTCTTCGGCGGGGGCCTGCTCGATGATGACGTGGGCGTTGGTACCGCTGATACCGAACGAGGAGATACCCGCGCGACGCGGACGACCCGTCTCCGGCCACGGACGGGACTCGGTCAACAGCCGGACACCGCCCTCCGACCAGTCCACCTGGTGCGTCGGCTCGTCCACATGCAGCGTCTTGGGCAGCACACCGTGCCGGATCGCCTCGACCATCTTGATGATGCCCGAAACACCCGCAGCCGCCTGCGTGTGCCCCATGTTCGACTTGAT
>NZ_JBIATN010000086.1:0-2623 GCF_042891825.1 Streptomyces sp. NPDC001852
CACCCCCCAGGTCATCCCTTCGACAGGGGGGAACAGTCATGCCGGGCCCGGAGGCCAGCGGCCCTCTTGCAGGACCGCGAAGAAGATAACGGGGGAGGAGAGCGCGCCGGCACGTCGGGCTACGTAGAGGCCCGTCTTCGAGGCAGGGCTGCTGGGCAGTGGCATCGGCGGTGAGATCCAGCCAGGTGTTGTGGCCGGCGCCGTGCAGCGCGGCAGCGGGGAGGCGGGCGCCCAGGGCGGTGCGTCAGATCGCGGAGCCCCGCTCGGCCGGTGCATCGGGCGCGGCGCTGCCAGCGGTGTAGGTCCCGAGTCGGGACAGCATCAGGGAGACGGCCTCGGGGACCCGCCGGCACGGTCGGCGAGCCCGGTGAGGATCCCACCGGGAGGGCCGGGGCCCGGCCTCATCCGAAATTCCGCACGGACAGCGACCGGAAGGTCCGACGGAGCCCGGTCGGCACCCTCATCACCGGAACTGCGCCGTCATGTCACCGTCCCGGCGCGACGCAACATGCACTCCTCCAGGAACGCAAGGGCGCGCAGATGATACGCACGCGCCGCCCAGCCGAGACTGATGTTGTGCCCGGCATCCGGCTGATGGTCGACGATGACGCGCGTCCCGCTGAGCATGCCGGTCATCGTGGCCACCGCTTCCTCGTCGTGGCGCCACCACGCCTCGTGCTCGGCGAAGGTGAGACGGACCGGGACCCGGACGCGCCGGGCGATGCCCGGGAGCAGCCCCGGCCAGTTCGCCGCCTCCCTCCACTCCCGCTCCGGCATGGGAACCAGCAGCGAGCGGCTGCCCGCGAAGGTGTTCGGCGGATACAGCTGGAGGGGACCCCAGCTCAACCGACGGGTGGTGAGGCTGTGCGGGTCCGGCAACTCGTCCGTGTCCACGGCGTAGCGGTGCCCGCAACCGGAGATGTCCAGGCCGATGAGGCGGTCACCGATGTCGTCGGCGGCGGCGGTCAACGCGAGCTTGCCGCCGAAGGAGTGGGCCAACAGGAAGAAACCCACGCCTGTTTGATACCGGCGGGCGAAGGCGCCGAGGGCCGCGTGCAGCGTCACCGACTGTTCGGCGAGCGTCTGGCCGGTGGGAAGCTGGGCGGCCGACAGGCCGTAGCCGGGACGGTCCAGAGCCAGCACTGTGAAACCGAGCCCGGCCCCGAGTTCCAGCAGGGAGAGGCCCGGGTGGGCCTGGCCGTGGAAATACCCGGCTCGCATGCCACCGCCGTGGACGGCCACTACGACGGCCCGGGGTGGCGCATGCGCTGGTTCGCCGAGCAGGCCGGACAGCTGGACGCCGTCGGCGTCGATGGTGATCGCGCGCACGCGCCGCGAGACGGGGCTGAGGATCTCACTCATGGGTGACGTCAGTCCTTGATTTCGCAGATGGTGGCGCCGGAGGTGACGGAGGCGCCGACGTCGGCGGACAGGCCCTTGATGGTGCCGGCCTTGTGGGCGTTGAGGGGCTGTTCCATCTTCATGGCCTCCAGGACGACGACCAGGTCGCCTTCCTTGACTTCCTGGCCTTCCTCGACCGCGACCTTGACGATGGTGCCCTGCATCGGGGAGGCGAGGGTGTCGCCGGAGGCGACGGGGCCGGACTTCTTGGCGGCGCGGCGCTTGGGCTTGGCGCCGGCGGCGAGGCCGGTGCGGGCCAGGGACATGCCCAGGGAGGACGGGAGGGAGACCTCCAGGCGTTTGCCGCCGACCTCGACCACGACGGTCTCGCGGCCCGACTCCTCCTCCGCCTCGGTGTCGGCGGGGGCGGCGTGGGGCGTGATGTCGTTGACGAACTCGGTCTCGATCCAGCGGGTGTGGACCGTGAACGGGGCTTCGCTGCCGGTGAGTTCGGGGGCGAACGCCGCATCCTTGACCACCGCGCGGTGGAAGGGGATCGCGGTGGCCATGCCCTCGATGTGGAACTCGTCCAGGGCGCGGGCGGCCCGCTGAAGGGCCTGTTGGCGGGTGGCGCCGGTGACGATCAGTTTGGCGAGCAGGGAGTCCCAGGCGGGGCCGATCACGCTGCCGGACTCCACGCCCGCGTCGAGGCGGACGCCGGGGCCGGTGGGTGCGTCGAAGCGGGTGACGGTGCCGGGGGCGGGCAGGAAGCCCCGGCCGGGGTCCTCGCCGTTGATGCGGAACTCCAAGCAGTGCCCGCGCAGTTCGGGGTCGTCGTAGCCGAGGGGTTCGCCGTCGGCGATGCGGAACATCTCGCGCACCAGGTCGATGCCGGCGACCTCCTCGGTGACCGGGTGCTCGACCTGCAGGCGGGTGTTGACCTCGAGGAAGGAGATGGCGCCGTCGTTGCCGACGAGGAACTCGACGGTGCCGGCGCCGATGTAGCCGGCCTCCTTGAGGATGGCCTTGGAGGCCTGGTACAGCTGGGCGGTCTGTTCGTCGGTGAGGAAGGGGGCGGGGGCCTCCTCGACGAGTTTTTGGTGGCGGCGCTGCAGGGAGCAGTCGCGGGTGGAGACGACGACGACGTTGCCGTGGCTGTCGGCCAGGCACTGGGTCTCCACGTGCCGGGGGCGGTCCAGGTAGCGCTCGACGAAGCACTCGCCGCGGCCGAAGGCGGCGACCGCCTCACGGACGGCCGACTCGTACAGCTCCGGGACCTCTT
>NZ_JBIATN010000087.1:0-1184 GCF_042891825.1 Streptomyces sp. NPDC001852
AGTAGCACGCTCAAGACCCGAAGCGGAGTGATCTAGCCATGGGCAGGTTGAAGCGGAGGTAAGACTTCGTGGAGGACCGAACCCACCAGGGTTGAAAACCTGGGGGATGACCTGTGGTTAGGGGTGAAAGGCCAATCAAACTCCGTGATAGCTGGTTCTCCCCGAAATGCATTTAGGTGCAGCGTCGTGTGTTTCTTGCCGGAGGTAGAGCACTGGATAGGCGATGGGCCCTACCGGGTTACTGACCTTAGCCAAACTCCGAATGCCGGTAAGTGAGAGCGCGGCAGTGAGACTGTGGGGGATAAGCTCCATGGTCGAGAGGGAAACAGCCCAGAGCATCGACTAAGGCCCCTAAGCGTACGCTAAGTGGGAAAGGATGTGGAGTCGCACAGACAACCAGGAGGTTGGCTTAGAAGCAGCCACCCTTGAAAGAGTGCGTAATAGCTCACTGGTCTAGTGATTCCGCGCCGACAATGTAGCGGGGCTCAAGCGTACCGCCGAAGTCGTGTCATTGCAGCATGTACTCCCAACGGAGGCTGTGATGGGTAGGGGAGCGTCGTCTGCCGGGTGAAGCGGCACTGGAAGGTAGTCGTGGACGGTTGACGAGTGAGAATGCAGGCATGAGTAGCGATTCACACGTGAGAAACGTGTGCGCCGATTGACTAAGGGTTCCTGGGTCAAGCTGATCTGCCCAGGGTAAGTCGGGACCTAAGGCGAGGCCGACAGGCGTAGTCGATGGATAACCGGTTGATATTCCGGTACCCGCTGTGAAGCGTCAAACATCGAGCATCGTGATGCTAAGGCCGTGAAGCCGCCCCGGAGCCTTCGGGCAAAGGGGAGTGGTGGAGCCGCCGGACCAAGCGGTTAGTAGGTGAGTGATGGGGTGACGCAGGAAGGTAGTCCATCCCGGGCGGTGGTTGTCCCGGGGTAAGGGTGTAGGACGCAGGGTAGGCAAATCCGCCCTGCACATAGTCTGAGACCTGATGCCGAGCCGATTGTGGTGAAGTGGATGATCCTATGCTGTCGAGAAAAGCCTCTAGCGAGTTTCATGGCGGCCCGTACCCTAAACCGACTCAGGTGGTCAGGTAGAGAATACCGAGGCGTTCGGGTGAACTATGGTTAAGGAACTCGGCAAAATGCCCCCGTAACTTCGGGAGAAGGGGGGCCATTCCTGGTGAGAGGGC
>NZ_JBIATN010000087.1:1281-2486 GCF_042891825.1 Streptomyces sp. NPDC001852
GCTTGCTCCTCGAGCTGGGGGTGGCCGCAGAGACCAGCGAGAAGCGACTGTTTACTAAAAACACAGGTCCGTGCGAAGCCGTAAGGCGATGTATACGGACTGACGCCTGCCCGGTGCTGGAACGTTAAGGGGACCGGTTAGCTCCATTTCGGTGGGGCGAAGCTGAGAACTTAAGCGCCAGTAAACGGCGGTGGTAACTATAACCATCCTAAGGTAGCGAAATTCCTTGTCGGGTAAGTTCCGACCTGCACGAATGGCGTAACGACTTCTCGACTGTCTCAACCATAGGCCCGGTGAAATTGCACTACGAGTAAAGATGCTCGTTTCGCGCAGCAGGACGGAAAGACCCCGGGACCTTTACTACAGTTTGATATTGGTGTTCGGTTCGGCTTGTGTAGGATAGCTGGGAGACTGTGAAGCATGCACGCCAGTGTGTGTGGAGTCGTCGTTGAAATACCAGTCTGGTCGTGCTGGATGTCTAACCTGGGTCCGTGATCCGGATCAGGGACAGTGTCTGATGGGTAGTTTAACTGGGGCGGTTGCCTCCTAAAGGGTAACGGAGGCGCCCAAAGGTTCCCTCAGCCTGGTTGGCAATCAGGTGTTGAGTGTAAGTGCACAAGGGAGCTTGACTGTGAGACCGACGGGTCGAGCAGGGACGAAAGTCGGGACTAGTGATCCGGCGGTGGCTTGTGGAAGCGCCGTCGCTCAACGGATAAAAGGTACCCCGGGGATAACAGGCTGATCTTCCCCAAGAGTCCATATCGACGGGATGGTTTGGCACCTCGATGTCGGCTCGTCGCATCCTGGGGCTGGAGTCGGTCCCAAGGGTTGGGCTGTTCGCCCATTAAAGCGGTACGCGAGCTGGGTTTAGAACGTCGTGAGACAGTTCGGTCCCTATCCGCTGTGCGCGTAGGAGTCTTGAGAAGGGCTGTCCCTAGTACGAGAGGACCGGGACGGACGAACCTCTGGTGTGCCAGTTGTTCTGCCAAGGGCATGGCTGGTTGGCTACGTTCGGGAGGGATAACCGCTGAAAGCATCTAAGCGGGAAGCCTGCTTCGAGATGAGGACTCCCACCCACTTGATGGGGTAAGGCTCCCAGTAGACGACTGGGTTGATAGGCCGGATCTGGAAGCCAGGTAACTGGTGGAGGTGACCGGTACTAATAGGCCGAGGGCTTGTCCTCAGTTGCTCGCGTCCACTGTGTT
>NZ_JBIATN010000088.1:0-2248 GCF_042891825.1 Streptomyces sp. NPDC001852
TGGTTCCTCACCGGCGGGTGCGGCCGGGAGTCAGCAGCGTCAGAACGGAGGTTCGGTGGAGAAGGTGCCAGTCCAGACGGGTTCAGCCGGTTTAGAAGCTGTTGTCTTTCCGGAGCTGAGGACTGCGTTTCCGCTGGTCGGGCATAGGTTCGGCGATCCCGTGGGAGTTGTGGCCTGTCGTGCTGTCGCCCGGGAGGTCGTGGATGCCGTCGGTGGTTGGGCTGTTGGAACAGCGTGAACTGAGTGCTCGCCGTCGTGTGGACGAGCTGCGGGAGGAAGCCGACCGTGTCCAGGCCGAGTTGGCCGTGGCCGAACGGGAATGGCAGGAGTGGGCCATCGCCTGCTCGCGGGTCGGCGAGGTGCTGGCTCCCATGGACGAGAGCGGGCAGGACCCCGCCCGGCCCGAGGGGACAGCGCCGGCCGCCGAGGAGCAGACCGGAAAGACGCCGCAGGTGCCGGAGGCAGCGAAGACGAAGTCGCAGGTTCCGATGTGGCGTGAGGGGCTGGCCTGGTCGGTGCTGTCGGTGGACTACCAGCGCATCCTCAGGGCGCTCACGGACCGGGCCCGGCTCCATCAAGGGCCGCTGACCTGCCAGGAGATGGCCGCGACGTTCGGCATGGACGTGGTGCCGGCACGGGTGGAGGCACTGCGGTCGAAGGCGAAGCGCCTGGTCGCGCGCGGCTGGCTGGCCGAGCAACAGCCGGGCCGCTTCATGCTGGCTGCGGGCGTGGCCGGGCCAGGCGGCGGGTCATGAGCAGGGTCATCGACCAGTAGACCATCGCCTCGGCGCTCGTGGTGCGCCGCTCGTAGTCGCGTGCCAGGCGGCGGGTGCGCATCAGGTGGGCGAAGAGGCGCTCGACGATCCACCGCTTGGGCAACACCACGAAGCCGTGCATGTCGTCGCTGCGTTTGACGATCGCCAGGACCAGGGCGAGCGTGGCCAGGCAGTACTCGACGAGGCTGCCGGTGTAGCCGCCGTCGGCCCAGACCAGCTCCAACCGGTGGTGCGCGTTGGCGACTTGCCGCAGCAGCACCTGGGCGGCGGTGCGGTCGCCGACGTCCGCGGCGGTGACCATCACGCCCAGCAGCAGGCCGAAGGTATCGACCACGACGTGCCGCTTGCGCCCGTTGATCAGCTTGCCGCCGTCGAAGCCGCGGCTGTCCGACCCGACGACGGCGTCCGCCTTGACCGACTGCGAGTCGATCACCCCGGCCGACGGCTCCGCATCCCGCCCCAGCCTCTCGCGGATCCTCGCACGCAACCGGTCGTGGTACTCCTTGACCAGGCCGTGGTCGCGCCAGCGGCGAAAGAACGCGTATGCCCGGTCCCACGGCGGGAAGTCGACAGGCATCGCCCGCCACTTGATGCCATTGTCGACCAGGTAGCGGATCGCATCGAGTATCGCCCGGTGGCAGTACGCCTCCGGTTGCCCTCCGCGGCCGCGCATCCAGCCAGGCACCGGAAGCAGCGGCCGGAAGGCCGCCCACTCCGCATCCGTCATGTCCGTCGGATAGCGCGGCTGCCGCAACCCGTTGTCGGCGGCGTTTCCGAACCGGTGAGCCAGGCAGTCACACTCCAGCGTGACAGAACTGGACTGCCCCGCCGTCGACACGGAACACTGCGGCACCAGGGCCTCCTGATGTTGCTCGGTGATTCGACACCAACGAGCTGTTCAGGAGGCCCTGCTCCTATGCGCCGAACACCCCGCGACCACCCAATCGAGACTTCCGTTCGACGGACACCACTCAAGATCGGAACGACAACAGCTACTCACGGTGCACATCCCGGAATATCTGGAGGACTGCGAGCTGGTAGCAGGCGAGGATCTCGCGCGCGAGCCCGCCTTCTGGCTCGCGCATCTCATGTTGACCGTGGGCGATCCGAGCGAGGATCCGGAACGTTACGGGGTGGACTCGGCGGTCTATGAGGAGATGGTGGAGCGCCTCGGTGACCCTGAAGAGCCTTGGCCTGTGCTGCGCGTCCCCTTCACAGGCGGGCATACCGCATACGTCGTGTACGCCAACTTCCACGACGTGAACAACGTCGACTTCTTCGTGCGCCACCCCCAGTGGGGACGACTCGGCTATCTCGGTCAGTGCGGCGCGGACGAAGCCGGCCCCGGGCTGTCCTGGAAGGAGCTCGCCATACTCACTGAGAAGGCTTCCGCTTACCAATCAACGGGCTTGTCTGGTCGAACAGGGGTCCTGATCGGGTGATCGCGGCAGAAGCGGCGCATGCAGGCAGGG
>NZ_JBIATN010000089.1:0-1884 GCF_042891825.1 Streptomyces sp. NPDC001852
CGGCAGGCGCGTCGTCGGGTAATTTGTCTGACCCCCTGCACGGCGTGGTCGCGGTTTTGATTGACCCCGCCTGTCGCACGTCGCATCGCTCCATGCGGCCCCGCGCCGCGAAGGAATCACCGGCAGCCGAGCACGGTCCTGCCGTCACCCCATCAAGGGCTGGAGAACAACGACCCCCACAACCGCATGTCCGACGAGCAGCCCCATCCCACCCGCCGTCACCATCCCACCGACGGCGAGCCGGTCAACGCCGCCCAGAACCACCGACAACCATCGGAAATACCCCGCTTGACACACTCCGCCCCTTCAGGAATGACAATTACTCTTCGAGCAATGGGGCGTCAGCCAAAAGGTTTGTCACGAGGTCGGACGTCGACGATGATCGCCTCATGACGACCAGAAGGGGCCATGCCCTCTAGGCGCCCCGCCCCTCTCTCCACGGCTCGCGCGCCACCGACCGCCGCTCACCGCAGCGCCCGATGACCGTGACCGCCCATCCTGGAGAGCCCGCCTGTGCAGAAGACCGCCCTCATTTCCTACGCCCACCTCCCCCGAGCGCACCATGACCGCCACGTCCTGACCAGTACCGTCGATGTCTTCGGCGCCGCCCACTGGCTGCTTGCCGAACGCGCTCCGCAGCCCGGCGGCGATGTCCGTCCCTTCGACGCGCTGGTCGTCTCCGTCCATCCGGGCGGCCATGTCGAACTCACCGAGCTGATCTCGGTGCGAGCCCGCTGGCCGCACCTGGACCGCCTGCCCGACGGTGGGTTCGTCGTCGCCGCGTCGCGCGCACGCCGGTACGAGGACGCGAACCAGGTCCAGGTCTTCGACGCGCTCGGGCGCGAGACCTCTTCCTTCTCCGTCGGGGATGCCATCGAGCACCTGCTCGTGGACGAGGCCGGCCATATCTGGGTGGGGCACTTCGACGAGAACCCGGCCGGCATCCGCCGCTGGAGCGGCACGGGCCGGCTCGCCTGGACCTCCGACGGCGCCGCCATCCCCGGTCTGTTCGACTGCTACGCCCTGAACGTGTCGGGCACCGCCGCCTGGGCGTGCCCATACACGGACTTCCCGCTCGTCGAGATACGCCCCGACCGGCCCGTGAGGGTCTGGTCGAACCGCATAAGGGGCGCCCACGCGGTGGCTGTCCACGGGGACCGGGTGGCCTTCTACGGCGGCTACGGCGAGGAGCGGGACCGCCTCGCCCACGCAGAACTCACCGCAACATCCGTTGAGCCAACGGACGCCAGCCTGCTCATCCTGCCCAATGGCCCTGTCTCAGGCCGCCGGCGGGTCGTCGGTCGAGGGAGCAGGATCTACGTCCAGGCCGAGCCGTTCACCGCGTGGGGCGTGTTCGACCTCAACAGCTGATACCCGGCGCTGGAAAGACCATTTCGATGGGACGGCAGCAGCACGTTCCTGGCGACGGATCAGGCGGACATCCACGTCCACTACGCCGGGATCTCGGATCCGTTGATCCGTTTCGAGTACGTCCGCAGCAGCAAGGAGCCGCCCGGTGCCCACATTCAGGTGCACGCGCACCGGGATGAGATGGCGTACCTGCTGCGCCTGGCGGATGCAGGGCGGCCGAAGCAGGGGTTTCGCCTGCGCAAGCTTCCGCGGTTGTCGGAGATGCACCTGCCGGTGGGTGGGCATCGGATGCGGCCTTCGCTGGAGGACGTGCTGCTGTACTTGAAGCGGAAGTTCGCTATCGACACGGCACCCACTTGGCGTGCTGTAATCGATGACCATTTGAGGGACTGGCGCAAGATCCAGCTGATGTCAGCTGTCAGACGCCATCCGCTTTCCGAACGTGATCATTTGGTTCGGGCTGGGTGGGCATGAACTCCGCCTGGCGGCGGGAGAGATGGGCGTGTTTCGTCC
>NZ_JBIATN010000091.1:0-1584 GCF_042891825.1 Streptomyces sp. NPDC001852
AGCTTGGCGTTTAACCTCCGCCGTTCACCTGACCTGCTGATCTTGGTTTGTTCCCGGGACAGCAGGGCGGCCGTTCTTCACGCTTCGAGGTGTCGAGCAACGTCGCGTGAAGGAACGGCCGCTGGTGAAGAGTCTCGCCGCTGAACAGTCCGTTGACGCCGCGTTGGGCGTCCTGTCCCACTTTCGTGTCGGGTTCTACGACTGCCTCTACACCCGGGCGGATGTGCTCTTCGAGCTCACCGACGCGGTGCTGTGCTCGGACGGCCCGGTGACGTCGCTGGTCGAGTTGACGCTCACGGCCGAGCACCGGCGTGGGCACGGAGCGATGTACGACGCGGTCAATCATGGCTGGCTGGAGCCGCGGCGCCTGCGCAGGCTGCTTGCCTCCACGCCGCTGCCGCGTGCCGCCGACGGGCGGATCGTGCTCGCGGTGGATGTGAGCAACTGGCTGCGTCCCGACGCCCCCACCAGCCCGGAGCTGCTGTTCTGCCACGTCTACGGGCGGGGCCGCAGCGCGGATCAGTTCATCCCCGGCTGGCCCTACTCCTTCGTCGCCGCGCTGGAGACGGGACGCACGTCCTGGACGGCCATACTGGACGCGATCCGGCTGGGGCCGTCCGACGATGCCACCGAGGTGACCGCCACCCAGCTGCGCGAGGTGGTCACCCGGCTGGTGCACGCCGGGCAGTGGCGGCCGGGCGACGCGGACATCCTCGTCGTCATGGACACCGGCTACGACGTCACCCGCCTCGCCTACGTCCTGGCCGACCTGCCCGTCGAGCTGGTCGGCCGGCTCCGGTCGGACCGGGTCATGCTCCGGGATGCCGGCCCGCGCCGCTCCACCCCGCGTGGCGGACAGCCCCGCAAGCACGGTGGCGTCCTCACCTTCTCCAAGCCGGAGTCCTGGCACACCCCCGACCAGGCCACGACGTGCGGCACCACCCGCTACGGCACGGCCGAAGCCCTCGCCTGGGACCGGATGCACCCCCGCCTGCAGGCCCGTGGCCCCTGGCTCGACCACTGCGGTGAACTCCCTTTGATCCACGGCACGTTGGTCCGGTTGAAGGTCGAGTACCTGCCCGGTGACCGTGACCCGAAGCCGGTGTGGCTGTCGTCCTCGCGCACCGGGATGACCGGCGCAGACGTCGATGTGCGCTGGCAGGCGTTCCTCCGCAGATTCGATCTTGAACACACCTTCCGGCTGTTCAAACAGACCCTGGGCTGGACCGTCCCCAAGGTCCGCGATCCGCACACGGCCGACCTGTGGACGTGGCTGATCATCGCCGCCCACACCCAACTCCGCCTCGCCCGTCCCCTCGCCGAGGACCTGCGCCGGCCCTGGGAACGGCCCAGCGAGCCACGTCGGCTTACCCCGGCCCGAGTCCGCCGGGGGTTCCGCCACCTCCGCGTGAAGACCGCTCGTCCCGCCAGCGTGCCCAGACCCTCCAAGCCCGGACCCGGACGCCCACCCGGCTCGAAGAACCGCAGGTCAGCCCCACGTCACGAGCCCGGGAAGACCGTGAAACGAATCGAAACCCTCACCGAACATGTGCGCCTGAAACAGCAGCGAGGTTAATGATCAAG
>NZ_JBIATN010000092.1:0-1582 GCF_042891825.1 Streptomyces sp. NPDC001852
AGCTTGGCGTTTATCCTCGGCGGGCTTGGTGTTCCTTGATTGACTCGGCGCGTTTGAGCGTCTTGCCGACGTCGTGGTGCCTGGCCCGGTGTTTGTTCTTCGAGCCTGCAGGCCGTCCCGGGCCCGGCCGGGACGGTTTTGGCGCGGCCGCTGGGCGGGCCGTGGTCGCGCGGACGTTGCGAAACCCCCGCCGTACTCGGGCGGGGGTGAGCCGGCGGGGCTCGGCCGGTCGTTCCCAGGGGCGGCGGAGGTCCTCGGCGAGGGGCCGGGCGAGGCGGAGCTGGGTGTGGGCGGCGATGATGAGCCAGGTCCACAGGTCGGCGGTATCCGCGTGGCGGACCTTCGGGGCGGTCCAGCCGAGGGTCTGTTTCATGAGCCGGAAGGTGTGCTCGAGGTCGAATCTGCGCAGGAAGGACTGCCACCAGCGCTCCACGTCCGCCGGTGTGGCCGCAGTGGCCGAGCACCACAGCCAGACCGGTTTCGGGTCGCGGTCGCCCGGCAGGCGCTCGACCTGCAGCCGCACCAAGGTGCCGTGCAGGATGGGCAGTTCCTCTTTCGTATGGTTCAGCCAGGGGCCGCGGTGGGTGAGCCGGGGGTGCATCCGGTCCCAGGCCATCGCCTCGGCCTTGCCGTAGCGGAGGGTGTCCGTGACCGTAGTGGCATCGGGTTCGTGCCAGCTGTCGGGCTTGGCGAAGGTCAGGACGCCGCCGTGCCGACGCGGTCGTCCGCCCTTCGGCCCGGAGTGGGCGGGGCCGGGGTCACGGAGCATGACGCGGTCCGAGCGCAGGCGTCCGACCAGGACGACAGGCAGGTCCGCCAGGGTATGGGAGAGGTAGGCGACGTCGTAGCCGGAGTCCATGACGATCCAGATCTCCGGATCACCCGCCCGCCACTGCTGAGCCTGGACCAACCGTTCGACGACATCGCGTAGTTGGGCAGCGGTGACGGCGGTCGCATCGTCCGCCGGCCCCAGGCGCACGGCGTCCAGCAACGCGACCCAGGAGGTCCGGCCGGTCTCCAGAGCGGCGACGAAGGAGTACGGCCAGCCCGGCACGAACTGGTCCCTGCTGCGGGCACCGCGTCCGTAGACGTGGCAGAACAACCGGTCCTCGCTGGTCGGGGCATCTGGGCGGAGCCAATTGCTCACGTCCACAGCCAGCACGATCCGCCCGTCGGCCGCCCTGGGCAGCGGCAGGCCCGCCAGCGCACGCCGCAACCGCGCCGGCTCCAGCCAGCCCCGGTCCAACGCCGCGTACATCGCCCCGTGCCCGCGCCGGTGCTCGACCGCCAGCGACAGCTCAACCAGCGTCTTCACCGGCCCGTCCGCGCACAGCACCGCGTCCGTGAGCTCGAAGAGCGCATCCGCGCGGGCGTAAAGGCACTCGAAGAACTCGACCCGAAAGCGGGACAAGACGTCGAACGCCTCGCCCGCGGGCGCGTGGACCGGGAGACTCATAGCAACGGCCGTTCTCTTGTACTTCGTGACTCGACATCTCGAAGCGTGGAGAACGGCCGCCTCCGCTGTCCCGGCAAGAACCGCAGATCAGCAGGTCGGGTGACCTGCGAGGTTAAACGCCAAGCT
>NZ_JBIATN010000093.1:0-1510 GCF_042891825.1 Streptomyces sp. NPDC001852
GGGGGGTGCCTCTATGTCCTTCGTCAAGGCTGAGTGGTCATGCGGTGGCTGCTTCGGGGGTGCGTGGTTCGTAGAAGGTGCCGTCGCGGAGCATGGCGAAGAGCACGCTGATGCGGTGGCGGGCGAGGCGGAGGATGGCTTGGGTGTGGGTCTTCTTGCGGGCGCGTTGTTTGTCGTAGTAGGCGCGGGAGGCGGGGTCGTGCAGGGCTGCGAAGGCCGAGAGGAACATCGCCCGTTTCAGCTGCCGGTTGCCGCCTCTGGGCGCGTGTTCGCCGTGGATCGAGGTCCCCGACGACTTCGTTGTCGGGGCGAGTCCGGCGTAGGAGGCGAGGTGGGCGGCGGTGGGGAAGCTGGTTCCGTCGCCGACCGTGACCAGCAGCACTGCGGCGGTCCTGACCGCGACCCCGGGCATCGAGGTCAGGACCTTGGAAAGAGGGTGTGCCTCCAGGAGGGCGTTGATCTGGGTTTCCAGGGCCCGGCGCTGTTCGTGGACGGCGGCCAGGGAGCGGGCCAGGGATGGGATCACGATGTCGAGAGTGCCGGTCCCGGGGACGACGACGGTCTGTTCGTCGAGTGCGTCGAAGACCTCGTCGATCAGCCGCTGGGCCATGCGGGGGGCCTTGGGCCGGATCACCTCGACGAGTCTGCGGCGGCCGGCTTTGCGCAGGGCGGCCGGGGAGCCGTAGCGTTCCAGCAGCCAGGTCACGGCCGGGTGGTCCAGGCGAGGGCCCAGGACGCGTTCCAGCGAGGGGTGGAACTGGGTGAGCAGGCCGCGTATCCGGTTGGAGGTGCGGGTGGCCTCGGCCGCGAGGTCCTGGTCGAAGCCGACCAGCACGGTCAGCTCGGCGGTGATCTCGTCGGTGAGTTCCAGCGAGCGCAGCGCGTGGGGCAGGGTGCGGGCGGCGTCCGCGATGACCGCGGCGTCCTTCGCGTCGGTCTTGGCCTCGCCCGGGTAGAGGTCGGCGATCCGGCGCATTGCCAGGCCGGGCAGGTAGGCGACCTTGCAGCCCGCATCCCGTGCGACGGTGAGCGGGAGGGCGCCGATCGAGGCGGGCTGGTCCACGATCACCAGGACGGTGCCGAACTTCGCGGTCAGCTTGTCGAAGACGGCCCGCAGCTTCGGCTCGCTGTTGGGCAGCTGCTTGTCAAGGACCTTCTTCCCGGCCGGAGTGAGCCCGTGCCCGTGATGGGCGCTCTTGCCGACGTCCAGGCCGAGGAACACGCCCACGTCTTCGGTCTCGAACATCGCGCCCTTCCAGGAAAGTTGAATGTGCCGGCCTCGGCATCGGTGTCGTACGCGCGCATCCACGTTATGCAGACCTGCCGCCCGCGAGCTGTCCGGCATTGCGCCGGACCGGGCGGTGGCCGGACCTCTGATCAGCGTCTCCGACGGCACCTTCCGGGCCCGGTGACACCACCCCCCAGGTCATCCCTTCGACAGGGGGGAACAGTCATGCCGGGCCCGGAGGCCAGCGGCCCTCTTGCAGGACCGCGAAGAAGATAACGGGGG
>NZ_JBIATN010000094.1:0-1495 GCF_042891825.1 Streptomyces sp. NPDC001852
CCCCCCGTTATGTTTTCCGCGGTCCTGCAAGAGGGCCGCTGGCCTTAGGGCCCGGCATGGCTGTCCCCTCCTGTCGAACGGATGACCTGGGGGGTGGTGTCACCGGGCCCGGGAGGCGCCGTTGGAGACGCTGATGAGAGGTCCGACAACCGCCTGGCCTGGCGCAATGCCCGGCCGCTTGCGGGCGGCAGGTCTGCATAACGTGGATGCGCGCATACGACGCCAACGCCCTGGCCAGCACCGCACGAACCCCGTTCGGGAGGATGGGTTGGACGACATCGACGGCGTGGGCGTCTTCCTCGGTCTGGACGTCGGCAAGAGCGCCCATCACGGGCACGGACTGACCCCGGCCGGCAAGAAGGTCTTCGACAAGCAGCTGCCCAACAGCGAGCCGAAGCTGCGGGCCGTCTTCGACAAGCTGGCCGCGAAGTTCGGCACCGTACTGGTGATCGTGGACCAGCCCGCCTCCATCGGAGCCTTGCCCCTGACGGTCGCCCGGGACGCCGGCTGCAAGGTTGCCTATCTGCCCGGCCTGTCCATGCGACGGATCGCCGATCTCTACCCGGGCGAGGCGAAGACCGACGCCCGCGACGCGGCCGTCATCGCCGACGCCGCGAGGACGATGCCACACACCCTGCGCTCGTTGGAACTGACCGACGAGATCACCGCCGAACTGACCGTCCTGGTCGGCTTCGACCAGGACCTCGCAGCCGAGGCCACCCGCACCTCGAACCGGATACGCGGCCTGCTCACCCAGTTCCACCCCAGCCTGGAACGCGTCCTCGGACCACGCCTGGACCACCCCGCGGTGACCTGGCTCCTGGAACGCTACGGATCCCCGGCAGCCCTGCGAAAGGCCGGTCGCCGCAAGCTCGTCGAGGTGATCCGGCCCAAGGCTCCGCGCATGGCTGCCCGGCTGATCGACGACGTCTTCGACGCGCTCGACGAGCAGACCGTCGTGGTCCCGGGCACCGGCACCCTCGACGTCGTGATCCCGTCCCTGGCCCGTTCGCTCGCAGCTGTCCA
Source organism: Streptomyces sp. NPDC001852 (assembly GCF_042891825.1). NCBI lineage: Bacteria > Bacillati > Actinomycetota > Actinomycetes > Kitasatosporales > Streptomycetaceae > Streptomyces > Streptomyces sp. NPDC001852. The sequence goes on from NZ_JBIATN010000094.1 coordinate 1,027, forward strand.
CGAACAGCGACGAGCCCTGGAAGCGCAGATCGGACAGCTGCTGGAGGCTCACCCTCTTTCCGCGGTCCTGACCTCGCTTCCGGGGGTCGCGGTCAGGACCGCCGCCACCTTGCTGGTCACCGTCGGCGACGGCACCAGCTTCCCCACCGCCGCTCACCTGGCCTCCTACGCCGGCCTGGCCCCGACGACCAAGTCGTCGGGGACCTCGATCCATGGAGAACATGCACCCAGAGGCGGCAACCGGCAGCTCAAACGGGCGATGTTCCTGTCCGCGTTCGCTGCACTGCACGATCCCGCCTCCCGCACCTACTACGACCGATGCCGGGCCCGCGGGAAGACCCACACTCAGGCACTTCTCCGCCTGGCCCGTCAGCGGATCAACGTGCTGTTCGCGATGCTCCGAGACGGCACCTTCTACGAACCCCGAACCCCACGCCTCGCTTGACGAAAGACATAGAGGCACCCCCCG
>NZ_JBIATN010000095.1:0-1447 GCF_042891825.1 Streptomyces sp. NPDC001852
TCAGCAGCCGCGTGAGAGCGTGCCGTACCTGGGCGTCGCGGTGCTGGGCGTTGCCAGACAGGTCGAAGAAGAACCGGCGCGGCCGGCCAATCGGGTTTCCGTGAGTGTCGAGCCGCCATGCGGCGAGGTGGTCGGCGTTGGTGTCCACGCCGATCACGCCATCGGCGAGGGCGGCTTGGAGTGGGATGGTCTTGGTGGGAGGGATCTGCCAGGAGGCGTCCACGTACCAGCGCCCGCGCCCCGTGTCGTAGTGGATGCGGTAGGCCACGGCCCGGTTCGCCTCCACACGGTCGGCCCACTCCTGCCCCCGGTGAGAAAAACGCGCCTTCGCAGCGAGTACGTACCGGCCGTGCTTGGCGTTCGCCAGGTCGGCGAGCGGGGCCGGGAGCTTGATCGACACTTCACCCTCGGGCGTGATGCGGATCGTCTCGTTGCCGAACCTTTTCCCCGACTCGCCGTCCGCCCGGAGGAACCAGCGCCCCGCTTCCCACCGCTCACGCCACTCGGCCTCGGTGAGCTGCGCCTTGTCAAGATGGTGACGGGTGCCCAGCAGACGTTTACCGCCCCGCACGACGTGCACCCGGCCCGCTTCCCGGTCGGCCCGAACCTGGTCGAGCCGGTCCTCCAGCACATGCAGGCGGCGTGCTTTGTGGAACCACTCGTGCGCGCAGCGGTAGCCGCCCGGAGCCCGCTTGGTGCCCTTCTGCCCGACCGGCAGCGACAGCCGGTGCCGGATCATCGTGATACCGGCCTCGAGGGACTGGACGTGCGCGGCCTGGCCGCGCCGGGCGAGCGCCCACTGGTCATGCGTGACCTTCGTGATCGACCCGGCCCATCTGGACGACGACTGGGCCGTCAGGTCGCGCTTACGGGCCGCCCATGACTCGGTGGAGTGCTCCAGGCCGTCAGCGCAACGTGCTTTGAGGTCCTTCGAGGCGAGCGAGCCCAGGTGCGCACCCACCAAGCGCACAACCTTCTCATCCTCGGGCGTGAGGTTCTTGAGCCGGGTACGTACCGCCGCACCGGACGGGCCGAGAGCGGCGAACGGCGCGGCGATCGGGCGCAGGTCAGCCATGTTCGGCGGCTTCCAGTGCCTTGCGGGCGCGGGTTCTCGCCGACCTGCGCCCGTACAGGCGGGCGCAGAACGACGTCAGTACCTCCACCATGTCCCGCACCAGGTCGTCTTCGGCCTCGCCGTCGTCCAGCACCAGCAGGCGACGACCCGTCGCGGACATGGCGGCCTCGACAAGCTCGACGTTCATCCGGCCGAGCCGGTCCTTGTGCTCCACCACCACGGTGGTCACGTTCGGGTCGGCCAGCAGACGTCGAGCCTTGCAACGGCAGCCGTTCATCCCTGAAGCGATCTCCGCCTCAACACGAACGACTCGGTGACCGGCCTTCGCCGCCCACGCCGACAGCCGAGCGACCTGGCGTTCCAGATCGGTCT
>NZ_JBIATN010000096.1:0-1343 GCF_042891825.1 Streptomyces sp. NPDC001852
GTCCCCGCGGACCGCTACTGGGGCGCCCAGACCCAGCGCTCCCTGATCCACTTCTCCATCGGGGACGACCGGATGCCCAAGGCGGTCTACCACGCCTACGGCTACGTCAAGAAGGCCGCCGCCTCCGTCAACGGGCGCGCCGGGCGCCTCCCCCGCTGGAAGGCCGACCTGATCAAGCGGGTGGCCGACGAAGTCATCGCGGGTGAACTGGACGACCACTTCCCGTTGTACGTGTGGCAGACGGGCTCGGGGACACAGTCCAACATGAACACCAACGAGGTGATCAGCAACCGCGCCATCCAGCTGGCCGGCGGGGAACTGGGCAGCAAATCCCCGGTCCATCCCAACGACCACGTCAACATGGGGCAGTCCTCCAACGACACCTTCCCCACCGCCATGCACATCGCCGCGGTCAAGGAGATCCACGAGCACCTGTTGCCCAGCGTGCGGGCCCTGCAGCGCGCCATCGACGACAAGGCCCGGCAATGGCACGACGTGGTGAAGATCGGCCGCACCCACCTGGAGGACGCCGTCCCCCTCACCGTGGGGCAGGAATGGTCCGGCTACGCCCACCAACTGCAACAAGCCATCGACCGGGTGACCAGCGCCGCCGAGGGCCTCTACGAGCTCGCCATGGGCGGCACCGCAGTGGGAACGGGGCTCAACGCCCCACCCGGATTCGGCGAGCAGGTCGCGGCCGAGATCGCCGAGGCGACCGGGTACCCGTTCACCACCGCGCAGAACAAGTTCGCGGCCCAGGGCGGCCTGGATGCCATGGCCGGCGCGTCCGCCGGGCTGCGGGCCCTGGCGGTGCCCCTGATGAAGATCGCCAACGACATCCGGTGGCTGGCCTCCGGACCCCGCTGCGGACTCGACGAACTCATCCTCCCGGCGAACGAGCCCGGTTCCTCGATCATGCCGGGCAAGGTCAACCCGACCCAGTGCGAGGCCATGGTCATGGTCTGCATCCAGGTGCTGTCCGAGGACGAGGCCATCGCCTTCGCCGGCACCCAGGGCAACTTCGAACTCAACGCCATGCGCCCGGTCATCATCAACAACTTTCTGCACGCGGCCGGCATCCTCGCCGACGCCTGCACCAAGATGCGCGAATACTGCGTTGAGGGCATCCAGCTGAACCGGGACCAGATCGACGCCTACGTCGACCGGTCCCTCATGCTGGTCACCGCACTCTCGCCCGTGATCGGCTACGACAAGGCCTCCGCGATCGCCCACAAGGCCAACGACGAGGACACCACCCTGCGCGCGGCAGCGGTGGACTCCGGCTACATCAGTGCCAAGGACTTCGACCGCATCGTCAAACCCGCCACCATGGTCGGCCGGAC
>NZ_JBIATN010000097.1:0-1284 GCF_042891825.1 Streptomyces sp. NPDC001852
GAGGCGGCGCGGATCGCGCTGGTCTACCGCACGCCGGTGATGCTGCTGTCGGACGGTTACCTGGCCAACGGCTCGGAGCCGTGGCGGATCCCGGATCTGGACGAGCTGCCGGACCTGCGGGTGCAGTTCGCCTCGGGCCCGAACCACACCCTGGCCGATGGCAGTGAGGTGTTCTGGCCCTACAAGCGGGACCCGCAGACGCTGGCGCGGCCGTGGGCGATCCCGGGCACGCCGGGGCTGGAGCACCGTATCGGTGGTATCGAGAAGCAGGACGGCACGGGGAACATCTCCTACGACCCGGCCAACCACGACTTCATGGTCCGTACCCGGCAGGCCAAGGTCGACGGGATCACCGTGCCCGACATCGAGGTCGACGACCCGGACGGTGCGCGCACCCTGGTGCTGGGCTGGGGTTCCACCTACGGGCCGATCACCGCGGCGGTACGCAGGCTGCGCGGTGCGGGCGAGGCGATCGCGCAGGCCCACCTGCGCCACCTCAACCCCTTCCCCCGCAACCTCGGCGAGGTCCTCAAGGGGTACGACAAGGTGGTGATCCCCGAGATGAACCTCGGCCAGCTCTCGACGCTGCTGCGAGCCGAGTACCTCGTGGATGTGCACTCGTTCACCCAGGTCAACGGCATGCCGTTCAAGGCGGAACAGCTCGCCGAGGCGCTGAAGGAGACGCTCCATGAGGACTGAACTCAAGCTCCTGGCCAAGGACTTCAAGTCGGACCAGGAGGTGCGCTGGTGCCCGGGCTGCGGTGACTACGCGATCCTCGCCGCCGTGCAGGGCTTCATGCCCGAACTCGGGCTGGCGAAGGAGAACATCGTCTTCGTCTCCGGCATCGGCTGCTCCTCCCGCTTCCCGTACTACATGAACACCTACGGGATGCACTCCATCCACGGCCGCGCCCCCGCCATCGCCACCGGCCTGGCCACCAGCAGGCGGGACCTGAGCGTATGGGTGGTCACCGGCGACGGCGACGCCCTGTCCATCGGCGGCAACCACCTCATCCACGCCCTGCGCCGCAACGTCAACCTCAAGATCCTGCTGTTCAACAACCGGATCTACGGCCTGACCAAGGGCCAGTACTCCCCCACCTCCGAACTCGGCAAGATCACCAAATCCACCCCGATGGGCTCCCTCGACGCCCCCTTCAACCCCGTCTCCCTCGCCATCGGCGCCGAAGCCTCCTTCGTGGCCCGCACCATCGACTCCGACCGCAAACACCTCACCGAGGTCCTGCGCGCCGCGGCCGGCCACCCCGGCACCGCACTGATCGA
>NZ_JBIATN010000098.1:0-1145 GCF_042891825.1 Streptomyces sp. NPDC001852
ACGCAGGCGGCTGCGGGTGTTTCGGGCATCATCAAGATGGTCGAGGCGATCCGGCACGGTGTGCTGCCCAAGACCCTCCACGTCGACGAGCCGACGCACCAGGTGGACTGGTCGGAGGGCGGTGTCCGGCTGTTGACCGAGTCCCGGCCGTGGCCGGAGACGGGTCGTCCCCGTCGCGCGGGTATCTCCTCGTTCGGTATCAGCGGTACCAACGCCCACGTCATCATCGAGCAGGCCCCCGCCGAAGAGACCCCCGGGAACCCGGAAACGGAGCTCGGTCCGGTCATCTGGCCGCTCTCCGGCAAGACCCCGGAGGCCCTGCGCGCCCAGGCCGAGCGCCTGCGGACATACGTCACCGGCGACCCGTCCCCGAGCCCGCTGGACATCGCCCACTCCCTCGCCACCCGCCGTACCGCCCTGGACTTCCGGGCGGCCGTGGTGGGTGCGGACCGGGATGAGTTGCTGGCCGGTCTGGGTGCGTTGGTGGAGGGTCGGTCGGCTGCGGGTGTGGTGCAGGGGAGTGTGCGGGGGGCTGGTCGTACGGCGTTCCTGTTCACGGGTCAGGGGGCGCAGCGGGTCGGGATGGGCCGGGAGTTGTATGACGCCTTCCCGGTGTTCGCGGAGGCCTTCGATGCGGTCCTCGATGCGATCGACCTGCCGTTGCGTGAGGTCATCTGGGGTGAGGACGCGGAGCGGTTGAGTCGTACGGAGTTCACGCAGCCGGCGTTGTTCGCGGTTGAGGTGGCGCTGTATCGGTTGGTGGAGTCGTGGGGTGTCAAGCCGGACTATCTGGCCGGGCACTCCATCGGTGAGTTCGCCGCCGCCCACGTCTCGGGTGTCCTGTCCCTCGCCGATGCGGCGAGGCTGGTCACCGCTCGTGGCCGTCTGATGCAGGCGCTTCCGGAGGGCGGCGCGATGGTCGCCGTGCAGGCGACCGAGGAAGAAGTGCGTCCGCTGCTCGCCGACGGGGTCGGCATTGCGGCCGTCAACGGTCCTCAGTCGGTGGTGGTTTCCGGTGTGGAGGCGGAGGCGCTGCGGGTCAAGGCGCATTTCGAGGCGGAGGGTCGTAAGACGACCCGGCTGAAGGTCTCCCACGCGTTCCACTCGCCGCTGATGGAGCCGATGCTCGCCGAATTCCGATCCAT
>NZ_JBIATN010000099.1:0-1131 GCF_042891825.1 Streptomyces sp. NPDC001852
GCAAGCCTTCGCAAGCAAGCGTGGGCGGTGCCGGGCGGAAAGCGCAGGCAGGAAACAGCCCATGGGACTCACGAGCAACAAAGTGCTGATGCTGGCGATCGTCCTCGCCGTGCTGCTGTTCGTCTGCACGGTGTGGTGGTGGCCGCGGCTGGCCAGGCAGAGCTGGCGGGCCGTCAGCGGGCGGGTCGGTCTGCTGCTCACCACCCAGCTGGCGCTCTTCGCCTCGGTGGGCCTCGCCGCCAACCAGGCCTTCGGTTTCTACGCCAGCTGGGCGGACCTGTTCGGCCAGGAGAACGCCCCGGGGGTGGTCGTCGACCATATAGCGGGCGGCACCGACAGCCCCATCCAGGTGGTCGCCACCTCCAAGGTCATCGGTGCGAGCAGCACGCTGCCGCAGGTGGCCGGGCAGGTCCAGAAGGTCGACATCATCGGCCGTACGACCCACCTCACCACACCGGCGTTCGTGTACCTGCCCCCCGAGTACTTCCAGCCGAAGAACAACGCGCGCAAGTTCCCGGTGTCCGTGGTCCTCACGGGGTACCCCGGCACGGCCGAGGCGCTGGTGAACAAGCTGAACTACCCCAGCACGGCGGGGCAGCTGGCCAGGCAGCAGAAGATGCAGCCGATGATCCTGGTGATGCTGCGGCCGACCGTGGCGCCGCCGCGGGACACCGAGTGCGTGGACGTCCCCGGTGGCCCGCAGAGCGAGACGTTCTTCGCCAAGGACCTGCGCGATGCGGTGATGGCCCACTACCGGGTCGACAAGACGCCCGCCAGCTGGGGCATCGTCGGCGACTCGACCGGCGGCTACTGCGCGCTGAAGATCGCCATGCACCACCCGGGTTCCTACGCGGCCGCCGCGGGCCTGTCGCCCTACTACAAGGCGCCGATCGACCCCACCACCGGTGACCTCTTCCACGGCAACAAGGACCTGCAGAACCGATCCGACCTCTTCTGGACGCTCAAGCACCTGACCGCGCCCGAGACGTCGCTGCTCGTCACCAGCAGCCGGGTCGGTGAGCACAACTACAAGGACACGCTCAGGTTCATCAAGAGCGTGCAGGACACGAACGTGACCAGAATCTCGTCGATCATCCTCCCGAGCGGCGGGCACAACTTCAACACCTGGCG